>DKJA01000012.1:0-40872 GCA_002454505.1 Oxalobacteraceae bacterium UBA6704
CCCCGGGGTTGTTTTTGACGCTCGTAGATAATCAAGCAAAGTCAAAAACAACCCCGGGGACAGGCCCTTGCAGGGACAGTCCCCACGAAAAAAGCCGCCGCCTGCGCTAGCAGGACGGCGGCTTTCTTTTAGCTCAGCAGCTTAGTGAAACTTAGTGCTTGGCAGCTTCCTTCTTCACATCAGCATTGGCCTTGGCCGTCGCTTCAGCGGTCTTGGCAGCGGCCACGGCTTTATCCTTGTCCGCTTCGACCATTTTCTCGCCCAGCTTGGCGTCGGCTTTCGCGTCGGCTTTGGCAGCTTTGGCATCGGCCTTGGCGATTTTCTTGTCGGCCTTGGCTTCCGCTTTCAGCTGGTCGTCAGCGGCGGCGTTGGCGACTTTTTCATTGGCTTTGGAGTGGGCCTTGTCGGCTTTGGCGTGGGCCTTGGTTTTTTTCTCGTCGGCTTTCGACTGGGCCTTCGCTACGTCTTCGTTCGCGTCAGCAACTTTCTTGGCTTCTTTTTCTTGCGCCTTGGCGATGTCTTTCTGGGCTTCGACCTGCGCTTTGTTCACGTCAGGATTCGTGGTGGTCTGGGCGTTGGCTGCGGTAGCGATGACGCCGGCGATCAGGGTTGCGAGCAGTTTGTTCATGATATGTACCTTTCGAAATGGTTTTGGAGAGTCTTGTTTGCTTCTGTTTTGTTTCGTCACGTATCCAGAATAATTTTTCCGGCCGAAAAGTACTGTGCGGTACCGCACCATGAAACATCTTGTTGCTTTTCTTACTAAGACGGACTGAGCAGCGTGCTGATTGATACCCGCCAATATCGGCACTATCCTGTCGCGACAATCATTCCAGGTCAGACCAACCGGATTGAAAAATGAAGAACGTCATCATCGCGTGTGCCCTGTCGCTCCTGGCCAGCAACAGCGCCGCCGACTGGGCCGAACGCTACCAGCCACTGTCGGCAAGCTATCTAATTTATTCAGGGGAGCCCGGGGAGCGTGCCGCACCAACCAGGAGCGATCGCAAGCTGACGATCTCCGTCAGGGGCGACGCGGCGCGAGAAATCTTTGATGCAATCGCGCCCGACGTAAAGGGCGTGGCATGTACTGCGGAGGATGGCGAGCGCTTGCGTCGCAAGGGCGAAATATGGTGTTCCTACCGGCCCAGCGACGGCTACAAATGCTTCATGGGTTTCGATCTGCGCACCGGCAAACCCCATGCCGGTGCGAGCTGCTGAGCCTGCGGACCTACTGCTTGCCCGGCCGCGAATACAGATCGATCGTCTGCTCGACCGCCTCGGCGCACACGGAGCAGAACGCCTCGCTGCGGTCGAACATCAGGCACTGCTGCTGCGGACGGTAATAACCCTTGGCTTCATAGTTCGCGCCTTCGAAGGCGCCCACCGTCTTCGCGTGCGGCGCTTTCGAGAACAGCGCGTTCGTCCACGCCAGGTCTTCGCGGAACAGCTTGCTCATCTCGCTCTCCGGACGGTTCTCTTTGCGCAGCTGCGCACGCACCTTCTGGTACTCGCGCGAATGGGCTTCGTATTCGTCCTTCGGCCACTGCGTCGGCAGCGGCGTGCCGGCCTTCACATACTTCTTCCATTTGACGTTGGCCGGGTCGTGCAGCGCCGTCACGTTCGGCTCCCATGGCTCGGCGCGTTCGCCGCTGGACTGGTAAGCCACCGGCGACGTGTAGTACTCGTCCGCTAGGCCGGCGAAGTGGTGGCCGAATTCGTGCACGAACAGGTAGTTGGCCCAGTCGCTGTTGGCCGCCGCGGTGCTGAACTGGCCGTAGATGCCGCCGCCGCCGTACGTGTCGTTATTCACCAGGATCTCGATGAATTCATATGGCGCGTGCTGGGCGATGTCGCGCAGCGCGCGGTTGTCCGTCGTCAGCACGTAGCGCTCGCTGCCGAAGATGTCGTAGCGGGCGTTCAGCGCCGACGAATGGTGCGTGTTCGTCGAAGGCCGGCTGACGCCAGATTCCTCAGTCGGCACCGCCAGGCCCCAAACGTTGAAGTCCTTTGCCCGCTCTTTGAAAGGCGAGACGGTGAACAGGTAGTCGGCCAGCTTCTTCGCCGTCTTCTCGAACTTGCCCAGCTCCGCCTTCGTATAGCCGTCGCCGAGGATCAAGAGGTCGACCTTCTGCGGCGACGGACCCGACACGCGCAGCGGAATCGGCCTGGCCGGTGCCGCCGGCTGCTTGCGCACGACGTCCAGCGCATCCGTGTCGACATCCACGCTCCACACGATCGAGAACTGATTCCGCTCGTCCCGCTTCAGGATACGCACCTTGACCGGCGCATCCGGTTTCGGGAACCGCACGGACTCGCCGAAGCCGCGCGTGGCCTTCGACGCTTCCTCGGTGGATTTCCATTCGCCGAAGATGGTCGAGAAGCCCCGCGAATAGAGCAGCTTGCCCGTTTTCGCGTCGACCACTTCCACCTTGTTGACGCCGCGGTCGGTGTCGTCCACCGTGCGCGTCATGTCGCCCGGCCACGGCAGCGGCTCGATCACCACGCGGTCCATCGCATAGTTCTCGGCCAGCGCATTGCCGCTGTGGAGATAATCGACGCGGACGGTGGCGGGTTGGGCGGCGGCCGCGATGGCCGACAATAAAGCGAGAAGCACACCGCCGGCGCGGCGGATCAGGGCAGACTGTTGCATGAACTTTCCTTGAAATCGGACCGGCCGCCATTGTAGCCCGCGCACGCTTGCCCGCCGCCATAAAGGGCGCTACTCTGGATCACCCCATCCTTACAGGCGCACCGTGCCACACCAACCCGATCCAGAACAGCTCCGCGCATGGCTTGCCGGCGCCGCCCGCAACGACGCGGCCGCCTTCCGCGCGCTGTACGATGCCACGTCGCCGAAACTGTTTGGCTTCGCCGTGCGTATACTGCACAAGCACGAACTCGCCGAGGAAGCGCTGCAGGAGGCTTATGTGTCGATCTGGCACGCCGCCGGCGCCTACCAGGCCAGCCTGTCAGCACCGATGACGTGGATGACGACCATCGTGCGCAACAAGGCCCACGACATCGTGCGCCGCCTGGACAATCATGTGGAAATCGATGTGGACACCTTCAACCGCGCAGTAATGGAAGCCCTGGAAGACACCGCCGCCGGCCCCGCCCGCGCGCACGAGCTGTCGGCCGACGCGCAGGCGCTCGCCTGGTGCATGGACACGCTGGAACGGCCGCAGCGCCAGACGATCGCGCTGGCGTTCTTCCATGAGTTGTCGCACAGCGAGGTAGCGCAGCAGTTGTCGCTGCCGATCGGTACCGTCAAGACGTGGATACGGCGCGGCCTCGACAAGCTGAAGACGTGCCTGGCACAGCGGGAGGCCGGATGAATCACCGCGACCATCCGGAAGCCTGCGAACGGCTCGCCGCCGAATACGTCGTCGGCACATTGAAGGGTGGCGCGCGCCGCCGTTTCGAAGCCTGGCTGCATGGCGACGCCGCCCTGCGCCGCACCGTCGCCGAATGGCAGGCGCGGCTCGTGCCGCTGGCCGAATTCGCGCCGCCCGAGGCACCGCCGGCGCGCGTCTGGCAGGGCATCGAACGCCGCCTGCAATTGCGGGCGCCGGCAAAGTCATGGCGCGATCCGCTGCAGTGGTGGCGGCTGCTGGGCCTCGCGTCCACCGCCGTAGCGGCCGTGCTGGCCGGCGTGCTCGTGCTGCAGGAACCGGCCCCGCAGATCGACCGCATCGCCACGCTGGCGGACGAACGCGCGCAAGTCGCGCTGCTGGTTACGTCGGACGAACGCAATGGCGTGATCGCCGTGCGCGTCGTCGGACAGACGCCGGTACCGGACGACCGCACGCTGCAGCTGTGGGCCATCACGCAGCAGGGCACGCCCCGCTCGCTCGGCATCCTGGACGCCCGCGGCACGGCCACCTTCGCCCGCACGGACCGGGCAGTGGGCAGCGATGTGGCCGCACTGGCGGTCAGCCTGGAGCCGAAAGGCGGGTCGCCGAATCCGGATGCGCCGACCGGGCCGGTGCTGTACAAGGGCGGCTGGGTGAACGTGAACTGATGTCCGTTCAGAACGCGTAGGCCAGCGTCAGCCGGAACGTGCGCGGTTCGGCGGGATGGAAATGCACATCCTCGCGTGCCTGCGCCTCGCCGGGCAGCCGCGACTCGTAGAAGTAATCGATGTCGCTGACGGCCCGGTCGAACAGGTTGAAGCCGTCCAGCGTCACCTGCAGCCGCGGGCTGAAACGGTAGCCAATGCGCGCGTAAGCCAGCGTGGTGCCGTTCGAGCGCACGCTGTTGTCCTCGATGAGCGGACGGGGGCCGAAGTGGCGCAGGTTGAAGCCGGCGGACCATGGCTGCCCGGCCGGCGCGTATGTGACGCCGAACGACGCCATGCGTTCCAGCGCGCCCGGCACGCGGTCGCCTTCCGGTGCGAACTCCGAATAGCGTGCGCGCGACACGGCCAGGTCCAGGTCCACCTGCAGCGGCCCGTTCGTGTAGTGGTTGTTCCACTCGATCCCGCGGCGGCGGCTGGCGCGGCTGGGCTCAGTGGTGCCGGCATCGCCCACGTACACCAGTTCCGAACCGCTGGCCAGGTGCCAGGCCGTCAGCGACATCTGCAAACCCGCGATCGCCTCGGTGCGCATGCCCGCTTCGACACCCCGCGTGCGCACCAGCGGCGTCACGCCATCGACCACGCCGCGCGCATCGTTGCTGTGAAAGCCGTGGCCCGCATTGACGAAGAATTCCGTATCGCGCCACGGCCCCATGATCACCGACAGTTTGGGCAGCACGATGGCGGCATCGTCGCTGCCCTTGCCGGTCACGTTGAAGCGGTAGGCGTCGCCGCGCAGGCCGGCCACGGTGCGCAGCCATGGCGTCCACTGCTGGGCGCTTTCCAGGAAAATGCCGGCGCTGGTTTCGCGCACGCGGTCTTCGCGCACGGTGGCACTGGTGCGCCGCGCGACGGTTTCGTACAGCCCCACCGGCGCCAGCCTGTCGGCACGCACCTGCACGCCGGCCTTGTTGCGCAGCTCGACGCCGCCCACCTTCTGCTGCCACGCCCAGCTGGTGTCAAAACCGGCCATCGTGCGCCGCTCGCTCTGCCGGAACTGGTCGCCCTCGTCCGGCCGGTCCAGCGCATAGGTGAAATTGCTGTACAGGTCCAGCATCGAGCGCACCGCATAAGCATTGATCTCCAGCCGGCCGCCGGACAGGTTGGCGTAGCGCGCATATGAAACGCTGTAGCGCGATGCCCGGCCGCCATCGGTCGGATCGAGACTGCCGAAGCGGCCGATGGCGTCGACGGCGCGCAGCGGAATCTGGTCCGTGCCGTTCCACCGGTTGCGGTAAGCCATCGCGGTGACGTGGTAGCCATTCTCGCGGTCGCCGCCGCTCCAGCGCAGCAGGCCGGAGATGCGCCGCACGTCTTCCGGCACCGTCCACGGCCCGTCGTTGCGCTGCACGTCCAGGCCATACAGCAGCGAGCCGGTACTGTCGGCCAGCAGTGCGCGCCGGTAGCCATGTTCGCCGACGGTGGCGCTGGCGATCCCCTGCGGCAGGCTGTCCATGATGCCGATGCGCGCGCTGCCGGCCGACGCGAAGTCACCGTCCGCCGCCGTGTACGGACCCTTGCGGTAGTCGATGCGCTGTACCAGTTCCGGGATCAGGAAGTTCAGGTCCGTATAACCCTGGCCGTGCGCGTGGCTGCGCATATTGACCGGCATGCCATCGACATAGGTGGCGAAATCGGTGCCGTGATCGAGATTGAAGCCGCGCAGAAAATACTGGTTGGCCTTGCCGTCGCCGCTGTGCTGCGTGACGGCGAGGCCCGGCACGAACTCCAGCAGCTCGCCCGTGCGCAGCGCCGGCCGCGCGGCGATCAGCGCCGCGGTGACGGTGCCGGCACTGGCCGCATCGAAGCGGCCCACGCCGTTGTCGTAATGGCCCACCACTTCGACGACCGGCACCGCCGGCGTTGTCGGTTCTTCCGCCGCGCGGGCGCAGGCGGCCACCGCGAGCGCACAGCCCGCGGCCATCGTGTGTCGTTTCATGTCAGACTCCAGGAAGCTTGATGTCGAAGACGCGCTCGCCCAGCCACACGGCGGCGACCAGTGCGATCGCCAGCGAGCCGGCCGGCAGCAAAGCGCGGCGATAGGCGGTGGTGCCGCGCAGCGCGAACACCAGCGGCAGCAGCACCGCCACGATGGCCAGCTGGCCCAGCTCCACGCCCACGTTGAAGCCCAGCAGCGACAGCGCCAGCGCGCCGGACGGCAGGCCCAGGTCGGCCAGCACGGAGGCAAAGCCGAAGCCGTGCACGAGGCCGAACAGGAAGGCGGCCACCCAGCGCCGGCCCTGCACCACCGGCCAGATATTGTTCAATGCCGCCACCACCACCGAGGCGGCGATGGCCGATTCCACCCAGCGCGATGGCAGCGCGACCAGATGCAGTGCGGCCAATGTCAGCGTCAGCGAATGGGCCAGCGTGAAGGCACTGACCGTTTTCAACACGTCCGTTCCCGCATCGCGAATGCCCGGCACGCCCTGCCACTGGCCGCCGCGGCGCACCAGCACGGCCGGCAGCAGCAGCGAAACAAGGAACAGGATGTGGTCGTAGCCGATCCAGATGTGCCGCACGCCTTCGCGCAGGTAGGCGAGGAACTGGCTGGCGCCGGACGGTTCGGCCAGCGCCAGCACCTGCGACGGCTGCTCGCCGCCGAGAATGGCGGTGCGCACCGTGCCGCCCGTATCGAGCCGCAGCAGGCCGCGGTGCTGGGCATCCGTGTCGGCAAACAGGCGGTAGGTGATCGCCAGCTGTGCAGGCGCGGACGGACAGGTTCCCTGCAGCGGCAGCACCGTGTAGGCGCCGTCGGTGTGGTCGTCCACCAGTTGCGCACCGGCGGTGAGCGTGCAGGCAGCGCCATCGGAGGCCAGTTGCAGCCGCGCCAGCGCATAGGCGGCGATGGCGGCATGGCGCCGGCGCAGCTCGTCCCAGGTGAGGCGGCCGTCGCCGTCGGCATCGAGGCCAATGGCGATGTCCAGGTCGCGCACGGCGATGTCCCACTGGCCTTCGATGCGGGTACCGTCCACGCGCAGCGTCAGGTAGCTGTCGCTGGGTTTGTGGGCCCATGCCGGCAGGTGCAGCACCAACAGGAGCAATGCGATGACGATCCTCATGATGCCCTCCGCACCAGCGCGGCAACGGCCGTATCTTCCAGCCCGGTACCGCGCACCCATTGCAGCACGGGCTGCAATGCCGCCTTGTCGCCGGCCGCGACACCCGCCTCCAGCAGCAGCCGTGTATCGGCCAGTTCCTTCTGCACGAACCAGTTGCGCTGCGCGAGCGCCAGTGCCGCTTTCGCATCGCCCAGCACATGCAGCGTGAAGCGCGCCTGTTCGCGCAGGTGCACCTGGTCGCCGCGCAGCGCCGCCGCATCGAAGCGGGCCTGCAGTTCCGCCTGGACGGGCGCCAGGCCGGCGCGGTAGCCAAGCCGTTTCAAGGCGATCGCCTGGCGCAGCAGCAGCGCATCCGCGCGCAGGTCGTCGCGCAGCAGCGCCGGCACCTGGTCGGCGCGGTCCTGGTCCAGCAGGAAGTCGGCGTAAGCACCCAGCAGATACAGATCGTGCGGCGCAATGCGGAGCGCTGCGCCGAAGCGCTGCTCGGCCACCACCGCATCGGCACGGCGGGCAGCCAGCTCGCCCAGCAGCGTCAATGCCCACACGCGCAGTTCGGGGCGTGCCGCGGTATCGCGCTGCAGCGTCATCGCCAGCAGCCGTTCGCTGCCGCGCATGCGCGCCGTGTTCGCGCTGGCCGATGCCAGGCAGGCAAACGCTTCGAGCTGGCCGGTCAATGTGGACAGCCGCGCGCAGCTGGCCGTGGCGGCGGCGTAATCGCCTTTCACCGCCTGCACCGTGGCCTGCGTCAGCCACGCCTGCGCGTCGCGCGGATCCTTGTCGGTGATGCGCCGCAGTTCGGCCAGCGACGCATCGAACTGGTGGCTGTTCTGCAGCAGCGTGGCACGCAGCAGCAGCACGCCGTTCGGTGCGTCCTTCTGCTGCTGCCATGGTGCCAGCACGGCCTGCGCCTGGCCGAAATAACGGGGATCGGCCGTGGCCCGGCCCAGCGCCACGTAGCGCCAGGCCAGTTCCAGGGCCGGTTCCACCGCCTGCGGGGCCGCGGCCTGCCGCGCACGCAGCGCCTGCAGGCCGTCGTCCCGCGCCGGCAGCAGCGCCACCACTTCGCTGCCGGTACGCGGCAGCCGTGGCGCGGCACCCGCACCCCATGGCAGCAGCAATGCCGCCATGGCCCAGCACAGGCGCTTCATCACTTCACCGTTTCCGGTTCCGTGTTGTCGGGCGTGGTGACGGCCGCGCTGTCCACCGCGGCCGGTTCGCCGTCCTCCCCCTTGCCGAAAAAATTCTGCACGGCGGAGAAGAAGCGGTCGGCCGCCGTGACGGGCGGTACCACGACGGGTGGCGGCGTGATGGTGCCGGCATCGTTATGGCTGCCGCCACCGCAGCCGGCCAGCACGCATGCCGCCAGAATGACGAGTCGTTTCATCGCGGCCTCCTATTGCTGCGGCGAGCCGGGCAGCGGCGTGGCCAGGTAAGGGAAGGCGGCGGCAAACACGCTGTCGTCCAGGTAGGCGCCGTCCGTGAAGCGCAGCGCGCCGGCCGGTGCATCGGTCGGCACGCAGCCCATGTTCAGCGTGCACAGCTTGCCCATCACCACGCGCAGCTCGATGTCCACCACGTCGTCGCCCGGGCGGCGGCCGTTGGGGAAGCCGGCCTTGTCGCCGTCGATGACGCCGAGCCGTTTCTGCGCGCCTTTCAGCGCCGGTGCGATGGAGGTGTTCAACCGCATCATCTCGGCCGCCGTCACCTTCGTCGGCTGGTTCAGGCCCGATACGCCGGTCAGGAACGTCGCCACCAGGTCGGCGCGCGGGAAGTTCGTCGGCGCCTTCGCCCCGGCGCTGCCGAACAGCGTTTCCACCAGTGCCGGCAAGGTGGGATTGGTCACATAGTCGGCGAACTGCGCGTCGGCGGACGGCTTGCTGTGGTTGAAGCGGTCCTTGTCCTTCAGGCCGATCACCACCTCGTTCACCAGCGGCATGCCGAGGCGCGACACCTGCGTCCATGCGCCGCCTTCTTTCGACGCGTTCAGTGCGCCTTCAGGTACGGGATTGATCAACCGGGCCTGGCGCAGGCTGGCCGTGGTCCACGCGCCGATCACCGGGTCCGTGCCGCCGGCCGCCGTGAGGCAGCTGGCCGCCACTTCCAGCGCGATCGTCGTCACGTTCTTGCCGGCCAGCTCATCCTTCGCTGCCCGCTCGGCGTTGGCGGCGAATTCCACTGCCGGTGCCTTGATGTTGATCAGGTCGAATGTCTCGCCCAGGTTGACCACGAACGGATCCTTGCGCTGGCCGACGAACATGCGGGCATTGGTTTCGCAGCCGGGGATCTTCACGTCGTACACGTGCTTGCCCGCGTAGGCCGCATAGTTCGGGATGGACTTGTTGCCGATATTGTCCACCGGCTTGTCGAACGTGGTGCCGCCGCCGCTGGCATTGGTGACCGGGCTGCGCGTGCCGCTGCGGCGGTCGCCCCGCACCACCGTCACCTGGTAGGTCTCGCGCACGTTCAGGCCGGGCGGATTGACGTCGTTGATCGCGCCGCCATTGATCACCAGCGGAATCGGCACCTGCTTGCCGCCCACCGTGAACGTGTTGTTCTTGTTGGTGCTGGCGAAGCGGAACTGGAACGTCAGGTCTTCCTTGGCGTCGCCGTTGTTGTCGACGTGGATTTCATACAGCGCGTTCGGATCGAGCTGGAAGTAGTTCGGGCCGGCGCCGGGGTCCTGCAGCGGCAGGTAGTTCGCAATCAGCGTCACGAACTTGTCGCGCCCTGGCTCGTAACTGCGGAACATGTAGAAGTCGGTGGCATCCGCCCGCGGGATGCCGGCAATGGTCGGCGCCTCCCGGTGGCTCGATGCCAGAGCCTGCGACGCCAGTAAAGCCAGTGCCAGGTGCAACGATAGTTTCTTGGTTATAGCCACGATCCCCTCCTCAGTCCAACGTGAATGGAAGTGCAACGTGGCCTTATACGCAAGGGGGCATGCGCCGGATTCAGGTTTCCTTAAAAATAATGTGCTGCAGAGCTGAGCTCATGCGAAAGCTAGCGATAGCGGTACAGCGGCCGCGGAATATCGATGGGCCTTACGTCGAGCCGGATGTTGAGCACCGAGTAAGCCTCCGCCACCGCTGAGATGTAGCCGGTGCTTTCCGGCGTCTTCGTGAGCCGGAATTCGAAGCCCACTTCCGGTTCCGCCGAGCGCGGGTTGCCGCTGGCGATGCCCACCGCTTCTTCCTGGTCGCTGTCGATCAGCCTTTCCATCAGGTTGACGACGGCCGCGTTGCCGAGGATGTCGTTGGTGAACACGGCGCCGCGCAGCGCCGGCCGCGTGGGGTCGAGCCGGCCGCCCGCCTTGTCCGGCGAAGGCGTGTAGCTCTGCGTGATGATGTTGAACTTGTCGCCCCGGTCCAGGTAGCTGAGGCGCACATTGCTGACGTTGAAGTCGCGCTTGGTCTTGTCCCACTGCGCGTGCGACACGTCGATCACCAGCGCGCCCGTGTAGCCGATCACTTCCACTTCGCGCTGCGCGTTGATGACCAGCGCGCTGTCCTCGTCCACGCCGAGGCCCAGTTTATAGCCCTTGGTCAGCATGGCCGGGATCATCCGCGCGAAGCGGCCGCGCACCAGCAGGTGCTGGTCGATGAACACGTCGTCGCCGACGAAGCCCAGGCCGGGCGCGATCTCCTGGCCATCGGTGACACCCGTGCGCAGCATCGCCAGGATGGCTTTCGGATTGTAGAACATCGTGCTGCTCATGATGGCCGCACCGGCGCTGGAACCGGCCACCACGCCGCCGCGCCGGTACAGGTCCCACACCGCTTCCAGCGCCGCGGTGCGCGTGCCGTCCGGCCGCACCAGCGCCTGCGTGATGCGGCTCTGGTCGCCGCCGCCGAAGTACACGCCGTCGGCCTTGCGGATCCTGTCGGCCAGCGCCGCATCGTCGGCCGCCTTGCGGTAGTCGCTGTTGGCCAGCCGCACGGCCACCGGCACGGAAAACGGTTCGGCGCCGAACTTGCGCAGATAGCCCATGATCGATTGGGCGGCCCGCTCGGGATTGCCGGAGGCGGAAGGAAACACGGCGATCTTCGCGCCCTTGCCGCCGGCCAGGTTGACGATCTTCTGCCACACGTCGGCATTGTCGCCGCGCAGGCCGCCGCCGATGATCACCAGCGAGCCTTTCGCCGCCGGCACCGGCACGCGGATCGGCGCCGCATCGGGCGGCGGCGGTTGCAGCACCTGTGCGTGAGCGGTTCCCATGAGAGTCAATATTGCAAGGCACAGACATACAACGAATGGCTTCCGCATGGACTCCCCCGGGCAAATATTCAAGGGACCTCGAGAAACCGTAGCGAGCGCCGTCAGATCTGGTTGAGGAACGCAGTCGTACTTTAGTACGGCGAGTACCGCAGACCAGCATATGGCGATGCGCAGTAGGTTTATCGAGGTTCCTTTATCTGAAGGCGTAATTTACACTACCCCAGAAACGACGGCCGCGCGGATCGGTGTAAGTCGGGTCATATCCCGAAATGAAGTAATAAGCCTGGTTCGAATACGGCGGGCTGCGGTCGAACATGTTCTGGATGCCGACACGGAATTTCAGCGCCTTCGTGGCATTCCAGGCTGCCGACATGTCCCACAGCGAGTACGACGTCACGCGGTTCGGCGCCACCACGCTGCCGTCGTCCAGGTTGATCGCCGAGTTCTGGTCTTCGTAATGCGACGAGAACGTGTTCGATACGCTGGCCGACAGCGGGCCCCGCTCCCAGTCGAACGTGACGGTGTGGCGCCAGCGCTGCACCACGGTGTCCGTGACGAAGCGGCCAAGATTGCTGATGAACGGGTCGCCGGGCGACGTCTGGATTTTCGAATCGATCGCATAGGTGCCGGACAAACGGCCGCCCAGGCGCCCGATCGCCGTATCGACGCCATGCACGTCCACCACCAGGTCGATGCCGCTGGCCACCTGGGCGCCGCGGTTTTCCTTGTGCAGTTCGATGTAGTCGATGTAGTCGTCTTCGTCGCGGTGCACCAGGTCGCCGTACTTGTCCAGGTTGGACAGGATCACGTCGTCGCCGATCTCGCTGATCAGCCGCGTGCGGCGGATGTTCCAGTAGTCGACGCTCGTCGTCAGCCACTTGGCCGGCTCCAGCACGGCGCCGATCGAGTACTGGCGGCTTTTTTCCGGCTTCAGGTTGGCGTTGCTGTAACGGCGCGTGTCCCAGTTGTTGGCGCAGTCCGCATAGTTGTTTTCCACGGTGGCGCAGTAGACCGGGTCCGGCAGCGTCGCCGTGGCGCTGTACACGGTCGGGCGGTACAGGTCCGTCATCGACGGCGCGCGGAAGCCGCGGCCCACCGATGCGCGCAGCAGCGCCCATTTGACGGGCGTGAACGACAGCCCCGCTTTCGGGCTCAATGCGCCGCCCACCTGCTGGTAGTGGTCGTAGCGGGCCGAGAGCTGCGCCTGCCACTGCCTGGTAAACGGCGCCTGGATCTCGCCGAACACGGCGGATACGCGGCGGCTGTCGCTGGTGGCGCGGCCGCCTTCCGGTGCATCGTCGTTGTTGATGTTATCCGACAGCAGCAGGGCCGACGGATTGAACTCGGTGCGCTCGCGCCGCCATTCGCCGCCCAGCGCCACGGCCAGGTCGCCGCCGGCCAGTTCCATCACGCTGCGCGAAGCTTTGAAATCAACAGAGTCCATGCGGCCGCGCGCATGGCGCACCACGTCGTCCACCTGGATGCGGTCCAGCAGCGCGCGCCCTTCCGCGCTGGACGGACCGAACGGATTGATCAGGCCGGCCGTCAGGCCTTCCTGCAGCTCGTCGTACAGCACGTAGCCGTGCACGTCGCGGTCCTTGACGGTGTTGACGCTGTGGTTGTAGCCGATGTCGTAGTCCCACTTGCCCAGCGTGCCCTGCATGCCGACCACGTAGCGCTGCGCCTCGCTCGTCAGCTCGCTGGTGCGGTTGCCTGCTTCGGACAGCCGCATGCGCAGTTCCAGTTCGCCGGGGAAGTCGTCGTCCAGCTGGTCCAGCCCCGTGCCGGCCAGCGCGGGCACCTGGCTGTAGTCGATGTAGGCCGTGACGCGGGCCGACGAGCCCACGTAATTCGTCTTCGCGCGGCTCAGCACCACCTCGCCGTACAGCTGGTGGCCGCCCGGCAGCTGCAGCACGCCGCGCGACAGGAAGCTCTGTTTCAGCGACTTCGGATACAGCTCCGTGTCGCCCATGTAGTCGTAGGTGCAGCCGTCGACACCGCCGGTGCCGGCCGGCAGATACAGGTTGGCGGGTGCGCTGCAGCCGGGGATGCCGAAGTTGACCAGGCGGTTCGTGATCGGCCGGCCGTTCAATTGAAAACCGATGTCCTGCAGGTGGTCGCGCTGGGCCGACGTCAGGCGGATATTGGCCGGGCTGGTGAAGCCGGACAGCAGGTGGCCCAGCCGTTCCGGGATGCGCAGCTCGGGAATGAAGCTGCGCTGCGACGTGCGCAGCGAATCCGTTTCCTGGATGTCGAACACGCCGAAGACGTTGTAGCCGTCGTCCTGCAGGCTGCCGAAGCCGCCGCTCAGCGTGGCCTGGCGCTTGCCGGCGCCGCCTTCATCCGTCTTGCCGCCGTAGGCATTAAGCTCCAGGCCGCGGAAGTCCTTGCGGGTGATGAAATTGATGACGCCGCCGATGGCATCGGTGCCGTACAGCGCCGAGGCGCCGTCCAGCAGCACTTCGACGCGGGCGATCGCGGCGGCGGGGATGTTGTTCAGGTCGACGCCGGTGTCGTCGCCGGGCGAGGCGAAGTTGGCCATGCGGCGGCCGTTCAGCAGCACCAGCGTGGACGACGTGCCGATGCCGCGCAGGTTGGCGCTGTTGAAGCCGCGCTGGTCGCCGCCGACGTTGATGCTGACGCCATCCGTCAGCCCGCCCACATTGGAGCTGAGGCGCGCCACCAGCTCGGCGGCGGTGGTGACGCCGGCCTTGTCGATCTCGTCGCGCGTGATGATCTGCACGGGCAGCGGCGTTTCGGATGCGATCTGCTTGATCGCCGAACCCGTGATTTCCACCTTGGGCAGCGGTGCCGCGGGATCCGTCTGTACTGTCTGCGCGCCGGCGCTGGCGCCGTAGGCGCACAGCACCAGCATGGCGCCGACAGTGATGGTTGAACGAATGCTGCCGCTGCGCTTGCCCATTGATGCTCCCGATTCGAATAATGTTTGTTCCGGCCTGCGCCGGGGGAAGGTGTCTGCGTTTCACTCTACGCAAGTCCACGCAGCCCGTAAACAAACTCGATCGAAAACGCCGCCATAGTGCGGCGCCCACGCCACGCCCGGGATTTACCGGCGCCGGTAGATGTCGGGCACGCTCCGTTCCATCAGCGTCACGGACGGTGCCGGCGGCGTGAAGCCGTAACGCTCGTACAGGCCGGCGGCCGTGGTCGTCGACAGCATGAACTTGCGCAGGCCCTGCAGCCCCGGATGCGCCATCACGGCATCCATCATTGCCGTGCTGTAGCCGCGACCGCGGTGCTCGGGCAGCACGAACACGTCCACCAGGTAGGCGAACGTGGCCTGGTCGGTGATCACGCGCGCGAAGCCCACCTGGGCACTGTCGGTGCCGATACCGAGATAGGCGCCGAAGCACAGCGAATGGTCGATCGAGCGCTGCACCAGTGCGCGCGGAATGCCGAGCGCCCATGTCGAGCCCTCGCTGAGGAAGCGGTGGATCAGCGGCACGTCGAGGCGCGCCTTGTCGGTATCGTCCGTCAACTCCGCGCCGCCGGAGACTGGTGCTGGCATCATGATGGAACCTCCTGTGGAAAACCATGAAGATAGCATCGGGGCGCCGGCCGGGGACAAAAGGCGGCCGCCGGGTCAACGTTGGCTATAATCTTCGGATTACCGGACTCTCACCATCATGACTGAACAATTCTCCAAAAAAGGCGAGGCCTGGTCGGCCCGCTTCTCCGAACCCGTCTCCGATCTCGTCAAGCGCTATACCGCCTCGGTCTTTTTCGACAAGCGCATGTGGAAGGCCGACATCGAAGGCTCGCTGGCCCACGCCGGCATGCTGGCCGCGCAGGGCATCATCCCGGCCGCCGACCTGGAAGCGATCCAGCGCGGCATGGCGCAGATCGCCGAGGAAATCGAGTCCGGCAAGTTCGAATGGCTGCTGGACCTGGAAGACGTCCACCTGAACATCGAGAAGCGCCTGACGGAACTGGCCGGCGATGCGGGCAAGCGCCTGCACACGGGCCGTTCCCGCAACGACCAGGTGGCCACCGACATCCGCCTGTACGTGCGCTCGGCGATCGACGACATCACCGGCCTGCTGCAGCAGCTGCGCGCGGCGCTGGTGAACCTGGCCGACCAGCATGCGGACACCATCCTGCCCGGCTTCACGCACATGCAGGTGGCGCAGCCGATCACGTTCGGCCACCACATGCTGGCCTACGTTGAAATGTTCGGCCGCGATGCCGAACGCATGGCGGACTGCCGCAAGCGCGTCAACCGCCTGCCGCTGGGCGCCGCCGCGCTGGCCGGCACCACGTTCCCGATCGACCGGCTGCAGGTCGCCAAAACGCTGGGCTTCGACGACGTGTGCCACAACTCGCTGGACGCCGTGTCGGACCGCGACTTCGCCATCGAATTCACGTCCGCCGCGTCGCTGATCATGATGCACATCTCGCGCATGTCGGAAGAACTGGTGATCTGGATGAGCCCACGCGTGGGCTTCATCGACATCGCCGACCGCTTCTGCACCGGCTCGTCGATCATGCCGCAAAAGAAAAACCCGGACGTGCCGGAACTCGCCCGCGGCAAGACCGGTCGCGTGTACGGCCACCTGATGGGCCTCCTGACCCTGATGAAAGGCCAGCCGCTGGCCTACAACAAGGACAACCAGGAAGACAAGGAACCGCTGTTCGACACGGTGGACACCGTCGTCGACACGCTGCGCATCTTCGCCGACATGGCCGGCGGCATCACCGTCAAGCCGGAAGCGATGCGCGCCGCCGCACTGCAGGGCTATGCCACCGCCACCGACCTGGCCGACTACCTGGTCAAGAAAGGCCTGCCGTTCCGCGACGCGCACGAAGCCGTGGCCCATGCCGTGCGCACCTGCGTGGACAAGAACGTGGACCTGGCCGACCTGTCGCTGGACGACCTGCGCCAGTTCTCCACGCTGATCGGTGACGACGTGTTCGAAGTGCTGACGCTGGAAGGTTCCGTGGCAGCGCGCGACCACGTGGGCGGCACCGCGCCGAACCAGGTGCGCGCGGCGATTGCGCGCGTGCGCGGCCGGCTCGGTTCATAAGCTACGGCGGGGACAGGCCGCTGCGGCCTGTCCTCATGCCGTCAGTGCGTCACCATCTTCGACAGCACCACGAATGCCGCCCCCGTCTGTTCCTGCTCGAGGATCAGCGTCAGCTCCGAATGCGTGGAGATCAGGTTCACCAGGTTGACCTTGTCCCACGCCAGCTTCTTCAGGATCGCATGATAGATGCCGGGCGTGCGGTGCGATTCGTCCGTCAGCTGCAGCGTCACCGCGTTCAGGTGCTCCAGCCGCGCCAGCAGGCATTCGCCACCGAACACGTCTTCCACCTGCGGGATCAGCGGGCGGCTGCAGATCACCATCGCTTCGCTGACGCCGCGCGTCACCGTCAGGAACATGTTCTGCTGGCGGCCCTGGCGCGCCAGCAGGCTGCGATGGCATTCGTCCGTCCACGCCGATTCGCGGTAGGTCAGTTCCACCAGGTCCGTGCAGACGGTGAGCTGGCCGGTTTTCTGCGCCAGCACGATGTCGTTGTTCGCCGGCGCCTGCGCGCCCAGGCCGGGCATCCGCTCGGACATGCGCCGCAGCGCCATCACCACGGCGGCCTGGCCGACGGGCTTCCATAAATCGCTTTCCAGCTGCGGCTGCAACTGCCGCGCCAGTTCGGAAAGGTTGATCAGGCCCCGCCGCAGTCCCTCGGACAGGAACGGCGAATCCATGACGATATGTTCTACTCGGGTAGCAATGGACAGCATGAGCTCTTTGCCCGCAAGGGCATTCCTGAAGGTGGCGTGATGCGCCGCTGCGCCGCGGACGGCACAGGCGAAGCGCTGCTTTATCGGTGCGCGCGGGTTCAGGCGGCGCGCAGGGGATGGCTGCCCTAGACGGGTGGCGGCCTGCGGAGGGCAAGCGAAAAGCTGTTGAGATGACCGGCTGCGTTAATCATGGTGGCGTCCCTGAAGTGTGCCTCAGCGCTTGGGTACCCCGATAAACCTATTGCGCATCGCCAGAATCCGGTCTGCGATGCTCACCGTACTAAAGTACGGCTGCGCGTCTCAACCAGACCTGACGGCGCTCATTACGGTTTCTCGAGGTTCCCGTTGTTGGCGTTTATACATACCTACCCAGCTGCGCTGTTTTTATGAGCCCGGCCGGCATGCGTGGCCTTCCGGTGCGTGTCCAGTGTACGGCGCGCGATTCAATTCATGCAACAGCCGCACGGCTGAACTGTTGCATGCACGATGAAAAAAGCCACAATTCACGCATGCGGCTTGAATGTCTTATTTTTAACAAACCGCGCTGCCAGACTCATTTCCGAAGATTTTTGACGCGACGGCCGGCGGACGAATAGTGTCCCGTTCACCGCCGCAGAAGCGGCACCTATCCACCGGAGATGAACGAGATGAACCTTCGCCTGACCCTGCTCGCAGCCGTCGTTGCTACACTGCCCTTTGCCGGCGCCGGCGCGCAAACGCGCGGCCTGCTGCCCGACGCCCTGATGTCCCCGCCTGCGCAAGAGATGGACGAGGCGGCCCGCACCGCCATGGAAAACCGGCTCGCTTCGCGCCGCGCCACCGCCGGCCTGGATGCCGAACATGGCTACCGCGTCAGCCGGCAGCACCCCGGCACGCAGGGTACCCGCATCACGCGCGTGCAGCACACGTGGAAGGGGCTGCCCGTGTTCGGCTCCGAGTCGGTGGTCGTCACCGACGACAATGGCGACATCGTCAGCGAATCCGCGTCGGACCGCCGCAACGGCCTCGATGCCTCGCGCGGCGCGGCCGTCTCGATGGCGCCCGACGTGACGCCGACGCTCACCGCCAAGGAAGCGATCGCCAGCGTCGTCGGCCGCGTCGCACCGATCGGCGTGCCGCGCTGGAAGCCGGAAGCGGAACTGCTGATCTGGCCCGTGATGAAGACCGTCCGCGTGGCGGGCGCCGAGAAGAAAAGCGAGGCGGCACTGAACGCGCTGGACGTCGAGGAAGTCGTCGAGCGGTATGCGCTGGCTTACCTGGTGAAGACGCGGATGGCAAGCGGCAAGCAGCTCGTCTACCGCGACACGGTCGTCGATGCGCACACGGGCGCCGTGATCGCCGAGTGGGATGCGCTGCAGACGGTTGTCGGCAGCGGCAAGAGCCAGTACAACGGCACGGTGCCGATCAATACCACGCTGTCCGGCAGCACGTACCGCATGCTCGATACCACGCGCGGCACGGGCGGCACGTATGGCGGCATGGCGATCACGAATGCCAACCACAGCCCGGAGTCGAATCCCACGCCCGGCTCGATCTACACGAACACGACGAACACGTGGGGCGATGGCCTGCAGTACGTGAACGGGGGCAGCACGACGGGTACCAACGGCCAGACGGCTGCCGTGAACGCGCTGTGGGGCCTGATGAACACCTACGACGCGATGAAGAACACGCTGGGCTGGTCCAGCCTGAACGGCAACAACACGGCCACCTACATCGCCGTGCACGTGGACACCCAGTACGACAACGCCTTCTTCGAGCCGGGCTGCAAATGCATGTACATCGGCGACGGCGGCTCGTCGTTCTACAACCTGGGCTCGATCGACGTGATCGGCCACGAGATGCACCACGGCGTGACGGATGCCACGTCCAACCTGACCTATTCCGGCGAATCCGGCGGCCTGAACGAATCGAGCTCCGACATCGGCGGCGAGATGACGGAAGCGTATGCGCGCGCCGGCGGCACCGGCAGCGTGATCCCGGCCACCGGCAACGATTGGGTGATGGGCGCGGAAATCAGCCGCACCGGCCAGCCGCTGCGCTGGATGTACAAGCCGAGCAAGGACGGCGCCAGCCCGAACGCGTGGAGCTCGACGCTGAAGAACCTGAACGTCCACTACAGCAGCGGCCCGAACAACCGCATGTTCTACTTCCTGTCGCAAGGGTCCAGCGCCACCACGTCGAGCGATTACTACAGTTCCTACCTGACGCAGACGCCGAAGAACATGACCGGCATCGGCAACGACAAGGCCTTCCGCATCTGGTTCAAGGCGAATACGACGAAGTTCACGTCGTCGACCAACTACGCCGATGCGCGCACCAAGATGATCGCCGCGGCCGAGGAACTGTATGGCGTGGGCAGCAAGGAAGCCACCGCCGTCAAGCGCGCGTATGCGGGCATCAACGTGGGCACGGACGTGGCCGAATCCGGCGCCGGCGCGGCGCTGGCGGTGGCCACGCAGCCGGCCAACGTCACGGTATCGGCGGGCGGCACGGCCACGTTCACCGTCGCCGCCAGCGGCGGCACGTCGCCCTACAGCTACAAGTGGTACAGGAACAATGCGCTGATCAGCGGCGCCACGTCGGCCACCTACTCGTTCGCTGCGCAGTCGGCCGATAACGGCGCCGTGTTCAAGGCCACCATCACGGATGCAGCGGCGGCCTCCGTCACCACCGGCAATGCCACGCTGACGGTCGGCACGGGCGGCGGCACCAGCACCGAGCGCGTGACGAACGGCGGCTTTGAAACAGGCACCACCGGCTGGGCCGGCACCACGGGCGTCATCGGCGCGTTCAGCGGCCAGACGGCCTACGAAGGGACCCGCTTCGCCTGGCTGGGCGGGAACGGCAGCACGGCCACGGAAACGCTCACGCAGGACGTGGCGATTCCCGCGGCCGCAACGTCCGCCACGCTGACCTTCGCGCTGCATATCGACACGGCCGAAACGGGCAGTACCGTCTACGACAAGCTGGTGGTCACGGTGAAGAACACGTCCGGCACCGTGCTGGGCACGCTGGCCACCTACTCGAACGTGAACAAGGCCGCCGGCTACCAGGTGCGCACGTTCAGCCTGGCCGCCTACAAGGGGCAGACGGTGCGGCTGTCGTTCGCGATGACGGAGGATGCTTCGGCACAGACGTCGTTCGTGCTCGACAAGGTCAGCATCCTGACGCAGTAAAGGTTGGGGACTGTCCCCGCAGGGGCCTGTCCCCGGGGTTGCCCTTGAATTCGGCGGATGGCTGTTGAAACCAGAAGCAAAAGAGGGGACAGCCGGATCGCCGTACCGCCCTTGCAGGGACAGTCCCCATCCCCTGCTATCATGCCCGCTTCGAAAAAAGGAGCAGGCATGACCATCGGCGGCAAGACTATCGAACAGGCACTGGCAACCCTTTCCGACATGACGGCAGGCGCCGTCCCGATCGGCCGGGAAGAACACGCAAGCCGTATCGCGCAGGCGCAGGCCTTCATGCGCGAACAGGGCATCGCGGCGATCTGGCTCAATGCCGGCACCAATCTGCTGTACTTCACCGGCACGAAATGGCATCCGAGCGAACGGATGGTCGGCGCGATCCTGCCTGCCACCGGCGCGCTGGCGTACATCGCACCCGCGTTCGAAGAACCCACGCTGAAGGATTTCATGCTGGTCGATGGCCCGGTGCATTGCTGGGACGAGCATGAAAGCCCGTACGCGCTGTTCGTGAGCGTGCTGGCGCAACTGGGCATCGCCGCGAACGCAGCGCAGCCGCCCCGCATCGGCATCGACGAAAGCGCGGCCTTCTTCATCTTCGACGGCATCCGTCCGCTGGCCGATGGCTACTCGCTGGAAAACGCAAAGACCGTCACGGCGCATTGCCGCACCCGCAAGTCGGCCGCTGAAATCGCGCTGATGCAGCGCGCGAAGGACATGACGATGGCCGTCCACATCGCCACGGCCAGCATCCTCCATGCGGGGATCACCACGAAGGAAGTGGAAGAATTCATCGACCTTGCGCACCGCAAGGTGGGCGCGCCGGCCGGCTCGTACTTCGTCATCGTGCTGTTCGGCGAAGCCACCGCCTACCCGCACGGCGTGTCGTACGTGCAGACGCTGAAGGACGGCGACACCGTGCTGATCGACACCGGCTGCAAGCTGCACAACTACATTTCGGACATCACGCGCACCTACGTGTTCGGCACGCCGAGCGAACGCCAGCGCAGCGTGTGGAATGCGGAAAAGGCGGCGCAACAGGCGGCGTTCGAAGCGGCGCAGCTGGGCGTGCCATGCGAGGAAGTGGATGCCGCGGCGCGGCGCTCCCTGGAAGCCAACGGCTTCGGTCCCGGCTACAAGCTGCCCGGCCTGCCCCACCGTACCGGCCACGGCATCGGCCTGGACATCCACGAGTGGCCGTATCTCGTCGGCGGCGACCGTACGCCGCTCGACGTGGGCATGTGCTTCTCGAACGAGCCGATGATCTGCGTGCCGGGCGAGTTCGGCATCCGTCATGAGGATCATTTCTACATGACGGCCAACGGGCCGCGCTGGTTCACGCAGCCGGCCCGCTCGATCGACGATCCGTTCGGAATGACGGGTTAAGCGGCCTTCTTCGCCACCAGCGTGAGGATGTCGTAACTGGCCACCAGCTCGTCATGCTGGTTGGTCACCTGCACATCCCACGCGACGACGCCCTGGCCGACGCCCTTATCGTCCGTGCGGTTACGGTCCACCTTGCGCTTGCACGTGAGCCGCGCGCGGATCGTGTCGCCGATCGCCACCGGCGCGACGAAGCGCAGGTTGTCCAGGCCGTAGTTGGCCAGCACGGGGCCCGGGGCCGGTGACACGAACAGGCCCGCCGCGGCCGACAGCACGAAGTAGCCGTGCGCGATGCGCTGGCCGAACTGGGTTTCCTTCGCGGCGATGTCGTCGAAGTGCATGTAGAAGTAGTCGCCCGACACGCCGCCGAAGTTGACGATGTCCGCCTCGCTGACCGTGCGGCGGTGCGTCAGCAGCGAGTCGCCCACCTGCAGGTCTTCGAAATGCTTGCGGAAGGGATGCACTTCGTTTTCGCGCACGGCACCGCCACGCACGTACTCTCCCGTGATCGCGGACAGCATCGTCGGCGAGCCCTGCACGGCCGCCCGTTGCAGGAAGTGCTTCACGGCGCGGATGCCACCCAGCTCCTCGCCGCCGCCGGCGCGCCCCGGGCCACCGTGCTTCAGTTGCGGCAGCGGCGAGCCGTGGCCGGTCGAATCGACGGCTGCTTCGCGGTCCAGCACCAGCACGCGGCCGTGATGGCTCGCGGCGACCGGCACCGCATACGCAGCGGTGGCCGGATCCTTCGTCACCAGCGTGGAGACGAGGCTGCCCTTGCCGCGGGCGGCCAGCGCCAGGGCTTCGTCGATGCCGTCGTACGTCATCAAGGTGCTGACGGGGCCGAAGGCTTCCACGTCGTGCACCGCATCGTTGTCCAGCGCGTTGCGGCACAGGACCAGCGTCGGCGCGAAGAAGGCGCCTTCGTGCACGCCGTCGCCGACTAGACTCAGCTCATTACCGTAGACGAGCTCATTCCCGGCCAGCAGCCGCTCGACCTGCGCGCCCACGTCGCGCTGCTGGTCCTTCGACGCCAGCGCACCCATGCGTACGCCTTCCACGGACGGATCGCCGATCGTCACTTTGGCCAGCCGGTCGCGCAGGCGCTCGGCCACCGCATCGGCCTGCGTGCGCGGCACGATGATGCGGCGGATCGCCGTGCACTTCTGGCCGGCCTTGCCGGTCATCTCGCGCACAACTTCCTTGACGAACAGGTCGAACTCGGGATCGTCGGGCGTCACGTCCGGCGCGAGGATCGCGCAGTTCAGCGAGTCCGCCTCGGCCGTGAACGGCACTGAATTGGCGATCAGGTTGCGGTTCGAGCGCAGCTTCGCGGCCGTGTCGGCCGAGCCGGTGAACGTCACCGCATCGAAGCCGGTCAGCCGGTCCAGCAGGTCGCCGGTGCTGCCGATCACTAGCTGCAGTGCGCCGTCCGGCAGCAGGCCGGACTCGTGGATCATGCGCACCAGCGCCTCCGTCAGGTAGCTGGTCGCCGTGGCGGGCTTGCCGATGCACGGCATCGCGGCGATGAAGCTGGGCGCGAACTTCTCCAGCAGGCCCCAGATGGGGAAGTTGAACGCGTTGATGTGCACCGCCACGCCGCCGCGCGGCACGAGGATGTGCGTACCGGCGAAGCCGCCCCGCTTGCCCAGCGCGATGGCGGGGCCTTCGTGCAGCACGTTCGACGACGGCAGCTCGCGGCTCGCCATGCTGGCGTAGGCGAACAGCGTGCCGATGCCGCCTTCGACGTCCACCCAGCTGTCCGGCCGCGTGGCGCCGGTGAGCTTCGAGATCTCGTACAGTTCTTCCTTGCGCTCCATCAGGTACAACGCCAGCGCCTTCAGCCGCGCCGCGCGCTGCTGGTAGTCGAGCGCCATCAGCGCCGGGATGCCGGTCTTGCGGCCATAATCCAGCGCCTCGCCGAAGTCGATCGCCTCGGCGTGCGTGTGATAAATCAGGCTGTTGTTCAACGCGCTATGCAGCGGCGCGTGCGCTTCCTTGCCTTGCCAGCGGCCGGCGATGAAACTTTGCAGGGTGGTGGTCATGTCTGTCTCCAATCGATCAATAAACCGGTGACAGGCACCATTTTCCGGGAAATATTTCCCGGAAAATGGTGCCTGTCACCGGTTTTGCGTGTGCTTGTGGACGTGCAGCGGCACGGAGGTTTCCCATGCCATGCGCTGGCGGTCTGGTTCGGGTTCGCTCAATGGCTCGACTTCGCGCATCGTCTCGCGCGAACGCACGGCGAGTTCGTGGTATTGCGACGTCCCCACGTTCTTCCACGCGATTTCGGCATCCGTCACCTCGCGGATGATGCGCGCGGGCGTTCCCATCACCATGCTGCGGGGCGGGATGGCCATGTTCGCCTTCACGAAGCACATCGCCGCGACGATGCTTTCGCTGCCGACCACTGCGTTGTCCATCACCACCGCGTTCATGCCGACCAGCGCGTTGCGGCCGATGCGGCAGCCGTGCAGCACGGCGCCGTGGCCGATGTGGCCGTCGGTTTCGACCACCGTGTCGGAATCGGCGAAGCCGTGCATCACGCAGCCGTCCTGCACATTGGCGCCTTCTTCCAGCACGATGCGGCCGAAGTCACCGCGCAGCGATGCCAGCGGCCCCACATAGCAGCGCGGGCCGACGATCACGTCGCCGATCAGTACCGCCGTGGGATGCACGAAGGCGGTCGGATGCACCACCGGCCGGATGCCGTTGATCTCGTACACCATCATGCCGCCATGCGCTCGCTGACGTTCTCCAGCACCAGCGCGATGCCCTGGCCGACGCCGATGCACATCGTGCACAGCGCATAGCGCCCGCCCGTACGTTCCAGCTGATTCACCGCCGCGGTAACGAGCCGCGCACCGGAAGCGCCCAGCGGGTGGCCGATGGCGATGGCGCCGCCGTTCGGGTTCACATGCGGCGCATCGTCGGCCAGGCCCAGGTCGCGCGTCACGGCCAGGCCCTGTGCGGCAAACGCTTCATTCAGCTCGATCACATCCATCTGTTCGATCGTCAGCCCCACTTGCGCCAGCACCTTCTTCGATGCCGGTGCCGGACCGAAGCCCATGATGCGCGGCGCCAGTCCGGCCACGGCCATGCCCAGCACTTTCGCACGCGGCTTCAGGCCGTACTGTTCGACCGCCTGCTTCGAGGCCAGCAGCACGGCGCAGGCGCCGTCGTTGACGCCGGACGCATTACCCGCGGTGACGGAACCATCCGGCTTCACCACGCCCTTCAGATTCGCCAGTTGCTCGATGGTGGTTTCAGGGCGCGGATGTTCGTCCGTATCGAAGATCTTCGCCTCGCCCTTCTTGACCGGGATCGTCACCGGCACGATCTCGTCGCGGAACACGCCGGCCGCATGGGCGGCGGCCCAGCGCTGCTGGCTGCGCAGCGAGAACGCATCCTGATCGGCGCGGTTCACGCCGAATTCCTGCGCCACGTTTTCCGCCGTTTCCGGCATGCTGTCGATGCCGTACTGCTCCTTCATCTTCGGATTGACGAAGCGCCAGCCGATCGTTGTGTCCTCGATCTTCGCCGCGCGCGAGAACGCGCTGTCCGCCTTGGCCATCACGAACGGCGCGCGTGTCATGCTTTCCACGCCGCCCGCGATGACGAGGTGCGCTTCACCGGCCTTGATGGCGCGGGCCGCGCTGCCGACGGCATCCAGGCTGGAACCGCACAGCCGGTTGATCGTGTTGCCCGGTACTTCGGCGGGCAGGCCGGCCAGCAGCGCGGCCATGCGGCCCACGTTGCGGTTGTCCTCGCCGGCACCGTTGGCGCAGCCGTACAGCACGTCGTCCAGCTTCGACCAGTCGACGCCGGGATTGCGGGCGATGAGTGCGGCGATCGGCAGCGCAGCCAGGTCGTCGGCCCGCACCGAGGCCAGCGCGCCGCCGTAGCGGCCGAACGGCGTGCGGATGGCGTCGCAGATATAAGCTTCGTTCACAGCATCGTTCATGACTTCAGTTCCTCGGTCGTTTGTCGATCACGCGGCGGGCCTTGCCCGTCAGCGTGCGTTCAATGCCCTCGGTGCCCACCACGCTGACGCGGGTGGACACGCCGACATGCGTCTTGATCAGGTGTTCCAGTTCGCGGCCCAGCGTGCCCACTTCGAATTCGCTCAGCACGGCGGCCGCTTCGGCACGCAGTTCGCAGACGACATCGAGCTTGTCCAGGTGGCCGTCGCGCGACACGACGAGCTGGTATTGCGGCGCCAGCTTCGGCATCTTCAGCACCAGTTCCTCGATCTGCGTGGGGAACACGTTGACGCCGCGGATGATCAGCATGTCATCCGAGCGGCCCGTGATCTTGTCCATGCGGCGCATCGCCCGCGACGTGGGCGGCAGCAGCCGCGTCAGGTCCTTCGTACGGTAGCGGATGACGGGCATCGCTTCTTTCGTCAGCGACGTGAATACCAGTTCGCCCTCGGCGCCGTCCGGCAGCACCTCGCCGGTTTCCGGGTCGATGATCTCCGGGTAAAAATGGTCTTCCCAGATCACCGGACCGTCCTTGCTCTCGATGCACTCGCTGGCGACGCCCGGCCCGATCACTTCCGACAGGCCATAGATATCCACCGCATCGATGCCGGCCCGCTGCTCGATCTCGCGGCGCATCGCATCCGTCCATGGCTCCGCGCCGAAGATGCCGACCTTCAGCGAGGATTCGGCCGGATCGACGCCCTGCCGCTGGAACTCCTCGATGATGTTCAGCATGTACGACGGCGTGACCATGATGATCGAAGGCTGGAAGTCGCGGATCAGCTGCACCTGCTTTTCCGTCTGCCCGCCGGACATCGGGATCACCGTGCAGCCGAGACGCTCGGCGCCGTAGTGGGCACCGAGGCCGCCGGTGAACAGGCCATAGCCGTACGAGATATGCACCATGTCGCCGGCCCGGCCGCCGGCCGCACGGATCGAGCGGGCCACCATGTCGGCCCACATGTCGATATCGTTCTGCGTATAGCCGACGACGGTGGCCTTGCCGGTCGTGCCGCTGGACGCATGGATGCGCACGACCTTCTCGCGCGGCACGGCGAACAGGCCGAACGGGTAGTTGTCGCGCAGCGTGCGCTTGTCCGAGAACGGGAATTTCGCCAGGTCGGCCAGCGTCTTCAGGTCGTCCGGATGGACGCCTTTCGCATCGAACGCGGCCCGGTAATGCGGCACGTTTTCATACGCGTGTTTCAGTGTCTGCTGCATGCGCTGCAGTTGCAATGCCTGCAGCTCGTCGCGGCTGGCGCGCTCGATCGGCTCCAGCTCCGCTGCCGCGGGATGGCGTTGGACCATGGCAGTCTCCTTTCTGTTTACTTCAAGCCTGTCCAGGAACGAGCGTGCCGCCGACCCGGTGCGATTTGCCCCGGAACGTGGCGATCAGCCGCCCATCCTGGTTGACGACGTTGACGTCGTAGATGCCGGTCTTGCCGGCCAGCGCCCGCTCGACCGCTTCCGCGGTGAGCAGGTCGTCCTGGCGTCCGGGCGCCAGATAATCGATCGTGCAGCCCGCCCCCACCGTGTTCTGGTTATGGCTGTTGCACGCAAAAGCAAAGGCGCTGTCGGCCAGCGCGAAAATGAAGCCGCCGTGGCAGCTCAGGTGGCCGTTCAGCATGTCCGTCCGCACGCGCATCGCCATGCGCGCATAGCCGGGACGGATTTCTTCCAGCGTCATGCCGAGGCCCTGGCTCGCGGCATCGCGCGCGTACATCGCTGCGCCGGCCGCTTCGGCCAGTGCCTGCGGATCCATCGACATCGTATCGTCAGGCATGCAGATTCCTTCGCGCGGCCTGACGGCGGCGCAGCAAGGGCGACACGCGATAGCGGTCTTCGCCATAGGTGGCGGCCAGATTGTCCAGCACCTTGACGATGTGGGCGACGCCAACGGCATCCGCCCATGCGAGCGGGCCTTGTGGATAGTTGACGCCCTTGCGCATCGCCAGATCGGCGGCCTGCGCACTGCAGACGCCCTGCTGCACCGCATCGGCCGCTTCGTTGGCCAGCATCGCGACGGTGCGCATCACGGCCAGGCCCGGCACGTCGTCCAGCCGCGTCACCGTGAAGCCGGCAGTCTGGAACAGCGCCACCGCGGCATCGAATGCGGCGGGATTGCACTGGTCCGCACTGGCCACGGCGATGCGCGCCGCTTGTGCGGCATCGAGCACGAGGTCGAACACCACCGTGTCGTCATGGCCGTTGGCACGCGCGCGTTCCGTAGCCGTGCGGCCGTCCGTCAGGTAGATCGCCGCGCCGTTGCAGTGGAAGGCCGGCGCTTCGCCGTGCAGGTGGCCTTCGGCGGACGTGCGGGCGGTGATGGCGATGCCATGCGCCTTGAAGCGTTCCAGCATCGATGCGGTCAGCTCGCCGCCGGCGCCTGCTTCCAGGCTGTAGCCGACGTACTCGGGACGTTCATGTTTCGGCTCTGCCTGCGCAGCTGGCACCTCCGCTTCGTCGTCATAGCGGTACAGACCGCGGCCCGTTTTACGGCCGAGGAAGCCGGCGTTGACCAGTTCCAGCTGCAGCACCGATGGCGTGAAGCGGGGATCGTTGTAATAGGCGTCGAACA
Organism: Oxalobacteraceae bacterium UBA6704; assembly: GCA_002454505.1. Lineage (GTDB taxonomy): Bacteria > Pseudomonadota > Gammaproteobacteria > Burkholderiales > Burkholderiaceae_D > Rugamonas. The sequence goes on from DKJA01000012.1 coordinate 28,240, forward strand.
CGGATTTCGTGACGGCGTAATTGACGTCGTGGCCGATCAGGTCCATCAGCTCGAAAGGCCCCATGCGGAAGCCGCCCGCTTCGCGCAGCACGGCGTCGATGGTGGCGGCATCGGCGGCCTGCTCGTTCAGCAGACGCCACGCTTCCGCATAGAACGGGCGCGCCAGGCGGTTGACGATGAAGCCGGGCGTCGATTTCGCGTGCACGGCCTGCTTGCCCCAGGTGGTGGCGGTGTCATACAGCGTTTGCGCAACGGCGGCATCGGTGGCCACGCCGCTGACGATTTCCACCAGCGCCATCAGCGGCACGGGATTGAAGAAGTGCATGCCGGCCAGCCGCGCCGGATGCCGCAACTGCGCGGCGATGGCGGTCACCGAGATCGACGACGTGTTCGTGGCAAGGATCGTCTCTTCACCGACGATGGCTTCCAGCTGCGCGAACAGGGCGCGCTTGGCATCGAGGTTCTCGACGATGGCTTCGACGACGAGTTGCGCATCGCCCAGCTCTTCGAGCGATGCGGCCGCATACAGGCGGTTCGCTGCAGCCTCCGCATCGGCGGCGCTCATCTTCCCTTTGCCGGCCAGCTTGCCGTAGGCGGCACCGATGCTGTCGATGGCCTTGTTCACCGCTTCCGGTCGCGTGTCGTACAGCTTGACGGTATGACCGGCCGCCGCGGCAACCTGCGCGATACCGGCGCCCATCGCACCGCTGCCGATCACCGCCACGACCTTGCTGTTATCGAGCGCCGCCATCATTGGCCCTTGAAGTGCGGCGTGCGCTTGTTGACGAAGGCATCCACGCCTTCGCGGTAATCGTGGCTCCGGCCCAGCTCGCGCATCATCTGTCCTTCCAGCGCCAGCTGGTCCGGCAGCGAGTTGCCATAGCTTTGCTGGAAGGCGCGCTTCGTGAACGCCAGCCCTTTCGTCGGCGCGCAGGCAAAGTGCTCGGCCATCGCCATCGCTTCCGTCATCAGCGTTTCGTCGGGCAGCGCCTTCCAGATCAGGCCCCACTGTTCGGCGCGGTCGGCCGTCAGCTTCTCGCCCAGCATCGCCAGGCCAGTGGCACGCGGCAGGCCGATCAGGCGCGGCAGGTGCCACGTGCCGCCCGTGTCCGGGATCAGGCCCAGCTTGCAGAACGCCTCGATGAACGTGGCCGATTTCGCAGCCAGCACGATGTCGCAGGCCAGCGCCAGGTTCGCGCCCGCACCAGCCGCCACGCCATTGACGGCGCAGATGACGGGCATCGGCAGCTCCTTGATCGCGAGGACCAGCGGCGCATAGAATTTTTCGACGGAGTCGCCCAGGTCCACCGGCTCGCCGCCGGGGACGACGGCGCGGTCCGACAGGTCCTGGCCGGCGCAGAAGCCGCGGCCGGAACCGGTCAGCACCAACACGCGAACCGTCTGGTCGGCGCGGATCTTCTCGAACGCATCGCGCACTTCCAGGTGCATCGCCTGCGTGAAGCTGTTCAGTTTATCGGGGCGGTTCAGCGTCAGCGTGGCGATGCCGCCGCTGATGCCGAACAGGATATTTTCGTAGCGGATGTTCTCGTGATTCATGGCGTCTCCTCCGTGTATTCTTATTCGGCCTGGTCGAAGTCGATGACGACTTTATCGGTGGCCGGGAAACTCTGGCAACTCAACACGAAACCGCGGGCGATCTCGTAATCCTCCAGCGCGTAGTTGACGTCCATGTCCACCTTGCCGTCGACGACCTTGCAGCGGCACGTGGAACAGACGCCGCCCTTGCAGGAGTAGCGCATCTCCAGGCCGGCACGCAGGCCCGCGTCGAGGATCGATTCCTTGTCCTTCTCCATCGTGAACGTGGCTGCATTGCCGTCCTGGATCACGGTCACTTCCGTCAGCTGGTGGGCGGCCTGCGCATCGAGTGCGCGCGGCTTGTGCTGCGTTTTCGAGATCGACGCGGCGAACAGCTCGACCTTGATGGCGGACTTCGGCATGCCCGCCTCCTGCAGCGCATCGGAGACGCCGTGCATCATGTCTTCCGGGCCGCAGATGAAGGCGGTGTCGTAATCGGCGATGTCGATCCAGTGTTGGAGGAACTGCTGTGTCTTTTCCTTCGTGATGCGGCCGTTGAACAGGTCGATGTCCTGCTGTTCGCGGCTCATCACGTAGACGATGTTCAGCCGCTGCAGGTAGGTGTCCTTCAGCTCCATCAATTCGTTCTTGAAGATCACCGACGACGATGCGCGGTTCCCGTAGAACAGCGTGAAGCGGCTTTTCGGCTCCATCAGCAGCGTCGTCTTGACGATCGACAGGATCGGCGTGATGCCGCTGCCGGCCGCGAACGCGAGGTAGTTCTTTTCATTGCCTGCATCGAGCGGCACGTTGAAGTGGCCCATCGGCGGCATCACTTCCAGCACGGCGCCGGCCTGCAGCGCTTCGTTGGCCCAGGTGGAGAACGCGCCGCCCGGCGTGCGCTTGATTGCCACGCGCAGCGCGCCGTCCTGCACGGCCGAACAGATCGAATACGAGCGGCGCACATCTTCGTCGCCGATCTTCGTGCGCAAGGTCAGGTGCTGGCCCTGCTGGTAGCGGAAGCTGTCCTGAAGTTCCGGCGGCACGGCGAACGTGACGGCAACGCAGTCGCGCGTTTCGTTGTGCACCTTGGCGACGGACAGGGAGTGGAATTTGCTCATGGGCTCAACCTCAGTGGCACTTGAAGTAATCGAACGGTTCGCGGCAGGCCAGGCACCGGTACAGCGCCTTGCACGGCGTGGAGCCGAACTGGCTGGTGAGTTCCGTGTGCGTGGAACCGCAATGCGGGCATGCGACGGTGGGCGCCTGGACGGCCCGGCGCGAGACGGCAGCGGCCAGCGGATCGCGGCCAGTGCGCAGGCCCGAAATATCGATGACCTGCTGTGCTGGCGGTGCGATGCCATAGCCTTGCAGCTTGGCCTTGCCCGCGTCGCTCATCCAGTCTGTCGTCCAGGCCGGTGACAGCTGCGTGACGATCCGCACTTGATCGATACCCCTGGCCTGCAAGGCTTCGCGCACGGCGGCCTCGATAACCTGCATCGCCGGACAGCCCGAATAAGTTGGCGTGATGGTGACCGTGACCGCATCCTCATCCACCTGCACGGCGCGCACGATGCCGAGGTCCACCACCGAAATCACCGGGATCTCGGGATCGGGGACTTCTTCGAGCCACGACCACACGGTGGCGTCATCGATGGCCATCGCGGCATCCATCACCAGGCTGCGCCGGGATAGGCGCGCTGCAGGAACTGCATTTCGGCCAGCAGGTAGCCCAGGTGTTCGCTGTGGCGGCCCTGCTTGCCGCCCTTCTGCATCCACGCGTCCGGCGACGGCATCGTCAACGTGGCTTCGGCGAAGATGTCGGCCACGTGATCGAGCCATTGCTGGCGCAGCTGCGCGGCCGGCGCGGCGATGGCAGCTTCCGCCATCGCTTCGTCGACGGCGTCGTAGTTGAAGGCTTCGCCCGTGTACATCCACAGTTCGTCGGCTGCCGTTTGCGTGTAGGCGTGGCTGACGTCCGTGCCGTCGCCCAGCCGGACGATCAGGTCGCCGCTGCGGCGCAGGTGGTACGTCACCTCTTTCAGCGATTTCTCGGCGATTTCCGCGATGCGGGGATCGGCCGCTTTCGTCAGCGCGCCGATCTGGAAGTAGTGCCAGGTATCGAAGAAGAACTGGCGCATCAGCGTCTGCGCGTAATTGCCGTTCGGCTGTTCGACCAGCAGCACGTTGTTGAAATCGTGGGCATCGCGCAGGTAGGCCAGCGCGTCTTCATCGCGGCCGCGGCCTTCCAGTTCGCCCGCATACGTGAACCACATGCGCGCCTGACCCAGCAGGTCGAGCGCCACATTGGTCAGCGCCATGTCCTCTTCCAGCGCGGGGCCTTTGCCGCACAGTTCGGACAGGCGCTGGCTCAGCACGAGCGCGTTGTCGCCCAGGCGGACGAGGTATTGAACTTTCGCATCCATGGCGCCGCCTACAGGTTCTTGACTTCTTCCGGCATCGGGAAGAACGTGGGGTGGCGATACACCTTGCTGTTGGCCGGCTCGAACAGCGGGCCTTTGTCGGCAGGAGCGCTGGCGACGATGTCCGCCGCGCGCACCACCCAGATCGACACGCCTTCGTTGCGGCGCGTGTACACGTCGCGCGCATTGTTCACCGCCATTCCGGCATCCGGCGCATGCAGGCTGCCCACGTGCTTGTGGGCCAGGCCGTGCTGGCTGCGGATGAACACTTCCCACAGGGGCCATTCCTTGCTCATGCTGTCTCCTCCTGTTTTCTGTTAAGCCGCGGCTTTTTTATTCGCGTGCTTGTCGGCGTGTGCGACCAACGCGTCGCGGAACCACTGGCCGTCTTCGTAGGCCTTGACGCGCGTGCGCAGGCGCTCGCGGTTGCAGGGGCCGTTGCCCTTCAATACGTCGTGGAACTCCGTCCAGTCGATCGGGCCGAAGTCGTAGCCGCCCTTCGCTTCGTTCCATTTCAGGTCGGGATCGGGCACCGTCAGGCCCAGGTACTCGGCCTGGGGCACGGTCTGGTCGACCATGCGCTGGCGCAGCTCGTCGTTGGAGAACAGCTTGATGCGCCACTGCGTCGATTGCGCGCTGTTGACGGATTCGCCGTCGGACGGGCCGAACATCATCAGCGACGGCCACCACCAGCGGTTCAGCGCATCCTGCGCCATCGCCTTCTGTTCCGGCGTGCCCTGGGCCAGCGACATCATGATGTCGTAACCCTGGCGGGCGTGGAACGACTCTTCCTTGCAGACGCGAATCATCGCCCGCGAATACGGGCCATACGAACAGCGGCACAGGGGGATCTGGTTGATGATCGCCGAACCGTCGACGAGCCAGCCGATGGCGCCCATGTCCGCCCACGATAGCGTGGGGTAGTTGAAGATGCTCGAGTACTTGGCTTTGCCGCTGTGCAGCGCGGCCAGCAGCTCGTCGCGCGACACGCCCAGCGTTTCCGCGGCGCTGTACAGGTATAGGCCGTGGCCCGCTTCGTCCTGGATTTTCGCCAGCAGGATGGACTTGCGCTTCAGCGTCGGCGCACGGGTCACCCAGTTGCCTTCGGGCAGCTGACCGACGATTTCCGAGTGCGCGTGCTGGGAGATCTGGCGGATCAGCGTCTTGCGATACGCCTCCGGCATCCAGTCCTTTGCTTCGATTTTCACGCCGGCATCGATCCGGTCCTGGAAGGCGCGTTCTTCGACGCTCATGTCTTCCTGCGTGCGGACTTTTTTCAGCCCGGTCTCCACCATTTGTGCATACATCGCTGGGGTCTCCTCGCTCGTTGACTTCATCATACGATACATATTCTCGATTTCAAACGGTTTTTTTGTGTCATTTTATTTTTCCGTATCCTGTTGAGCCGGATGGGTACAATACGGCCATGAAGAAAAACGTGAACGACTGGATCGCCACCGAGCTGGCGGAAGACCCGCCCCGCTCGAAATCGCTGGTGATGACGATCTTCGGCGATGCCATCGCGCCGCATGGCGGCATGGCCTGGCTGGGCAGCCTGATCGGACTGCTGGCGCCGTTCGGCGTCAACGACCGGCTGCTGCGCACCTCCGTATTCCGGCTGGCGCAGGAAGGCTGGCTGGGCGCCCAGCGCGACGGCCGCCGCAGCAATTACGCCATCACGCCCGAGGCCATGCAGCGTTTCGCGCGCGCGTTCCGCCGGGTGTACGCGGCGCCGCACGTGCACTGGCACGGCAGCTGGACCTTCGTGCTGGGCACCAACGGCCTGGCCGCTACAGAGCGGGCGGCGCTGCGCAAGGAGCTGCTGTGGGAGGGCTACGCGGTGGTGGCAAACGGCATCGCCGGCCACCCCGCCGGCGATGCGGAAGCACTGGATGCGCTGCTGGGCCGCCTCGGCATGCGCGGCAAGGTGTACGTGATCCAGGCCGCGCAGCTGCCCGGCGTGCAGGGCAAGCCGCTGGCCGACCTGATCGAGGAAGGCTGGGACCTGTCCGCAATCCAGGCCGGCTACCAGCGCTTCATCGACCGCTTCGCACCGCTGCGCCAGCTGCTGCGGGGCACGCTGACGGCGGAGCAGGCGTTCACCGTCCGCACGCTGCTGATCCACGCCTACCGCCGCGTCGAACTGCACGACCCGCAATTGCCGGTGGAACTGCTGCCCGACCCGTGGCCCGGCGCCCAGGCCTACGAGCTGGCGCGCGAGCTATACCTGGCTACTTATGAAGTGGCCGAGCAGCACATCCTCGCCGCGCTGCGCGACGAGGATGCCGATGCACCGGCGGCCGAAGCCGCGTTCTTCGAGCGGTTCGGCGGGCTGCGCTGATTGCGGCCGAGGTACGGCTGAGTTCGTGTCCAACCTTGGGGTCAACCCCTTTTTTGGACACGAGCTCAGCATTGAGACAGCTGAGCTCGTGTCCACTTTTGGGGTTGACCCCAAGGTTGGACACGGGCTGAACAGTAAGCGGATGCGGGGCCGCGGCAAAGCCGCTATCATGTCGCCTCTGCGCCATCGCGCGACCAATTTACTACGGGGCACACAATGTCTATCAAGATCAGCAGCCAGTTCGATGCCGGCGCCATCGATGTCGTCAGCGTCACCAGCGCGGGCGATATCGACCTGAATATCCGCAAGGACTCCCACGCCGATATCACCCAGTGGTTCTACTTCCGCGTGCAGGGTGCGCAGTCGGTGCCGCTGTCGATCCGCTTCCTCAATGCCGGCAATGCCGCCTATCCGGAAGGCTGGAACGGCTACCAGGCCGTCGCCAGCTACGACCGCGACACGTGGTTCCGCGTGCCCACCAGCTTCGATGGCGACGTGATGACGATCGAGCACGAGCCCGAGTACGACAGCGTCTACTACGCCTACTTCGAGCCGTATTCGTGGGAACGCCACCTGGCGCTGCTGGACAGCGCGCAGCTGTCGGCACTGGCCGAACTGGTGGACCTGGGCAGCACGGTCGATGGCCGCGACCTGAACATGCTGGTCGTCGGCGATCCCGATGCGCCGAAAAAAGTGTGGGTCATCGCGCGCCAGCACCCGGGCGAGACGATGGCCGAATGGTTCGTCGAAGGCATGCTGGAAGCGCTGCTGGACCCGGCCGATCCGTTCGCCAGCAAGTGCCTGAAGGAAGCCGTGTTCTACGTCGTGCCGAACATGAATCCGGACGGCTCCGTGCGCGGCAACCTGCGTACCAATGCGGCAGGCGCGAACCTGAATCGCGAGTGGAACACGCCGACGATGGAACGCAGCCCGGAAGTCTTCCTCGTCAAGGAGAAGATGAAGGAAACCGGCTGCGACCTGTTCCTCGACGTGCATGGCGACGAAGGCCTGCCTTACGTGTTCGTGGCCGGCAGCGACTCGCTGGAGAACTTCACGCCGGCGCAGAAGGCCGAGCAGGATGCCTTCATCGCCGACTTCAAGGTGGCCAGCCCCGACTTCCAGGACGAATTCGGCTACCCGGACGCGCCGTTCACGCCGGAAGTGCTGACGATGGGCTCCCCGCACATCACGCACGCCTTCGGCTGCCTGTCGCTGACGCTGGAACTGCCGTTCAAGGACAACGCCAACGATCCGGATCCCGTCAACGGCTGGAGCGGTGCGCGGTCGATGAAGCTGGGTGCGGCCGTGCTGCAGCCGGTGCTGGCGGCGCTGCGTCGCTGAGGCAGACTGTCACTGCGGGACCTGCTCTCCCGCAGTGACCGATGACAAATGGCGGCGCCACAGCGACGGCCGGGGGCGGCATAACGAGTTGAGTTGGCCCAGATCAGCGCCGGGCGGAAGCAGGCGCGGGATGATGGCGCCTCCTCTACCCCGGAGATTGCCATGAGACATCTGTTTGCGCCGTTGCTCCTCACTCTCGCCCTCCTTCCTGCAGCCCATGCCCAGTCCGGACTGTCCGACAGTGTTGGCCAGATATCGGGCACCGTGGTACTCGGTTCGCTGGTCGCCGGCAGCGTCGTCGTCATTGGTTCCCAACGACTGGCGGACGGGCTTGACGTGATCGTCGAGAGCATCGGCAATGCCAGCAAGTCGACCGTGCGGCTATCCGGCCAGGCGGCCGCCAGCCTGTCGGTTGCCGCCGGCACAACCGTCGATGTGGTGGCGATATCGACCGGCCAGGCGCTGGTCCTGTCCGGCAAGGCGATCGCCTTCATTCCCAACGAAACCGGCAAGTTGCTGCTGCATCGGTCTCGGGTGGCGGAATGAAGCCGCTGCTCCTGGTGGTCCTCCTGGCCTGCGCACAGCCCGTGCTCGCCGGCCAAAGCTGTGAGGAGCGCCCGCTGCCTTTCGACGAGGTAGTGAGGACGATGACGCTGGCCGAGCGTACCTATGCGGCGCTGGAAAACAGCGGGGCAAGCGTGGCGATGATCTCCCGCGCCGGCCAGGACCTCGGCAAATATGGCCTGATCTACTCGCACATGGCATTTGTTCTCCGCGACCACCCGGATGGACGCTGGACCGTCGTGCATGAACTGAACGATTGCGGCACAGCCGACTCGAACTTGTGGAACGAAGGTATCGGCAACTTCCTGCTGATCGGCCTGCACCGGCACAGCACGCATCTGCTGATCCCCGGCCCGCAAGTGCAGGCCCGCCTGGCGGCATTGCTGGCAACACGCACGCCGCGGCGACTGCATGAACCCCGTTACAACATGCTGGCTTATGCCTTTTCCACGCGCTATCAGAACTCCAACCAGTGGGTGCTGGAGACCTATGCGGCGGCCAGCGCACCGCCGGACGGCGTAGCAACCCGCACCGAGGCACAGGCGTGGCTGAAGCAGGCCGGCTTCGTACCGATCACGATCGACGTGCCAATGTTCACGCGTCTCGGCGGCCGGATGTTCCGCGCCAACGTGGCATTCGACGACCATCCATTCGACCGCCGCATGGCGGGCCAGATCGACACGATCACGACGGACGCCATCGTCCGCTTCGCACGGAAGATCGACAGCGGCACGCGGGTTGCAATCGTCGAATAGGGCATTGGCGCCATTTTGCGCCACTTGGCGCCCGCCACTTGCAAATGTGAAGTTGCACACAGGCATTGCGCGAAAGACACAGGCAGGCGATGATATTGCTTCAATGTAAACGGAGAGATCCATGAAACGTTCGCTGATTGCTGTTCTGCTTGCTTCCACGCTGGGCCTGGCGCTGCCCGCGTCCGCCGCCGATCTGTCCGCGCCGTCCGAAGCGAGCGGTGCGCTGTCCGGCCTCGTCGTGATCGGCTCGATCCTGACCGTCGGCGTCACCGGCAGCCTCGTGGTGGAAAGCGTGCAGAAAGTGGGCGAAGGCGTGGAACTGCTCGTGACCAACGCGTCGGACGCCAGCAAGGCCACCGTGCGCCTGTCCGGCCAGGCGGCGCGCGGGCTGTCGCTGGCGGCCGGCACCGTGCTGGACGTCGTCGTCACGTCCAGCGGCAAGCTGCTGGTCCTGTCGGGCAAGGTCATCGCGTTCATCCCGAACGAACTGGGCAAGGCGCTGCTGCATCATTCGCAGGTCAGCTGACATGCGCCGGCTGATACTGGTGCTCGGCATCGCGCTGGCCGCGCCCGCGTGGGCCGGCCGCACATGCGAGGAAAAGCCGCTGCAGGTCGACGACGCCGTCAAGTCGATGGACCTGGCGCAGCGGACCTTCCAGGCGCTCGATGCCAGCGGCGCGCAGGCGGTGCTGGTGTCGCGCGCCGGCCAGGACCTGAGCAAATACGGCATGACGTACTCGCACATGGGCATCGTGGTGCGCGACCATCCGGCCGGCCGCTGGACCGTCGTGCACGAGCTCAATGCATGCGGCACCGCGTCCTCCGCGCTGTACAACGAAGGCCTCGGCAATTTCTTCCTGTCCGACCTGTTCCGCTACCAGGCGCAGGTGTTGATTCCCGGCGCCGCCACGCAGGCGCGGCTCGTGCAGCTGGCCGGCAGCCGCACCGCGCGCCGGTTGCACGAGCCCCGCTACAACATGCTGTCGTACGTGTTCTCCACGCAGTACCAGAACTCGAACCAGTGGGTGCTGGAGACGGTCGCCGCGGCCACCGCCCCCGCCGGCGAAGTGGAAACGCGCGACGAGGCGCAGGCGTGGCTGAAGCGTTCCGGCTTCGCGCCGATCACCGTCAAAGTGAACAGCGCCACCCGCCTGGGCGCGCGCATGTTCCGCGCCAACGTGGCGTTCGACGACCATCCGTTCGACCGCCGCATGGCCGGCCAGATCGACACGGTGACCACCGAATCGATCGTCCGCTACGTGCGCGCCAACGATGCGGAAGCAAAGGTCATCGTGGTCGAGTAAGGCGCGGCTTGCGGCAGCACAAATCCTGGCGATCCCGTCATTGCAAAGATGGGTCCACAACTCCAGGAGACCATCATGCGCACGCTGTCCGCCACGCTGCTCGCCGCCGCCGCACTTGCCGGCTGCTCGCTTCCTTACCGTCCGCCCCAGTTCATCGAGGCGGACACCCGCTTCCCCGGCCTGATCGACTTCGTGGCCCGCGCGCCGACCAGGTCCGCCGACGTGCTGCTGGTGCACGGCATGTGCACGCACGATGCGGCATGGGCCGACGAAACGGTGGCCACGCTGGCCGCGCAACTGGTCGCCAACGCACCGCCGGCCGCGGCAAAAACGGCGGCGGCACCCGGCATCCAGATCGTTCCGCATGACGTGGTCACGCCGCAGGGCACGATCCGCTTCCGCGCGCTGATCTGGTCGCCGCTGACCACGTCCATCAAGCAGCAGCTGTGCTACGACCAGACGGACAAGTCGGCCATCTGCACCGGCACGCCGCCCTTCACGCCCACGCGGGCGAAGCTGAATGCGCAGATCAAGGACAGTCTGGTCGACGACTGCCTGCCCGATGCGCTGATCTACCAGGGCGTGGCGCGCGAGCAGATCCAGCTGCGCATGGCCGACGCGATTCTCGCCGCGACGCGGGGCAGCGATCCGCGCGCGCCGCTGGTGGTGATCTCGGAAAGCCTGGGCAGCAAGATCCTGTTCGACACGCTGCTGCGCATGAGCGAGGAACCAGCCACCAGCCGCGCGGCGATGCGCGAAGTGCAGCGGATGGCGTGGCTGGTGATGGCGGCCAACCAGATCCCGCTGCTGCACACGGCGGAGCAGCCGATAGCCACATCGGTCGCGATGCGGGCCTCAACGCCAGACAGCCTGCAACGCTTGCTGGCAAAACGCCGCGAGCCGGTGGCGGATCGCGATGCGGTATCGCCGCTGAACCTGGTCGCGTTCACCGATCCGAACGACCTGCTGTCGTTCACGCTGCCGCCCGAGCGCTACCGCGAGCAGGGTGCCACGGTGATGAACGTGCTGGTGTCGAATGCGCGCACCTGGTTCGGCTGGCTGGCCGACCCGGTGAAGGCGCACGTGGACTATCTGGCCAATCCCGACGTGGGGAGCCTGGTCGCTTGCGGCGCGCCGCGAAGTTCGCTGTGCCGGCAGTGAATGAGGCCTATCCCCGGCCCGCCCTGATCAGGTAATTGAGCATCGGCGCTTCCGCCACGGCGGCCCACTGGTTCTGGTCGTGCCGGAAGCGCTGCCACGGTTCGTACACCTTCCGGAACCTGGCATTCTTCGCCGCTTCTTCCGCCATCGCGGCCATGGTCGCCTTGTAGCAGGCATCCATCACGTCCTTCGGGTAGTTGCGCAGCTTGACGCCGTGCTGCAGCAGCCGGCCCAGCGCCGCCGGATTCTTCACGTCGTACTCGGCCTGCATGCTCACGTGCGCCTCGTAGGTCGCCGCTTCGACGGCCGCCTGGTAATCCTTCGGCAGCCGCTCCCACTCCTTCAGGTTGACGTAGAAGGAGAACGAAGCCGAGGCCTCCCACCAGCCGGGCGTGTAGTACAGCGGCGCCACCCTGAACAGGCCGAGCTTTTCATCGTCGTAGGGGCCCACCCACTCGGCGGCGTCGAGCGTGCCCTTGTCCAGCGCCGCAAGGATGTCGCTGCCGGCCAGCTGCTGCGGCACGACGCCCAGGCGCTCCAGCACGCGGCCGGCGAAACCGGCCACGCGCATCTTCATGCCCTTCAGGTCGGCCGCCGAGCGGATCTCCTTGCGGAACCAGCCGCCCATCTGCGTGCCCGAATTCCCGCCCAGGAAATTGACGATGTGGTAGTCCCGGAAGAACGCGCGCGTCAGTTCGCGGCCGCCGCCATGCTCGTACCACGCCGTGTGCTGGCGCGACGTCAGGCCGAACGGCACGGCGCAGTCGAAGGCGAACGTGGCGTCCTTGTCGTAGTAATAGTAGGAGGCGCTGTGGCCGCATTGCACGGTGCCCGCCTGCACGGCATCTAGCACCTGCAAGGCCGGCACGATCTCGCCTGTGGCAAACGGGCGGATGACGAAGCGGCCGTTGGTGAGCTGCGCTACGCGCTTCGTGAAGATGTCGGCAGCGCCGAACACGGTGTCGAGCGACTTGGGGAAATCGGAAGCGAGCCGCCAGCTGACGGCAGGCTGGGCGCCCGCCACGGCCGGTGCCGCGACGATGCCGGCACCCGCGCCGGCCTGCGTGAGAAAGCGACGTCGTTCCATGCACGATCTCCCGCTGCCGGCGGCAGCCGCTGGTCCAGGGTCAGACCCTGATTTGAGGAAACTTTCCTCGAAAACAGGGTCTGACCCTCATTTTGGGTCAGAGAAATTTCCTGTAAAACAG
>DKJA01000012.1:41028-54331 GCA_002454505.1 Oxalobacteraceae bacterium UBA6704
TTCCTGTAAAACAGGGTCTGTCCCTGATTTTGAGTTCGGGAATGTTACCGGCTCAGTTGCCAGCCTCAGTTGCCAGCCTCAGTTACCCGCAATCACCATCTTTTCGATCAGGATCGAACCGGTCTGCTTGGTGCCGCGCACCAGCACGTCGTTGCCGATGCCGACGATCTCGCGCAGCATGTCCTTCATGTTGCCGGCGATGGTGATCTCTTCGACCGGGTACTGGATCACGCCGTTCTCGACCCAGTAGCCGGACGCGCCGCGCGAGTAGTCGCCGGTGACGTAGTTGGTGCCCTGCCCCATCAGCTCCGTGACCAGCAGGCCGGTGCCCATCTTCTTCAGCATGCCGGCGAAGTCGTCTGCCGCCTTGGTCAGCGAGGAGGTCATCGACAGGTTGTGCGAGCCGCCCGCGTTGCCGGTGGTCTGCATGCCCAGCTTGCGGGCCGAATACGTCGACAGGAAATAGCCCTGCAGGATGCCGTCCTTGACGACATCGCGGTACTGCGTGCGCACGCCCTCCTCATCGAACGGCGCGGAGCCGATGGCGCCGGGGACGTGCGGATCTTCGGTGATCTGCACGTGCTCCGGCAGCACCTGCTTGCCCAGCGTATCGAGCAGGAAGGTGGACTTGCGGTACAGCGCACCGCCCGACGTGGCCTGCACGAATGCGCCCAGCAGGCCGGCAGCCAGCGGCGCCTCGAACAGCACGGGGCAGGTGCGGGTGGTCATCTGGCGCGCGTTCAGGCGGGCCAGCGCGCGCTCGGCGGCGTAGCGGCCGACAGCTTCGGGCGTGGCCAGCTTCTTCGGATCGCGCACGGAGCTGTACCAGTCGTCGCGCTGCATGTGCGCGCCCTTGCCGGCGATCGGCGTGGCGGAAATCGTGTGGCGCGAATACGGGTAGCCGCCCATGAAGCCGCGCGAGTTGGCCGACACGAAGTGCGACTGCTGCACGTGCACGCCGGCGCCTTCGCTGTTCGTCACGCGCGGGTCGACGGCGAACGATGCGGCCTCGGCGCGCTGCGCCAGCACCACCGCTTCTTCGGTGGTGATAACCCACGGGTAGAACAGCTCCAGGTCGCGCGGCGATTTTTCCAGCAGCTCTTCTTCGGCCAGGCCGGCGCAGTCGTCGTCGGCCGTGAAGCGGGCGATGTTGTACGCCGCTTCCACCGTGGCGCGCAGCGAGGTTTTGGAGAAGTCGGAAGTGGAGGCATTGCCGCGCTTCTTGCCAACGAAGACCGTGACGCCCAGGCCCTTGTCCTTGTTTTGCTCGATCGTTTCGATCTTGCTCTTGCGGACCGACACCGACAGCCCGCTGCCTTCGCTGATCTCGACGGCGGCATCGGTGCCGCCCGCGTCGCGTGCGTAGGCCAGGATGTCCTGCGCAAGCTGTTTCAACTGATCCTGGCTATGCGTGAAATGGGAGTCGCTCATGGGGTGTTTTTGGTCGGCCAAGCGTTAAAACAGTTATCATAGCAGCCGTTCACCGTTTTTACAGGCGTGCTTCGACAGCACGTTCTTCACCATGCCAAATGCAAACCGCGGGGCCGTCGGCTTCGATTCCTCCGAATTCCAGGAAAAATACGACCGCCCTTCCAAGACCGAACTGAAACGCCAGTCCGACGCGCTGCAGGCGCTGGGCCAGGAGCTGGTCGACCAGCCGCGCGACCGCGTCAAGCGCGTGCCGATGCCGGAAGACGTCCGCGATGCCATTCTGGAATGCCAGAACATCAAGAACCACGAAGGCCGCCGCCGCCAGATGCAGTACGTCGGCAAGAAGATGCGCACGCTGTCCGATGAAGAAGTCGCCGCCATCCAGCAGACCATCGAAGGCTGGAAAGGCGCATCGAAGGCCGATACCGCCGCGCTGCACGCGCTGGAACGCCGCCGCGAAAAACTGCTGGCCGACGACCAGGCGCTGACCACGCTGCTGGCCGAACATCCGGAACTGGATGCCCAGCACCTGCGCACGCTGATCCGCAATGCCCGCAAGGAGCAGGCGGAGCACAAGCCGCCGAAGGCCTACCGCGAGATCTTCCAGATCCTGAAGGACCTGGATGCGAAGAAGCGCGGCGCGGCCAAGCAGGCTGCCGCCGATGCCGACGAAGAGGAAGCGGAAGATGACGACGAATAACGTCGAACCGCACGAATTGGTGGTTGGCCTGGTGTCGGTCTCCGACCGCGCCAGCGGCGGCGTGTACCAGGACCAGGGCATCCCCGCGCTGGAAGAGTGGCTGAAAAGCGCCATCACCACGCCGTTCCGCGTCGAGACGCGCCTGATCCCGGACGACCGCCACACCATCGAAACGACGCTGATGCAGCTGGTGGACACCGTCAAGTGCCACCTCGTGCTGACCACCGGCGGCACGGGCCCGGCCCGCCGCGACGTGACGCCGGAAGCGACGCTGGCCGTCGGCACGAAAGAGATGCCCGGCTTCGGCGAACAGATGCGGCAGATCAGCCTGCACTTCGTGCCGACCGCGATCCTGTCGCGCCAGGTGGCCGTGATCCGGGAGACGGCCGATTTCGGCTGCCCGCATGCGGCGCTGATCATGAACCTGCCGGGCCAGCCGAAATCGATCCGCGAAACGCTGGAAGGCCTGAAGGACGATGCCGGCAACCAGGTCGCCGCCGGCATCTTCGCCGCCGTGCCCTACTGCCTGGACCTGATCGGCGGCCCGTACATCGAGACCGATGCCGCCGTCAGCAAGAGCTTCCGTCCGAAATCGGCGCTGAAGAACCGCGCCTCGGAAACACCACTGTCATAAGGGATTGCATGAGCGACGCATTGTCCGCAGTACTGCCGAATATCGAAGTCGTCACCGGCGACAATCCGAAAATTGCCGTCATCTGGCTGCACGGCCTGGGCGCCGACGGCAATGACTTCGCACCTTTCGTGAAAGAGCTGGACCTGGCCGGCCTGCCCGCCATCCGCTTCATCTTCCCGCATGCGAACACGATGCCGGTGACGATCAACGGCGGCTACGTGATGCGCGCCTGGTACGACATCATCCACACGGACCTGGGCCGCCAGGAAGACGAAAGCGGCCTGCGCGCGTCGCAGCTGCAGGTGGAAACGCTGATCGCCCGCGAAAAGGCGCGCGGCATTCCGGCCGACCGCATCGTGCTGGCCGGCTTCTCGCAAGGCTGCGCAATGACGCTGCAGGCGGGCCTGCGCCATCCGGAAAAACTGGCCGGCTTGCTGTGTCTGTCCGGCTACCTGCCGCTGGCGGACAAAACAGCCGCTGAACGTTCGGAAGCCAGCAAGCAGACGCCGATCTTCATGGCCCACGGCCGCCAGGATCCGGTGGTGCCCGTGCAGCGCGCTGTCGCTTCGCGCGATGTGCTGCAGACGTTGGGGTATCAGGTGGAGTGGCACGATTATCCGATGCAGCATTCGCTGTGCCAGGAAGAGGTCGACGATATGTCGGCCTGGTTCAGGAAGGTGCTGAAGTAATTCCAGCTGGGGACTGTCCCCGCAGGGGCGGTACGGCGATCCGGCTGTCCCCGGGGTTGCTTGTGACGTTCGTGGCGCGCCAACAGCCGCTATTTCGCCAGGGGTGCCGCCCCCGACTCCGGCACCCCGGTCCCAGCCGTATTCATCACCATCGCCAGGAACGTGTAATACCCGTTCACCCCCATCAGGTCCACCACGCCCTGCTCGCCGAACAGCGCCAGCGCATCGGCATACACGCGGTCCGGCACGCGCTTCGTGCGGTGCAGTTCGACGCAGAAATCGTAGACCACCGCTTCGTCCACCAGCATGGCGGCAGGCCGTTCGCGCCGCGCGATGGCGGCGATCACCTGCGCCGGAATGCCGACGCTCTCGGCGATCGGCGCATGGATCGCCCATTCCACCTGCTGGTCCCACTCGCGCGCCGTGACGAGGATCGCCAGCTCCGACAGCCGCACGCCGATCGCGCTCCGGTAACGCAGGTACTCGCCCATCCGCTGCGCGCAGTCCATCAGCTCCGGACTGCGGATCAGCGGCACGAACGGGCCGTACAGCGCGCCGCGCGGGCCGTCGATGATGGCTTGCGCGGCGGTGCGCTGGGCGGGCGTCATCTGCTCGGGCGGGATGGGGGGAAGGCGATCTGTCATGTAGGAAATATTCGCATACGGCAAGGGAAAAATCAAAGCCGCGACGTGGCGTGCAGGCTATTGTCGATCGTCAATTTTACGATCGGAGCGCTCCATGACCCAGCTGATCCACCGTAACCTGCGCCAGACGCCACCCACCGCCGTGTGCGCGTTCGGCATGTACATGCGCGACAGCGACGGCAATACCTATCTCGATGCCAGCAGCGGCGCTGCCGTCTCGTCGTTGGGCCACAGCCACCCGGACGTGCTGGCCGCCATGCAGGCGCAGCTGAAGACGACGGCATACGCCCACTCCGGCTTCTTCACCACCGACGTGGCCGAGGAACTGGCGCAGCGGCTGGCAGCCGATGCGCCGGGGGACCTGAACCAGGTGTACCTCGTTTCCGGCGGCTCGGAGGCGATCGAATCGGCGCTGAAGCTGGCGCGCCAGTACTTCGTCGAGAACGGCGAAGTCGAACGCCGTGTGTTCATCGCGCGCCGCCAGAGCTATCACGGCAACACGCTGGGCGCGCTCGCGCTGGGCGGCAACGAGGGCCGGCGCAAGCAGTTCGAGCCGCTGCTGATGAACGTGGCGCGCGTGTCGCCCTGCCACGAGTACCGCGAGCGGCCGGCGGGCCAGGACGTCAACGACTACACGGCGCACCTGCTGGACGAACTGGAACAGGCCATCCTCGATGCGGGCCCGCAGCACGTGATCGGCTTCTGCGCCGAACCGGTGGTCGGCGCCACGCTGGGCGCGGTGCCGCCGACGCCAGGCTACTTCAAGGGCGTGCGGGCGCTGTGCGACAAGTACGGCATCCTGTTCATCGCGGACGAAGTCATGTGCGGCATGGGCCGCACCGGCACGCTGTATGCGATCGAGCAGGATGGCGTGGTTCCGGACCTGGTCGCCCTCGGCAAGGGCCTGGCCGCCGGCTACCAGCCGATCGGCGCGGTGCTGGCGCGCGACGGCATCGTCGAGCGGCTGCGCAATGGCAGCGGCGTGTTCCAGCACGGGCACACCTACAATGCGCATCCGGTAGCGGCAGCGGCCGCGCTGGCGGTGCAGAAGGTCATCAAGCGGGACTGCCTGCTGGGCGCCGTGACGGTGCGCGGCACAACCTTCCGCCGCATGCTGCGCGATGCGTTCGGCGCGCACCCACACGTGGGCGACATCCGCGGGCGGGGTTTGATGGTGGGGCTGGAACTGGTGCAGGACCGCGCGACGAAACGGCCGTTCGATCCGGACCTGAAGCTGCATGCGGCGGTGAAGGAAAAGGCGCTGGCCTGCGGCCTGATGGTGTATCCGATGGGCGGCACGGCCGATGGGCGGCGCGGCGATCACATCCTGCTGGCGCCGCCGTTCATTGCGACGGAGGCGGACCTGGGGCAGATCGTGACGCGATTGTCGGATGCGCTGGCGCGGGCGATCGGGTCGATCACGCCGCGGTGAAGCGAAGCGGGGACGGTGAACCGTCCCCTGCGCTTAAAACTCCTGGAAGCCGATCACATCCTGCTGCTGCTCGCCCAGGCCGGCGATCCCGAGGCGCACCACGTCGCCCTTCTTCAGGTAGCGGTTGCGGCCCATGCCGACGCCGGGCGGCGTGCCGGTGGCGATGACATCGCCCGGCTCCAGCGTCATGAACTGCGACAGGTAGGCCACCAGCTGCGGCACCTTGAAGATCATGGTTTCCGTGCTGCCGGTCTGCATGCGCTTGCCGTTCACTTCCAGGTACAGATCGAGCTTGTTCACGTCCCACACCTCGTCGCGCGTGACCAGCCACGGGCCGACAGGGCCGAACGTGTCGCAGCCCTTGCCGCGGTCCCATTGCGGGCCGCGGGTCAGCTGGAAGTCGCGTTCGGACACGTCGTTCACCACGCAGTAGCCGGCGATGAACTTCTCCGCATCCGCTTCGCTGACGTTGCGGGCGCGGGTGCCGATGACGACGCCCAGTTCCACTTCCCAGTCGGTGCGCTTCGAGCCTTTCGGCAGCATGATCGGATCGTCCGGGCCGGACAGGCAGGTGATCGCCTTGTTGAACACGATCGGCTCTTTCGGAATCGGCTGGTTCGATTCGGCCGCGTGGTCCGCGTAATTGAGGCCGATGCCGATGAATTTGCCGACCTTCGCGACCGGCACGCCGAAGCGGGGATTGCCGCGCACCAGCGGCAGCGTATCGTGCGGCACCTTGGCGATATTCTTCAGCGCCTTATCGGACAGGAACTCGCCGCCGATGTCGGCGACCACGCCGGACAGGTCGCGCAGCTTGCCCTCTTCGTCGATCAGGCCGGGTTTCTCTTTGCCGGGACGGCCATAACGCACAAGCTTCATATTCTTTTCTCCTACCCGCTGCAGACTTGTCAAAGGACAGATTCTACAGCGTTCCGCGCCAGCGGCCTGCGGCGCCGCCAGACGAACCACGCGAGGCCCGGTAATTGCAGCAGCACGAGCAGCAGGAACGCGGCTTGGTAGGCGACCGCGGGATAGCGTTGCAGCGCGTCCGGCTGCCACAGGCCGACCACCTGGCCGAAGCCCGCCTGCACGGCAAAGGCGCCCGTGAAGATCAGCAGGTTCAGCGCCGTGGCGGCACGCCCGGTGAGCGACGGCGGCATGGCCTGCGCGACGATCGTGTACTCGATGCCGGTGATCGTGCCGATCAGCGTGAACAACACCGACAGCAAGGCGAAGCTGGGCCGCCAGCCCAGCACGAAGCCGCACTGCACGATGACGAACAGCGCGACGCCGACGGCCGCCACGGTGATCGTGTCGACACCTTTTTTCGCGGCCCATTCCGTGACCATGCCGACGGCGATGGCGCCGAAGATCACGGCCGCCATGCCCAGGTACAGCAGCCACGCCACGCCCTGCTCCGGCAGGCGTCCCACGTCCGTCAGCCAGCGGCCCACCCACAGGCCCTGGATGCCGAAGAACACCGTGTGCGGTACCAGCACGAGCGCCGCCGTTTCGCGGAACGCCGCATGGCGATAGACCTCCGCCAATACGCCGCGGCTGAATGGTTTGCGCGGAGAAGACGGCGGCGTGGGGGCGAGCAGCAGGATCAGCAGCCCGATGACCGCGCAGGCCGCGGCCAGCGTGATGAACAGCCAGCGCCAGTCGGCATGCCGCAGGAACAGCTGCACCGGCAGCGTGGACGAAGCGGCACCGAGTCCGCCGGCCGCAATCAGGTAGCCCTGCACGGACGGCAGCTTGGCCGGCGCGATCCACGTCGAGATGGCCTTTACCGCCGCCATGAAGCAGCCGGCCAGCCCAAGGCCCATCAGCGTGCGGGCGCACAGCATCTGCGCGAAATCGTGGCTGCCGGCGAAGGCCAGCGTGCCCAGCGCGGCCAGCAGCAGCATCGGGCACTGCACGAGGCGGGGGTCGAAGCGGTCCAGCGCGATCCCCACCGGCAGCTGGGCGATGGCGAAGGCAAAAAAATATGCGCTGGTCAGCAAACCCAGCTCGCCCGGCGACAGCGCGGCCGCCGTCACCAGCTGCGGCGCCAGCACGGCGTTCACCGTGCGCAGCAGGCAGGAGATGTAGTGGCCCAGCGCGTAGGGAATGAAGACGAGGCACAGCACGGCAAGGCCGGACAACTGGCCCGGCACGTACTGGCGCCCGTCCCACCTGCCGCGTGCCGGCTGCGCGTCGGCCATGTCACGCGGCGTTGCTGTGCGATGCGCAGTCGCGCGCGGTACCGATCGGGATCACCTTGCGCTCCGGCGGCGCGGGCACCGGACTGTCCGTCTCGAAGAAGAACTTGTCCTTGCCGAAGGCCGGCTTCAGGTGGTCGAGCCACGTTGCTTCCGGATCGAATTTGGCGAAGAACGGCTTGCGCACCCAGTCCGGATTGCGGGCCTGCAGGAACTGCAGCGCGAACAGCTTTTCGCCGTTGATCGTGACGACGCCATCGATGACGACCTTGCCGGGAAAGGCGCTCATCGACGGGCCACGCACCGTTCGGGCTAGGCCGGACACCATCTGATAAGCCTGCTGGAAGACTTCGTGCGCGCGCGCCAGCGGCAGCTGGAAGTACTCGCGCGGGCCCGTGTCGCGCTCGACGAACATGTAGTACGGGATCGCGCCCAGCCGCACGCCGGTACGCCACAACTCGGCCCAGCTGTGCGGATCCTCGTTGATGTGGCGGATCAGCGGGCCCTGCATGCGCAGCGTCGCCCCCGTGCCGACGATGCGTTTCACGGCCTGCTGCGCGATGTCCTGGCGCAGTTCCACCGCGTGGTTGTAGTGGCCCATGATGGCCATGTTCTTGCCGCTGGCAACCACCTTTTCGAACAGCCGCAGCAGGTCGTCGGCATCCTTGTCCGTGACGAAGCGCTGCGGCCAGTACGCGACCGACTTGGTGCCGATGCGGATGTTCTGGATATGCGCCAGCTCCGGCGCCAGCAGCGGTTCGATGAACTCGGCCAGCGACCGCGTGTTCATGATCAGCGGGTCGCCGCCGGTGATCAGCACGTCGGTGACCTCCGTGTGCGTCTTCAGGTAGGACACCAGTTCGTCCGTCTCCTTGGCATCGAACTTCATGTCGTCCATGCCGACGAACTGCGGCCAGCGGAAGCAGAAGGTGCAGTAGGCATGGCAGGTCTGGCCAGAGCTGGGGAAGAACAGCACCGTTTCCTTGTACTTGTGCTGCAGACCGCGCAGCGGCGCGTCGTTCACGCGCGGCACGTTGTGCGTCATCTGCCCGGCCGGGTGCGGGTTCATGCGCATGCGGATCTTGTGCACCAGCGCGGCGATCGCCGCATCGTCCTGCCTGACCATCACCAGGTCGCGCAGCTGGCGGTACTCGTCGATGGGCAGCATGTCGCGGTGCGGGAACACCAGGCGGTAGATGGGATCGTCCGGCACGTTGTTCCAGTCGATCAGCTGGTCCAGCACGTATTCGTTGGTGCGGAACGGCATCACATGCGACACGACCTGCACGGCTTCCTGCTGGTCGGGCGGCAGCCACTGCCACTGGCGGGCCTGGCGGATGCTCTGTCGCGTGAACGGCTTGAACTTCGACGGCGTGCTCATGAAGATCTCCTGAAGGAAGGGAATCCACATGCTATGCACTGGCAGGAAACGCACGTTGCCAGAACTCAATATTTGCACGCTCGCTACGCGGAAACAACGGCCGTCCAGCGTGCTTGCGTTACCGCAATTTCCTGAAGGCAGGGGGAGCGTAAATTACTTTTGGGAATTTGACTGCAACCAAACCGTAAAGGAATCCAACATGAAGCAGATGCTCAACCTCGGCCTGGCCTGCTGCCTGGCGGGCCTGATGATCTCCGCGGGCGCGGCGTCGGTCGCCACTGAACCCACCGAGAAAGATGCCATCGCAATGGCCGAACGGGGCGCCGCCTTCATCAAGGCCCACGGCAAGGACGCCATGATGAAAAAGCTCGTCGACAAGGATCCCGACTTCGTCCAGGGCGAGCTGTATGTGGACATGCGCGACATCAATACGGGCATCGTGCTGGCCCACCCGATCAACCCTTCCATCGTCGGCAAGAACCTGACCGACGTGCCCGATGCGAGCGGCAAGGTGTACCGCCGCGAGATCATCGAGCTGGCCGCGAAGAAGGGCAAGGGCTGGGTGGATTACATGTACAAGAACCCCGTCAGCGGGAAGATCGAGCCGAAGACCACGTACATCCTGCGGGTGGGCGATGTGGTGCTGGAGGCGGGGATCTACAAAAAGTGACGCGATGGGGACTGTCCCCGCAGGGGCCTGTCCCCGGGGTTGTTTTTGAAGTCACTGGACGACCCGGCAAAGTCAAATTCACCCCCGGGGACAGCCGGATCGCCGTACCGCCCTTGCAGGGACAGTCCCCAACGTAAAGAGGTAAAGCTTGGCAACATTCCCCAAAGACGCCCAACCGGCATTCCAACGCTGGGAACTGAAATCGTTCGGCGACGAGCGGCCCAGCACGCTGGCGCAGCGCCAGCGCGAGGAGGCGGAGGCGCGCGCCCGGGCCGAAGAGGCGGCCGCCGCCGAGGCTGCGGCGCGCCAGGCGGAGTACGAGCGCGAACTGAGCATCCCGCCCGCCCCCGTCGGCCCCAGCGAGGAAGAGCTGGCGGCGATCCGCGAGGAGGCGCGCCAGCAGGGTTACCAGGAGGGCTATGAGCAGGGCCACCGGGCCGGCGAGGAAGAGGCGTTCCGCGAAAGCGAGGAAGCCACCGCCAGGGCGCTCGCGCCGCTGGCCGACCTTGCCACGCACTTCGCCGAGGCGCTGCGCGATGCCGACAACCTGATCGCCAACGACGTGCTCGACCTGGCGCTGCACCTGTCCCGCAACATGCTCAAGCAGGCGATTCCCGCCAAGCCGGAGCTGATCGTGCCGATCGTGCGCGAGGCCATCGACTACCTGCCCAGCCTGTCGCAGCCGGCCGTGCTGTTCCTGCATCCGGACGATGCCGTCATCGTGCGCGCCGCCATCGGCGAAGAGCTGGGCAAGACGGGCTGGACGATCAACACGGATGCCGCCATCGAACGGGGCGGCTGCCGCATCGACACGGCCAGCAACCAGATCGATGCCCAGGTGCAGGCCCGCTGGGCGCGGCTGACGCATGCCGTCGGCAAGAATCTCGACTGGCTCGACGTAGAGAACTGAGGAAAGCACCATGGACGCACCGGTTACCGGACCCGCCGTGCACGCCGGCCGCTGGCGCAACTACCTGGCCGACTGCGGCACGCTGCTCGACTTCATCGAGCCGATGCAGGTGTCGGGCCGCGTCACCCGCGTGGCCGGCCTCGTGATGGAGGCGGTCGGCCTGCGCCTGGCCGTCGGCGCCGCCTGCACGGTGCCGCTGCCGGCCGGCGGCAAGGTCGAGGCGGAAGTGGTCGGCTTCGAGGGAGAGCGGCTGTTCCTGATGCCGCAGAGCGACGTCGAAGGCATCGTGCCCGGCACCCGCGTGTTCCCCATCGAACCGTCGATTCCCAAGCCGGGCAGCGTCACGCACCAGCGGCGCCGCACCAGCGACCGGGCCCGCCAGTTGCCCGTCGGCCGCGAGCTGCTGGGCCGCGTCGTCGATGCGGCCGGCCGCCCGCTGGACGGCCTGGGCCCCATCAACACCACCGATTCCGCACCGATCAATGTGCGCCCCGCCAATCCTCTCGGCCGCGCGCCCATCGTCGAAACGCTGGACGTGGGCGTGCGCTGCATCAATGCGATGCTGACCGTCGGCCGCGGTCAGCGGATGGGCCTGTTCGCCGGTTCCGGCGTCGGCAAATCCGTTCTGCTGGGCATGATGGCGCGCTACACCGAGGCGGACGTCATCGTCGTCGGGCTGATCGGCGAACGGGGCCGCGAGGTCAAGGAATTCATCGAACACATCCTCGGCGAGGAAGGCCTGGCCCGCTCCTGCGTCGTGGCCGCGCCGGCAGACACGCCGCCGCTGATGCGCATGCAGGGCGCCGCCTACTCGACGGCGATCGCCGAATACTTCCGCGACAAGGGCCAGCACGTGCTGCTGATCATGGATTCGCTGACCCGCTACGCCATGGCGCAGCGCGAGATCGCGCTGGCGATCGGCGAACCGCCGGCGACCAAGGGCTATCCGCCGTCCGTGTTCGCCAAGCTGCCCGTGCTGGTCGAACGCTCCGGCAACGGCGAGGATGGCGGCGGCTCGATCACCGCCTTCTACACCGTGCTGACGGAAGGCGACGACCAGCAGGATCCGATCGCCGACTCGGCCCGCGCGATTCTCGACGGCCACATCGTGCTGAACCGGCGGCTGGCCGAAGCGGGCCACTATCCCGCCATCGACATCGAACAGTCGATCAGCCGCGTGATGCATTCGATCACGTCGCACGAGCACCAGAACCAGGCGCGCCGCCTGAAGCAGCTGTTTTCCCGCTACGAACGCAGCCGCGACCTGATCGCCGTCGGTGCCTACACGCCCGGTTCCGACCCGATCGTCGACGAAGCCATCAAGCTGCACGAGCGGATCGAGCATTTCCTGCAGCAACGCATCACGGAACGGATGACGATGCCGGAGAGCTTGGAGCAATTGACCACGCTGTTCGATTGATTGAAATGCCCAGCCGCTGCCTATAATCCGCTCCATGGCCTCCACTTCCCAACTTGAAACCCTGATCGACCTGGCGCGCCGCGATACGGACGACGCGGCCAAGCGGCTCGGCGCGGCCCTGCAGGCCGTCAACGACGCGGAAGAAAAGCTCAACATGCTGATCGGCTACCGCGACGAATACGGCCGCAAGTTCCAGGCGTCGCAGCAGGCCGGCATCACGCCGATGGCCTACCGCAATTTCCAGTCGTTCATGGAAAAGCTCGACAGCGCCATCGTCGGCCAGGAAGAAGTGCTGCGCCATTCGCAGAAACGCGGCGATATGGAAAAAGCCACGTGGCAGGCCGCCGAACGCAAGCGCATGTCGTATTCGACGCTGCGCGACCGCGAAGCGGCAAAGCAACAGAAACTGGAAGCCAAGCGCGACCAGAAGGCCATGGACGAACACGCAACCCGCCAGGCCTTCTTCCGGCGCTGAAACGGCGCCCTTCTTCACTTTATCCAGGCGCCCCCATGCAGACCGACCAGATCCAGAACAAGATTCTCTACAACACTGGCGCACCGCCGAAAAGCGCGCCGCTGCCCGACACGGACGCCGACTTCAAGCAGGCGCTGTCGCGCCAGATGGAGCGCAAGGCCGACCAGCCGGCGCCGCCGGCACCCGAATCCGCGCCCACTCCACCACCCCGCAGCCAGACGCAAAAGCAGCCGCCGAAGCAGGTCCAGGCGGCCCAGCCGAAGCCGGCACAGCAGAGCCAGCCAACCCGGCAGGCGAGCAAGACCGACCAGGCAAACCAGGCCAGCCAGG
Organism: Oxalobacteraceae bacterium UBA6704; assembly: GCA_002454505.1. GTDB lineage: Bacteria > Pseudomonadota > Gammaproteobacteria > Burkholderiales > Burkholderiaceae_D > Rugamonas. The sequence goes on from DKJA01000012.1 coordinate 53,946, forward strand.
CCGCCGACAGCGACACCGCGGCTGCACAGGATGCCTGCGCAGCACCGGAAACGGCGGCCACGACCCCGGCGGCCGCGCCCGCCGATGCCGCCGCTGCCGCCACCGGCGATGCGGCGGCCGCGGAAGCCGCCGCCGCCGCGGCAGCCGCCGATCCGATGGCCAGCATGCTGGCGATGGTGGCCGCCTACCAGCAGCTGACCACCGCCAAAGCTGACACAGCCGATACCGGCACGGCCGCCACGGCCACCGACAGCGCCGCAACGGATGCCGCGGCACTGGCCGCGCTGCAGGGCGATGCCACCGGCAAGCGCGCGGCCGCGGCCGCCGACCTCGCCGCGGAAGGGGGCAAGCACGGTACCGGCACGTCCGGCCTGCAGCAGGCCCAT
>DKJA01000012.1:54418-54574 GCA_002454505.1 Oxalobacteraceae bacterium UBA6704
CGGCCTGCAGCAGGCCCATGCGGAAGACGCCGATGCCGCCCTGCTCACCAAACTGGCCCCCGGCGCGGAACGCACCGCCGCGACAACGGATGCCAAGGCGGAAAAATTTGCCGCCAAACTGGCCGAGGCAACCACCGCGCCGCAACCGGTGCTGCC
>DKJA01000012.1:54823-55135 GCA_002454505.1 Oxalobacteraceae bacterium UBA6704
GGCACTGGCCGCCACCACCGCGCAGGCCGCGAATGCGGTGGCCGCCAACCAGCTGCAGGCCCGCGTCGGCAGCAATGCATGGGAACAGCAGCTGGGCCAGAAAGTCGTGTGGATGGTGGCCGGCGGCGACCAGAGCGCGTCGCTGACGCTCAATCCGCCGGACCTGGGCCCGCTGCAGGTGGTGCTGAACGTGTCCAACGACCAGGCCACCGCCACGTTTACCGCGCACCAGCCGGAAACCCGCCAGGCCATCGAGAATGCGCTGCCGAAGCTGCGCGAGATGATGAACGAGGCCGGCATCCAGCTGGGCGA
>DKJA01000009.1:0-23529 GCA_002454505.1 Oxalobacteraceae bacterium UBA6704
GGGGACAGTCCCCGTTCGGGGACGGTCCCCAGCCAACATACATGAAAAAACCCGCCGACCTCACGGTCCGGCGGGTTTTCATTTACGGCCCGAACAATCAGCCGATGATTTCCAGCGCGGCGTTGAACGTTGCGCTAGGGCGCATCACGGCCTTCACCTTCGCGTCGTCGGCCTTGTAGTAGCCGCCGATGTCGACCGGCTTGCCCTGCACGGCCAGCAGCTCGGCGACGATCTTCGCTTCGTTTTCCGTCAGCGTTTTCGCCAGCGGTGCAAACGCGGAGGCCAGTGCGGCATCGTCGGTTTGCGCGGCCAGTTCCTGCGCCCAGTACAGCGACAGGTAGAACTGGCTGCCGCGGTTGTCCAGCTCGCCCGTTTTCGGCGACGGCGACTTGCGGTTGTCCAGCAGCTTGCCGGTGGCCGCGTCCAGCGTTTTCGCCAGCACCTTGGCCTGCGTGTTGCCGGTTTTCAGGCCCAGGTCTTCCAGCGACACGGCCAGTGCCAGGAACTCGCCCAGCGAATCCCAGCGCAGGTGGTTTTCTTCGACCAGCTGCTGCACGTGCTTCGGTGCCGAACCGCCGGCGCCCGTTTCGTACATGCCGCCACCGGCCATCAGCGGCACGATCGACAGCATCTTGGCGCTGGTGCCCAGTTCCATGATCGGGAACAGGTCGGTCAGGTAGTCGCGCAGGATGTTGCCGGTCACCGAGATGGTGTCCAGGCCGCGGGCGACGCGTTCCAGCGTGTAGCGCATGGCGCGCACCTGCGACATGATCTGGATGTCCAGGCCGCTCGTGTCGTGATCCTTCAGGTAGGTTTTCACCTTCTTGATCAGTTCATTCTCGTGCGGACGGTACGGGTCCAGCCAGAACACGGTCGGCATGCCCGAGTTGCGCGCGCGCGTGACGGCCAGCTTGACCCAGTCGCGGATCGGCGCGTCCTTCACCTGGCACATGCGCCAGATATCGCCCTGCTCCACGTTCTGGCTCATCAGCACTTCGCCGGTGGCCAGGTCGGTGATGTTGGCCACGCCGTCTTCCGGGATCTCGAAGGTCTTGTCGTGCGAACCGTATTCCTCGGCCTGCTGGGCCATCAGGCCCACGTTCGGCACCGTGCCCATCGTCTTCGGATCGAAGGCGCCGTGCCATTTGCAGAAGTTGATGATCTCCTGGTAGATGCGGGCGAACGTGCTTTCCGGGATGACCGCCTTGACTTCCTTCAGGCGGCCGTCGGCACCGTACATCTTGCCGCCGGCGCGGATCATCGCAGGCATCGACGCATCGACGATCACGTCGTTCGGCGAATGGAAGTTGGTGATGCCCTTGGCGGAATCGACCATCGCCAGTTCCGGACGGTGCTCCTGGCAGGCGTGCAGGTCGCGGACGATCTCGTCGCGCTGCGAGGCCGGCAGGTCGGCGATCTTGTTGTACAGGTCGGCCATGCCGTTGTTGACGTTGATGCCCAGGCTGTCGAACAGCGCGCCGTGCTTCTCGAACGCTTCCTTGTAGAACATGCGCACGCAGTGGCCGAACACGATCGGGTGCGACACTTTCATCATCGTCGCCTTGACGTGCAGCGAGAACATCACGCCGGTCTGGTGCGCGTCTTCGATCTGCGCTTCGTAGAAGGCCAGCAGCGCCTTGCGGCTCATGAACATCGAATCGATGATCTCGCCATCCTGCAGCGCCACTTTCGGCTTCAGCACGATGGTCTGGCCGCTCTTGGTGACCAGTTCCATCTTGACGTCGCGGGCGCGGTCCAGCGTCATCGATTTTTCGCCGTGGTAGAAGTCGCCGCCCGTCATGTGCGACACGTGGGTGCGCGATGCCTGCGACCATGGCGCCATCGAGTGCGGGTTCTTGCGGGCATATTCCTTGACGGCGCGCGGTGCGCGGCGGTCCGAGTTACCTTCGCGCAGCACCGGGTTCACTGCCGAGCCGATGCACTTGCCGTAGCGGGCCTTGACGGCTTTTTCCTCGTCCGTCTTCGGGTCGGCCGGATAATCGGGGATGTTGTAGCCCTTTTCCTGCAGTTCCTTGATGGCGGTGGTCAGCTGGCTGACGGAGGCGCTGATGTTCGGCAGCTTGATGATGTTCGCGTCCGCCTCGAGCGTTTTCTTGCCCAGTTCGGCCAGCGCATCGGGCACGCGCTGTTCCGGCGTCAGGTTTTCCGGGAAGCTCGCCAGGATGCGGGCGGCCACGGAAATGTCGCTCGCTTCGATGCGGATGCCGGCCGGCTTGGTGAAGGTGCTGACCACGGGCAGGAAGGCGTGCGTCGCCAGCAGCGGCGCCTCGTCGGTCAGTGTGTAGATGATGGTCGGATCACTGCTCATGCACTTTTTCCTCAGTTTTCGCGGGCAGACACGCCGCGACTGGTAACTCGATAAATAACCGCCGGCGCGCTTTCAGGCACAGTTGGACACAGCCGGACACCCCGCTCATTCTACTCCGCCCCGCGCTGCGATGAACAGATTCGCCGGGCCGGTCCGCCGGGCGCGTCACCCGGACTTTTCAGGTCTTCTATAAGACATAAGACGCCGGTATTATGCCCCACCTTTCACCGGCTTACCAGTCCCTGCAAGGTGGTTGCCGCGCCGGGCAACGCTTAAGGCCGGCTTAGGACTGTATCCGGCCGTCAACGCAGTGCCGCACGGCACGTTGAAGGCTGGCGGGAACCATCCGGCTCCCGCACACTGCCCAAGGAAATCATCATGTCGAAAATCATCGCCGCCGTTGCAACCACGCTGTTCGCTGCTTCCGCTTTCGCCGCCACGCCGGCCCATACGCCGGCCAGCGGCGCCGCCGTGCATCACACCACGACCAAGAAAGCCAAGGCGCACAAGAAGCACACGGCTGCCAAGAAGCACGCTGCCGCGCACAAGCAGGCTTGAGGCAGGCTGACCGGAAAAGCAACCGAGGGGACAGGCGGGTCGCCGCACCTCCCCTTGCAGGGACAGTCCCCGGCAAAGCGAAAAACCCGCGATGGCCGAAGCCATGCGGGTTTTCTTTTGTACCGGTCTGGCGGCTGTTGCCGCCGCACGCGAACTTAGGCGGCCAGTGCCTTCAGGGCAGCTGCAAGGCGGCTCTTGTGGCGAGCGGCCTTGTTCTTGTGGATGATTTTCTTGTCGGCGATCGAGTCGATTTTCGACACGGAAGCCTGGAAGATCGTCGTTGCAGCGGCTTTGTCGCCAGCCTGGATGGCTTTACGGACAGCCTTGATCGCGGTACGCAGCGTGGAACGCTGTGCCGAGTTGTGAGCGTTTTGCTTGACTGCTTGACGAGCGCGTTTGCGCGCTTGTGCGGTATTTGCCATGGAATTTCCTAAATCGTTGTCAAAGTTCGTTTGCAAACAACAGTGTTTGCCAAACCGGTGCGTTCAGTCTGCCCATGCAGCCTCAGGGCTATCAGGACCTTGCGGGCACGCAGAGCTGGTCAACATCGATGTCTGCGCCACTGAATTCTGTACAGCCTTAAATTATAACGAGCTTTTGATGTCCGGGCAATTCAAAAAAACAGCCACGGCTTAAAAACTTGCCGATTTCATACGGTCGTAAGCCTTGCACTATAGCATCCCCGCTATAATCCCGCTCCATGAACCTGCTCAGAACCCTTGCCGCCGTCTCCAGCATGACCATGCTGTCGCGCGTCACCGGGCTGCTGCGCGAAAGCCTGTTTGCCCGGGCTTTCGGTGCCGGCGCCTATACCGATGCCTTCAACGTAGCATTTCGGATCCCCAACCTGCTGCGCCGGCTGTTTGCCGAAGGCGCGTTCTCGCAGGCGTTCGTGCCGATCCTGGCCGAATACAAGAACCGCGAGGGTCACGAGGCGACCCGCACGCTGTCCGACCACGTCGCCAACACGCTGGTCTGGGCCACGCTGCTGGTCAGCGGCGCCGGCATCCTGGCCGCGCCGGTCGTCGTCTACCTGATTGCCGGCGGGCTGCAGCAGCAGGGCGAGGCATTCGACGCCGCCGTCTGGATGACCCGGCTGATGTTCCCGTATATCGCCTGCATGTCGTTCGTGGCGATGGCCGGCGGCATCCTCAATACCTGGCGCGAATTCAAGATTCCCGCCTTCACGCCCGTGCTGCTGAACCTGTCGCTGATCGCCGGCGCGCTGTTCCTCGCGCCCTGGCTGGAGCAGCCGATCTATGCGCAGGCGATCGCCGTGTTCGTCGGCGGCCTGCTGCAGGTGGCGATCCAGGTTCCCGCGCTGATCCGCATCGGCATGCTGCCGCGGCTGTCGATCAATCCCGCCGCCGGCCTGAAGGATGCCGGCGTGCGCCGCGTGCTGAAGAAAATGGGGCCGGCCGTGTTTGCCGTGTCGGCCGCGCAGATCAGCCTGATGATCAATACCAGCATCGCGTCGCACCTGCGCGAAGGCAGTATCTCGTGGCTGACCTACGCCGACCGGCTGATGGAATTCCCCACCGCGCTGCTGGGCGTGGCGCTGGGCACGATCCTGCTGCCGAGCCTGTCGAAAGCCAATGTGGACGGCGATCCGGAAGAATACTCGGCGCTGCTGGACTGGGGCCTGCGGCTGACGCTGCTGCTGGCGATCCCGGCCGCCGTCGGCCTGGCCGTGCTGGCGCTGCCGCTGGTCGCCACGCTGTTCCACTACGGTAAATTCACCGACGAAGCGGCGCTGATGTCGGCCCGGCCGCTGATCGCCTATGCTGTCGGCCTGACGGGCATCATCCTTGTCAAGACGCTGGCGCCGGCCTTCTATGCCAAGCAGGATATCCGCACGCCCGTCAAGATCGCGCTGTGCGTGCTGGTGGCCACGCAGCTGATGAACCTGGCATTCGTGCCGTACCTGGAAGTGGCCGGCCTGGCGCTGTCGATCGGCCTGGCCGCCTGCATCAATGCGACGTTCCTGTTCATCGGCCTGCGCAAGCGCGACGTGTACCGGCCGCTGCCCGGCTGGGGCCGGTTTTTCGTCAAACTGGTGGTGGCGGTCGCGGCGATGGGTGCCGCGGCGTGGTTCGGTGCGCAGCAGTTCGACTGGCTCGGCATGCGCCCTCACCCGTTCCTGCGCGCCGGGGCGCTGTTCGGCCTGATCGGCGTCTGCGGTGTGGTGTACTTCGGCGTGCTGGTGGCGCTGGGATTCCGGGTGCGCGACTTCCGGCGCATCGGCAAATAAGGGATGTCGGGACGTAAAAAAACCGCTGCCATGGCAGCGGTTTTTTCCCGATGCGCCTGAACGCATCGGGAAAGCCTTGAAACTTAAGCCTGCTTCGACTTGCGGCGGGCCAGGAAGCCCATGATGCCCAGGCCGCCCAGCAGCATGCCGTAGGTGGTTGGCTCAGGTACAGCCGACACCGACACGGAACCGGAGTACTTGGCGCCGTCCAGCGCGGTACCGGCCAGGTTCAGCACGAACGGCGATGCGCCGGTCGATTCGATGCCCCAGAACTGCATTTTGCCGCTGCTCAGGAAGTAATCGCCGTAGGCACCGTTCAGGGTGGTGTTGGCGAAGTCCAGCTTGATGTTCTGGCCGCTCAGGTCGATCGAGATATTGTAGACACCGGCTTGCAGACCCGTGAAGGTCAGCACGTCCGCGCCGCCGGACAGCACGCCATCGGCGCCGTCGACAACGCTGGTGAAGAAGTTATCGCCACCGAGCGTCAGTTCGATGGTCTGGTCGGCGGCGGAAGCGCCGAACGAGGCGGCGGCCATCAGGGCGGCAACGGCAAATTTCAGTTTCATAGCATATCCTTGAGAGAGTAGTTTCGTCGCTGGTGTTGGTGATCTACTGCTGAGACAAAGCGTATCATAATTATATCGATCAGCAAGCGAAATTCGTTATGAAAAACCTATTATTCCTGTTGTTTTTATAAGAATACTTTCCCTGGAATTAATTAGTTTCTCAGGCGCATGCAAGTTTGTAGCCCCTCAGAAATTAATTCGTTTTTAAGGAAGCAATTCAGCGTTCCGTCGGCGCCGGCGGCGGTGCTTCGGCCGGCGGCGGTTCGGCCGGGTCGGCGGACTCCTCGGACGCGGCCGGCTCGACCGGATCCGCCGGCTCGGCTGGCGGTGCCGGCGCAGGTTCGGCCGGCGGCGCAGGATCGGCAGGCTCGCTGGCGGGGGCGGCAGGCGGTGCGGCCGGCGGCGCCGGGGCGGTCGCGGGCTGCCCGGCCGGCGGATTGAACAGCGTCGGCGGATTCTGCTGGCCGGGCTGGTTCGGCTGGCTCGGCTGGTTCGGCAAATTTGGCTGCTGCCCGGGCTTCAGCGTCTGCTGGCCCGGCGGCAGCGGCGGCTGGCCGTCGAACGTAAACACCCAGTCGGAAATCTTCTGCTTGCCGTTGAACGCCTGGAAGCGCGACGGGAAGTTGCCCACCTTGATCGGCGCGGCCGCCGACAGGCTGTGGATGCCCAGCACGCCCTTGTTGTCGCCGATATACAGGATGCCCCACTCCGCCTTGCCCGTCATCGGGTCGACGAAGATCTTGCGCAGGTGGCGGCGGATGCCCGGCACGCGGGGATCCTTCAGCAGGTCCTGCAAGGTGGGCGGCTGCTGCGGCTGGCCGGCCGGCGTCGCCTCGGCGTAGCTCTTCAGCGCATCGCTGAACTGTTCGCCGATGTGCAGCAGGTCGCGCTCGGCCTGGGCGCGCTGCAGCGTGACGCCGAGGCGCACCGTCGTCGCGGCAATCAGGCCGATGATGGCGACCAGGATGACCAGGCTGACGTAGGTGAAGCCGCCGCAGTTGCGGCGCGCGATCACCGCCGCGGCATCACCATTCCGCATATGGCCGGCCGCTGCGGTCGTTGCCCGGCGCGCCGCTGCGGATGTCGGCGATGCCGCCCTGGGCGGGATCTTCCGGCGGCACCAGCACCCAGCTGTCGGACGTTTCCGTGATCGGATCGACGGGCAGCGCGCGCAGGTATTTGCGCTCGACCAGCTGTTCCAGCGATTCCGGATAGCGGCCCGTATCGCCGTAGTACTGGTCGATCACGGCGCGCGTGTTGCGCAGGTTATCGGCCAGCACGGTTTCCTTCGTCTTGTCGACGCTGGGGAAATAGCGCGGCACGGCCAGCGTCAGCATCAGCGCGATGATGCCCAGCACCACCAGCAGCTCGATCAGCGTGAAACCCCTGCGTCCATTCATCTTGCTCACCATTTGCGGTACGGGACGCCGTTCAGCCCCACTCTTTCCGAATTCGACAGCACGTCATAGACATCCTCGCCTTCGCGCGGCTCTTCCGGTTCGCTGGCGTAGCTGCGCTTGCCCCACGTCTGCACCGCCGTCAGCTCGCTGTCGGTGGCGAACGGGTCGCGCGGCACGCGGCGCAGGAAGTACATCTTGCCCCGCTTCGGGTCGCGCAGGTCGGGCACGCCGTCGACCAGCGTTTCCAGGTTCTTCGGATAGCCATGGCTGCCCAGCGTCTTGGCGATGCGGCCGTCGTCGTACGCCTGCTTGTGGTCGTCGATCGCCTTGCGGATCTGGTACAGCGCCGTGCGCAGCTCCTGTTCGTTGCGGCGCTGCACGGCCACCTGCGCGGTCGGGATCACGAGCGTGCCCAGCAGGCCAAGGATGGCCAGCGTGACGAGCAGCTCGATCAGCGTGAAACCGCGCCGGCGTACCGTGTCCATTACTGCGTCTGCGCCGGCGGCGGCGTGGTGGTCGGCACCGGCGGCACCGTCGGCGGCGGCGGCGTCACCGGCATCACCTGTACCGGCTGCTGCGTGACGCTGGTGGCCGGTCCCGGCTGCGACGTGGACAGCGTGACGTTGCCCGGCGCGCCATTCTCCTGCGGCGGCGCGCTGGGCGGCGGCTCCACCGGCGTGCCCGGCTGCACCGGCGCACCGCGCGGCGGCAGCAGCACCGGCGTGCGCACCGACAGTTCCGGCTTGCGGCGGAAGTTCGCTTCCGTGCCGGCCGAGAACTCGGTGGCCGACGCTTCCGGCCGCTGCAGGTTGCGGATCAGCCGCGGCGTGATCGACAGCACGATCTCCGTCTTCTGGCTGTCGTCCTTCGTCGAGCCGAACAGGCGGCCCAGCAGCGGCAGGTCGCCCAGTGCCGGCACCTTGTTGCCCGAGCTGCGTTCCTCGTTGTTGATCAGGCCCGCCAGCACCTGGTTCTCGCCGTCCTTCAACTGCAGCATCGTGGAAGCCTGGCGCGTGCCGATCTGGTAGGCGGTCGTGCCGTTCTTCGTCTCCAGCGTGCTGATCAGGTTGGACACTTCCAGCGAGATGCGGATCGCCACTTCGTTGTTCAGATAAATGGTCGGTTCCGCGTTCAGCGTCAGGCCCACGTCGACGTAGCTGACGTTATCCTGCGAGAAGCCGCCGACGCCGGACGAGATCGTCGTCGTGATCACCGGTACCTTGTCGCCGATGAGGATCTTGGCCTTTTCCTTGTTGCGCACGCGGATGCGGGGATTGGCCAGCAGGTTCGAGTCGCCGTCGGTGCGGTTGACGTTCAGCCGCGCCGACAAGGCCGAAATGCCCAGCGTGTCGCGGTTCAGGTTGTCGAGGTCGCGCAGCGTCAGCGCCGTGCCGCCGGCCGAATTGAGCGGCGTCAGCGTGGCCCCCGTCGGCCACTGGATGCCCAGCTCCAGCAGGCGGCTGCGCTTGATCTCGAGGATCTCCACTTCCAGCATCACTTCCGGTTCCGCGATGTCCTGCACGGCGACGATCTTCTCGGCCAGCCGGATCGCATCGGCATTGTCGCGCATGATCACCAGGTTCAGCTTCTCGTCGGCGATCACGTCGCGCGACTTGAGGATGGTCTTCAGCGTGTTGGCGACCAGCTTCGCTTCCGCATTGGCGAGGTAGAAGGTCTTGACGACCGTCTCCTGGTATTCCTTCAGCTTGGCCGCCACGTTCGGATAGATCAGGATCGTGTTCGCATCCATCACCTGCTGTTCCAGCTGGTTCGTCATCAGCAGGTAGTACACGGCCGATTCCACCGTGCTGTTGCGCAGCATGATGCTGGTGCGGGTGTCGGCCTTGACGTCCTTGTCGAACACGAAATTCAGGCCGGAGCGGCGCGAGATCAGGTCGAACACCTGCTTTAGCGGCGCATCGCGGAACTCGATCGTGATCGGCTGCTTGTAGGCCTTGGCCAGTGCCGTCTCGCCGCCGTTGCGGGGATTTTTCTCGCCGATCTCGCGCAGCAGCCGGCTGGCGCGCGCCTCGTCGGGCTTCTCGGTCAGCACGGCTTCGACCTTCGTCTTCGCCTGGTCGAACTCCTTCTTCTCGACCAGCGCGGCCGCATCGGCCAGCAGCTTGTCATGGCGCTCGGCCATGTCCAGCAGGCGCAGCGCGTGGCGCGCCCGCTCGTTCTGCGGGTTCAGCGCCAGCACGCGCTGGATGTTCTGCAGCGCCAGGTCGCGCTGGCCTTCGGCCATCTGGCGGTCGGCCTGGTCCAGGTAGCGCAGGATGGCGCGGTCGCGCGCCTGCAAGTAGGCGGCGCGGTACTGGGCATTGCCCGGGTCGGCCGCGATCGCTTCCTGCAGCTTCAGCAGGCCTGCTTCCACCTGGTCCTTCTCGATCAGGTCGCGGCCGTCGCGGTAGGCCATCTGGGCCGCGCAGCCGGTCAGCGCAAGCGCCAGTGCGGACAGCGCCAGCGCGCGCCGCAGGCGGCCGGGAAGAATGTGCTGGTTCAATCGAGAACTCCAATATTAAGCTGCTGTACTTGTTTCAGGGGCAGGTAGGTGACCGTCAGCGTCGGCGGCGCGATCGTGTCGAACCGGTACATGCCATCGACGACGGTGCCGGCATGGATGACATAGGTGCGGTCGCCCCGCGCCAGGTAGACTTCGTAGGCGCCGTCGGCGATGCCCTTGCCCAGCACGGTGAACGGCAGCGGCGGCGCGGTGGGTGCCGGCGGCACGGGCGGCGGCCCGGCCGCTTCCTGCTGCTGCGCCGCCGGCGGATTCAGGCTCTGGCCGGCAAACACGCCGCCGGCGCTGCCGAACGCATCGTCGCCGGTGGCGCCGATCAGTTCCTCGCGGGGGATCAGGCGGCGGATCGCCGCATCCTGTGCCGGCGTGGCCGTACGAGCAGCAACCCTTGCAGGCGCAGGCGACGTGGACGCCGGACGTTCGACAGCTTCGGCCACGTCGGGCGCCGGCTGCCGGTCGCCGAACAGCACGAGGCCGGCCGCGATGACCAGCGCGCCGCCCATCAGCACGTGACGGCCCTTCATGGCGCATCCTTCAGGTACAGCGTGAAGCGCAGCCGCGCTTCCACCGTGGGGTCGGCGATCGTGTCGCGGCGGAAGCTCACTTCGTCCAGCGCGGCAAACGGCACGGCGGCCAGCGCCTGCAGCGCGAACTGCCAGATATTGCGGTACGGGCCCTTCACCGGCAGCGCGATCTGGTAGGTGGTCACGCCGCTGGCCTTGTCGTGGCCGAACTTGTACTCGCCCCGGTTCAGCGTCAGCCCTGCTTTCGCGGCCAGGTCGAACAGCGTTTTCACCTGTTCCTCGGCATGGCGCTTCTCGCCCAGCGTGGCGTAATACAGCGCGAGGTTTTCGTTGGCGCTGGGCGGCGGCGGCGTGTCGGCCAGCGTGGCCGGTGCCGGCAGCGGACGGGCCAGCTCCTCCTGCAGCGCGGCGCGTTGCGGCAGCAGCCACGCCCAGGTGGCCACGCCGGCCAGCAGCAGCGCCACGCACAGGCAGGCGGCCGGGCCGGCACGCTGCACGGCGAGGCGCGCATCGAGCAGCAGCGCGGCCAGCTGGAGATTGTTCTTCATCGCGTCCTCCACTGCACTTCGGCCTGGAAGCGGATCGCCCGCACGCCATCCTGTTCGCCGATCTCATGGCGCACCAGCGCCGCACCGGCAAAGAATTCCTGCTGCTGCAGCACCTGCAGATAACCGACCATGTCGTCGCTGGTCCGCGCTTCGGCGGTAATCTTCAGCACGGATTTTTTCGCATCGGGGTCCAGCGCCAGCAGCGCGATATTGGCCGGCGTGGCGCTGGCGACGGCATCCTCCAGCTCGCGCCATGGCACGTTCAATTGCAGCACCGCGGCGTTGACGGCATTGGCCTGCGCTTCCGGAATCGCCGTCACCGGCACGGCGGCCGGTGCCTTCGACAGCGCGGCCTGGCGGGCCTGCATCCGTTCGATCTGCCGCAGGCGTTCTTCGCGCTGCTGGGCCATCTGCATGGCAAACCAGATGCCGCCGGCGCACAGCACGAGACCAAGCGCACCGGCCGCCAGCACGCCCGGATGCAGGTGGAACAGCACGCGGCGCCACCCTTGCGGCGCAAAATCGATCCGCATCGGCTTCATGCTGCCGCTCCCGCCAGCGCCAGCCGGCTGGCCGCGGACAGGTGATCGCCCTGCCCCGCATCGAGCCGCGCGGTGGCGATCTGGCCCGTACCGGCCGGCTTCGCCAGCGCGGCCGGCAGCACGCCGCACAGCTGCACCAGCGCCGGTGCATCGAGGCCCAGCAACAGCGCTTCCCTTTGCAGCATCTGCGTCAGCCAGTAATGGTCGGCGCCGGCCGGCACCTGCAAGGCGCGCACCGCGCGCAGCACCTTGCCGTCGATCGCCGCCAGCGTCAGCAGGTTGTCGTGCAGCTGGCCGAACCACGCGCCGGCGCGCAGCGTGCGGCACCAGCGGTTCCACGCCGTGACGAAATGGGGCACCACCTGCACGGCATGCAGGCGGTGTTCCTGCGTCACCTGGTCCAGCAGCGCCAGCAGCGCGCGCGGCACGGCGGCCGCGAAGAACGGATTTTTCGCGTGCCAGTCGGCCGTCAGCTGCCACGCCGCGGGCGATTCGCCGTACAGCGCATGGAAGCGCAGCGCGGCAGCCGCTTCGATATCGGCCAGCCGCGCGGCCTGCGGCGGCGGCGTCACCTGCCACAGCCGGCACAGTTCGTCGGCCAGCACGATGCAGACAGGCCAGCCGCCCACGTCCCGGCCCTGCAGCAGCGCGCGCAGCGCCTGGCCCAGCACGTCGTGGCCGGCACTCGCCACCGGCTGCTCGGCCAGCACGTCGACGCGGTCGCGCTGCCAGCGGCTGGTGCGCAGCAGGCTGACGGCGCCGCCCGACACGCCCAGCTGCAATGCCTGTCCCGGGGATCTACGCATGGAGGGTCACCCGCTTGATTTCGGCCAGCGTCGTGCCGCCCCGCTTGACCACTTCCAGCGCGGCCTGGCGCAGGCTGCGCGTGCCGTTCTCGTAAGCGGCCTGCTTGACCTGGCGGATCGGCCGCTTCTCGACGATCAGCTCGCGGATCTCGTCGTTCAGCGTGAGGATCTCGGCGATCGAGCGGCGGCCCTTGTAGCCGGTGCCGCGGCAGTCGCCGCAGCCCTTGCCGGCCTTGAATTCGTAGTCGTACACGTCGGCGCGGGTCAGGCCCACGCTTTCCAGTTCCGCATCGTCCGGCGTGTAGTGCGCCGCGCAGTGCGGGCAGTTGATGCGCACCAGCCGCTGCGCCCAGATGCCGTTCAACGCCGACACGAACGCATACGGATCGATGCCCATGTGGGTGAAGCGCCCGAACACGTCGAACACGTTATTGGCGTGGACGGTGGTCAGCACCAGGTGGCCCGTCAGCGCCGACTGCACGGCGATTTCCGCCGTCTCGCGGTCGCGGATCTCGCCCACCATGATCTTGTCCGGATCGTGGCGCAGGATCGAACGCAGGCCTTTCGCGAACGTCAGGCCCTTCTTCTCGTTGACGGGAATCTGCAGGATGCCGGGCAACTGGTATTCGACCGGGTCTTCGATGGTGATGATCTTTTCGCGGCCGTTGTGGATTTCGGTCAGCGCGGCGTACAGCGTCGTCGTCTTGCCGGAACCGGTGGGCCCCGTCACCAGCAGCATGCCGTACGCTTCCTGCGCCAGCGTGCGCAGCGACACCAGCGACGGCGCATCGAAGCCCAGCGACTCCAGCGACAGCGAGCCGTACGACTCGATCATCGCACGCTTGTCGAGGATACGGATCACCGCATCCTCGCCATGGATGCTGGGCATGATCGACACGCGCAGGTCGATCTCGCGGCCGCCCGATTCGACGCGGAAGCTCCCGTCCTGCGGTACACGGCGCTCGGCGATGTCCAGCTCGGCCAGCACCTTCAAACGCGAGATGATCTGCTCGGCCACTTCGATGCCGTTGACGGCCGTGGCGTGATCGAGCACGCCGTCCACGCGGTATTTGACGGCAAGGCCGCCGGCCGTGCTTTCCAGGTGGATGTCCGACGCGCCCGCCTTCAGCGCGTCGTACAGCGTGGAGTTCACCAGCCGCACGGCGGGACTGGCCGCCTCGGACACGGAGGCGAACGACAGCACCGCCGCCGTCTTGCCGTCGCGGCGTGCATTGTCGCCGCCCGCCTGCACGGAATCGGTGGCGCGGGCCGACTCTTCCTGCTTCGACAGGTAGGCCTGGATGTCGGACTGCAGCGCGAGGCGCAGCTGCAGCGGCGCATGCGCCGTGGCGCGCGCCTGGGCCGACAGCCACGTCTGCAGATCGAGGTCGAACGGATCGGCGATCACGCCGACGACGACGCCTTCCTGGGTGCGCAGCAGCACGCTCTTGCGCGCCATCGCCTGCGACAGCGGCAGCAGGTCGAAAGCGGGCGTGAAGGCCAGCATCTCGACCGTCTCCAGCACGGCCAGGCCGAACGGCAGCGCCAGTGCGCGCACGACGAGGCGCGGCTCCGTGCCGGACAGCGTTTCAAGTTCTTCCACCAGCGTCCGTTTGGACACGGCCTGGCTGGCCCGTGCCTGCGCCAGCAGCGCAGCATCGATGGCGGGACAGGCGGGAATGGCAGCGAGGGCCGGATCGTTCACGACATTTCTCCGGCAAGGTCAAAGATGGGCATGTACAGCAGGACGACGATGCCGCCCACGATCAGGCCGATGCCGGCCATCAGCAGCGGTTCGAAGGTGCGCGTGAAACGGTCGATCCAGCGGGTGATCTCGCCGTCGTAGAAGGCGGCGGACTTGGTCAGCATCGGGCCCATGTCGCCGGTGCGTTCGCCCACGCGCAGCATGCGCAGCGAGATCGGCGTCGTCAGGCCGTTCGCGTCGAACGCGGCGGACAGCGGGAGCCCCGCTTCCACGGCGCTCTTCGCCATCTGCAGCCCGGTCTTGACGTTGGCCGACACCATGCCCTGCACCGTCTCGATGGCCTGGACGATGGTGATGCCGCCTTCGGTCAGCATGCCCAGCGTCAGGTACAGCCGCGACAGTTCATAAATCTTCACGCGCTCGCCGATGCCGGGCAGCCGCCCCAGCAGCCGCGCCAGGCCGCCGCTGGCCAGCAGCCGCCGCACCGCGAACACGAGGAGACCGATGACGAGCGCCAGCCCGCCGAACAATGCCGCCGTGTGGTTGCCGGCGAACTGGCCCCACGACAGCATCACCTGCGACAGCCACGGAAGGTTGCGGCCGGCGCCCTGGTACACCTCGGCGAAGCGGGGCACCACATAGCCGATCAGGAACATCGACACGCCGCCGCCGACCAGCAGCAGGATGCACGGATAGATGGCGGCACTGACGATCTTGGCGCGCACCGTGTCGATGCGCTGCTGGTAATCGATGTAGCGGGACAGCGATTGCGGCAGGTCGCTGGTGCCTTCGGCGGCGCGGACGATGCCCACGTACAGCGGCGGAAACAGTTGCGGCTGTTCGGCCAGCACGGACGAGAACCGCTGGCCTTCGCGCAGCCCGCCCAGCAGCCGCTCCAGCACGCTGCGCGTGGCCGGGCTTGCTTCCTTCTCCAGCAGCGCCTCCAGCGCCTCGACGATGCCGAGGCCGGCCGTCAGCAGCGCCAGCAGCTCCTGGCTGAACAGCACCAGGTTCAGCGCGCGGCCCTTGCCGCGCCGCATGGCCGCGCCCCGCACCGGGTGGACGGCGCTGACGAACAGGCCGCGCCCTTCCACCTGGCGGCGCGCATCGGCCTCGTCCCGGCCATCGACCACCAGGTGGCCGATCACCATTTCCGGCGACAGCGTGCGTACGTCGTACTGCATGGGACTCGTTTCGTCGAAGCGTTATTGCGAGGTGATGTCGGCGTTGTCGCCGCTGCCGCCCGGCTGGCCGTCCTTGCCCAGCGACGTGATCTCGTATTCGGCGCGCGAACCGGGCGCCTTGTACGCGTACGGGTGGCCCCACGGATCGGGCGGCACGCCTTTCTTCAGGTACGGGCCGTTCCACTTGACGCCCGCCGTGGCCGGCGCCGTCAGCAGCGCGCCCAGGCCTTCCTCGGTGGTGGGATAACGGCCCACGTCGAGCCGGTACGTGTCCAGCGATTTCTCGAAGGCTTCGATCTGCGCCTTGGCGACGGTCACTTCGGACTTGCCCAGTTGCGAGAAGTACTTCGGCCCCACGTAGGCTGCCAGCAGGCCGATGATGACGATGACCACCAGCAGCTCGAGCAGCGTGAATCCGTTTGCTTTCAACCGTTCCCGTGGCAGGGAAAACTTACACTTTGCTGCATGCATCCGACACAACCTCCGATTGCCACATTGACGGTGAAAGGTACCATGACATTTAAGGTTTAGACAATTTTTTATTTCACCGTTGCATACCCGGCGCACACTTGAGTTTCTCATTGACAGCATGTGGCGGACTTGAACAAATATTAACGGTTAGCATGGTCCAGCGACATCGGCGCCAGCATGCTGCTGCGCGCCACGGCGTGGGCCCGGTTGCTGGCGCCCAGCACGCGGTACAGCCGCTGCAGGTGGTTCTTCACCGTCAGCGCGCTGATGCCGAGGATCTGCCCGATCTCGTCGTTGCTCTTGCCTTCGCGCAGCCAGCGCAGCACCTGCGTTTCCCGCAGCGACAGGCTGCGCGTGGCCGGCCGCGCCACAGCCGGACCGATCCGCTGCAATGCCAGGTGCAGGTGCGGCAACAACAGCCGCAGGAAGTGCCCGTGACGGGCACCGGGCCGCTGCGGCAGGCCGCACAGCATGAAGAACGTGGCGCCGCCGGGCAGTGCCTCGCTGCCATGGGCCAGCGCATTATGCAGGCCCAGTGCGGCCAGCCTGCCCTCTTCCGCGCTGCCGCCATCCTCCAGCATCAGCGGCTGCCGGGCGCCGCGGCGCCACCGCTCGCGCACCGCATGGGCCAGTCCGCCATCCGGCGCGCACAGCGCCTCTGCCAGCGCCGCCGGCAGTTCGCCGCCGTGCAGGCATTCGGTGCGCAGCACGTCGCCGGCGCCGTCCACCTGCATGCAGACCAGCACGCGGTGCGGCAGCACGGCCTGCAACTGGCCCTGCGACCACAGGAACAGCTGGCCCAGGTCGGCCAGGTCGAGCGCCGCTTCCAGTACGTGCAGCAGGTACTCCTGCTCCTGGCCGCTGAGGATGACCGGCGACTGCATCATCACGCCGGCACGAAGCGGTAGCCGCTGCCGCGCACCGTCTCGATGCGGTCGCCATAGCCGCAGGGCTGCAGCGCATTGCGCAGGCGGCCCACGTGGGCATCGACGGTGCGCTCGGCCAGGTAGGCATCGACGCCCCATACCTGGTCGAGCAGCTGCGAGCGGGTGTGCACGCGCTGCGGATGCTGCATCAGGAAATTGAGCAGGCGGAATTCGACGCGGCCCAGCGCGATCTGGCGGCTGCCCGCCGTGACCCGCTGCGTGCCGGGATCGATGGTCAGGCCGGCGGCCGGCGGCGCGGGCTGGCGGCGGCGCAGCACGGCGTGCACGCGGGCGATCGTCTCGCGCGCACCGAAGGGCTTGGCGATGTAGTCGTCGGCGCCCGCTTCCAGCGCCAGCACCTTGTCCTGCTCGGCGCAGCGGGCGGACAGCATGATCAGGGGCAGGTCCGCCGTGGCCGGCCGCGCGCGCAGCCGGCGGATCAGCGCCAGCCCGGACTGGCCCGGCAGGTCCCACTCCAGCAGCACGATGTCGGGCGTGGTTTCCTCGATCAGCACGAGCGCGCTTTCCGCATCGGCCGCCGGCGTCACGCCGTGGCCGGCATGCAGCAGGTTATAGCCCAGCAGTTGCTGGACGGAGACGTCGCTGTCGATCAGAAGAACCTGGGCAGGCATGGCGCGCACGTTACGCATTGACGTAACAAAAACAATAGCAAATTTAACTATGCACGATGGTTCCCCAGGCAGCCAATACGATTTAACTGAAGCATTCAGAGTTTGCGCGAATAAATCCCCGCCGATAGAGCGGAAACGACGCGCCACCGGGCCCTCGCGGGTGCCGGCGGCGGTTTACCTCGACTGTGGCGTGCGCGCATCACTGCGCCACGCCACCTTGCTGGATCAGCCCAGCTTGGCCTGCGCCTTGCGGCGGGCGACGCCGGCAATCAGCATGCCGCCGATGCCCAGCATCAGCCACGACGACGGCTCCGGCACGGCCGAGATCGTCGCCACGTCCGAGTAGACGGCAGTGGTGATGCCGCCGGTGGCCGGCGTCCAGTTGACGACCGCCAGGCTGCCGTCGATCGACGACGAGCCGCCCAGCAGCGTCACGCCATCCGCGCCGTAGGCCGACACGGCAAACACGGATTCCGCGACATTGCCGGACAGGTCGGCATCGCCGCCGAACGTCACGTCGAAGCTGAGGATGCCGCCGTAGGTGACCGAGTGGAACAGGTCGTTCCAGCTGTCGCCGTTGCCGAACACATAGCCGGCGGCCAGCGAACCGGACACCTGGCCGGCCGTTTCCACGGCGGCTGCCGCGTCGAAGCCGGCGAAGTTGCTGACCGTGGCCGTGGCCGCCGGCGCGCCGGCGTAGGCCGGGTTGAACTGCAGGTCCAGCCAGCCGCCGGCACCGAAGCTGCTGGTGTCGATGGTGATGGCGACGGTGGTGTCGGCTGCCGCGAAGCTGCTGCACAGGGCCAGCGCCAGGGCCGCCGCCATGTGGCGCAGGGAGAGTCGATGTGCTTTCATGTTCATGTTCCTTGGTAGGCGCTGGTTAATAGTTGCCGCTGTAGATGTGTGCCGTGTAGGTGGTGTTCACCTTGCCCGGATTGCTGAACGAGACAGGAATCGCCACCGATGCGCCCGGTGCCAGGCCGCCGGCCACCGTGATGTACGGCGCGCCGTTCTTGGTGCCGGTGGCATTCTTCAGCGTGACGCCGGACGTCAGGCCGTCGAACGACAGCGTCAGCGGGCCGGCCAGCGCGGCGCCGGACGTGTTGACCAGCGTGACCGTGCCGGTGAACAGCTGCGTGGCGCGGTTCAGCACGAGGCCGGAGCTGGTCGTCTGCACGCTGCCGGTGACGTCGGCGAACGCCGGTTGCAGGTCGAGGCTGACGATGACCGGATCGTGGTCCGACGCGCGGTATGGCAGCGCGTTGTACAGGTCCTGCGGCTTGCCGTCCGTGTTGTAGTCGATCACCGACGGTTCGTCGGCATTGACGTGCCAGCTGGCGGTGCCGGCCACTTGCGGGCTCAGCGTGGCGCTGGCCAGCGCGTGGTCCAGGTAACCGGATTCATGGCCGAACACGTACGAGTAAGGAATGCCGCTCGGCCGCACGAAGCGTTCCAGCTGGTTGACGAAGCCTTTCGCCACGATGGCGGCGATCGGGTCTTCCATGCCGTACGAGTTCATGTCGCCGATGATCAGCACGTCCTGGTCGCCCGCGGCCGCCTGCACCTGCGGCACGAACACGTTCACCAGCCGGTTGGCCTGCGCCACGCGGGTGGCGTTCCAGCAGCTCTGGCCGTCGCCGTTGTCGGCCTCGCCACCGGAACCGGACGGGCAGCTGCCCTTCGACTTCAGGTGGTTGACGATCACGGAGAACTTCTCGCCGTTGCCGGCGCGGAAGGCCTGCGCCATCGGCGGCCGGTTGTTGACGCTGTCCGCATCGGCCAGCGCGGTACCCGCCAGGGCCACCTTGGCCGGCTTGTACAGCATCGCCACGCGGATCGCGTCCGTGCCCGTGGCGGCCGGTTTCGGCACCACTGCATAGACTGGCGCGCCGTAGGCGGCGTTCAGGCTGTCGGCCAGGTAGCCGGCGGCGTAGTCGCCGTTGTTCTGGATTTCCATCAGGCCGACGACGTCGGCATCGATGGCTTTCAGTTCGGCGACGATCTTGTCGCGTTGGCGGACGAATTCAGCCATGTTGTCGGCGCCGCGGCAGTTGCCGGCGGTGGTGCTGGTGCCCACCGTGCAGCCCTGGCCCGTCTGGCCCAGCACATTGGTGCCGTTGGTGAACGTCGTGAAGAAGTTCAGCACGTTGGCGCTGGCCACCTTGACGTTGCCCGTGGCGATGAACGGCGGTTCTTCGCGCGGGTTGTCGCGGGTGATCTCCGGGGCGATCGTCGGCTGCAGCTTGAAGCCGGCACCGCCGCCGCCCAGCGCGCCGAAGTCGACCACGCCGGTCAGGTCGCGCACCATGTCGCCGGCGCGCACCGTCGGGCCTTCGCCGATGTACGGAATGGTGGTCGGCGTGACGAAGATGCCGTCGTCCAGCACGATGCGGTTGATGGCGTTGGCTGCGGCCAGCGCCTTCGCGTCGGCGCTGCCGGCCTTGTAGCGGTTGGTCGGGATTTCCAGGCGGCCGGACGACAGCGTCAGCTCGCCGCGGCTGCCGACGAAGGCGGTCTGCGAAATCGTCAGCGGGCTGGTGAAGCGCACCAGCATGCCTTCCAGCTGGTCCAGGCGGGCGTTCGGCAGTTCGACATTGGTCGGCTGCACGGACTGGCCGGAGGCCAGCGCCACGGTCGACGTCACGTCCTGCATCTCGGTGTACGAGCGCGTTGCGCCGCCCGGGGTGTATTCGGTGATCGAGCCGGTGATGCGCACGCGCTGGCCGACCGACACGTTGGCGGCCGCGCTGGCGCTGTAGATGTACAGCGCATCGGACGTGGCCGGGTCGCCGTCGCCATTGGCATCCTGCAGGAAGAAGCCGCCCGCCACCTTGGCAGTGACGATGCCTTCCGTCGTCTGCACCGTGTTGACATACGGGCTGGTCGGGCCGCTGCCCTGGATCTGCGGGATCGTGTGGGTGATCGGCGGCAGCGCCTGCACGGTCACGCCGATCGTGCAGCTCGCTTCCTGCGCGTCGTCATTGACGAAGCGGACGGTCACCGGGTAGCTGCCCAGCGGCACGTTGCTGGCCACGGCCAGGCGCACCGACGCATTTGCGCCCGCTTCAGTTGCCGGCGTGAATTCCGCCAGCGTGATGCCGGCCACGGCGGCCGACGTGATGGCGGCGCCGTTGACGATGCTGTCGGCATCGGTGGCGGCCAGCTGCGCGGCACCCGGATAGCCTTGCGCGACGCCCAGATTGGCCGGGCAGCTCGGCACGATCGGCTTGGCCGTCTGCACGCCGCAGGCATTCAGTGGCGAACCCGTGTTGCGCGGCGTCGGCGTGGCGACCGTGAAATCGGCGCCGTTGTTGTCGGTATCCACGCAACCCGCTTCGTTGCGCAGCACGGCCGTCGTGTTGGCCGTGCCGCCCGCTGGCGCACTGCCTTCGTAGGCACCGGCCGCCCCCCAGCCCAGCAGGTCCACCAGCGTGGCGCCGGATGGCGACGCGCCGGCCAGCGCGGTGCGCGAGCTGACCAGCGCCACCTTGGCGCCGCTGCCGCTCATCGCGATCGTGCCGGTGGTGTCCGGCGTCAGGTCCACCGTGCCGCCCGTGCCGCTGGCCTCTTGCACGAGATAGTACTGGCCAGGCTGCAGCGTGACCGTCGGGATGTTGGTGACCTGCCAGCTGCTGCCGCTCGTGCTGGCGTATTGGACGCTCCAGTTGGTCAACGTGACGGCGGTGCTGCCGCGGTTGAACAGCTCGATGAAGTCGGCCTTGTAGGTGGCACCGGTATTGCCGCCGCCGCCATAGGCCTGGCTGATGACGATGTCGGAAGCGGCCAGCGCCGGCGCGGACAGGCCGGCCAGCAGCGCGGCAAGCACCGTCAGGCGGCCGGGAGTGGAAACGTTTGTGGTCATGGAAATCCCTGCGATATAGGTATGAGGTTTTAAGCAAACTTGTCCGCCAGCTTGGACGCTGACTCTTGTGCAACTTTGTTGCTAATTGCATATTAGCCAAATGTTATGACTGGGGTGTGACAGCCCATTGGTCTGTTCGGCCTAATCCCTCTCCCGATGCAAGTGATGCAAACGAGCAACCACGCGGGTTTTGGGTAGTTTTTCCTCGTGAAAATGTTCCACTCGTGATACATTGCGCAGTGTACATATTAGTGTTGAATTGGAAACAATAATGAGCCTGCCCCGCCTCCTGTCCCTGACCACCGCGCTGCTGCTGACCGGCGTCTCTTACGCTGCCGCGCCGGTAGCGGAAGACGCGCAGGAGCAAACGCAGCAGTCGGCCTGCGCCCAGGCAACCGACGGCACGTCGGCAGAAGCCATGGCGCGCAGCAGCGATGCCGACATCGACGGTCACGGCGCCTGCCGTCTCAGCGATGGCAGCATCGGCAAGGGCAGGTTCAGGACGGCGGGCGTATCGGCGGCGAACGACTGGAACAGTAGGCTGGACGACCCGGCCGGCCGCCGCCTGGCTGCCGGCATCGACGACCATGGCCTGGCGCAGCGCACGCGCGTGATCACGCTGGATGCGGCTACCGGTACGCAGGAAAATGGATTGGATGGCTGGACTGCCGCGTCGGCGACAGATCTGTTCGCGGCGCAGGACACCTGGTACCGCACCGGCGACACGCTGCCCGCGGCAGTCGACGGCAGCACGGCGGCCGACGCCGGCTTCGTTTACAGCACCGGCACTGTCGCCGTCTCGTCGATGGGGCTGCCCGCGGCGCTGACGTCGCGCGACGGCGGCGCGCTGGACGATGCCGCGGTCATCCCGTCGCCGGTCCCAGAGCCGGGCACGTGGGCGATGCTGCTGGCCGGCCTGGCCATGCTGGCGGCACTGGCACGCCGCCAGCGGTAATCTCGGCGTCGCTCACCGTTTATACGGCGCGGCCAGCGGCTCGCCGACGAACACGCCCTGCGCCGGCCACGCCACGCTGCGCCAGTAAGCTTCGATGGCCGTCGCGCCGGCCAGGTAGTGCTTCAGCAGCACAGCCGGATTGGGGAACTTCTGCCAGTAATTGCACGGCTCGCTGACCGTACCGTAACTGGCCGTCGCGCCCGCCTCCAGCCAGCGCAGGCTGCTCATCTGGCCTTCTCCCAGCAGGTCGCCGCCGAACGAGGTCAGGTGGTCGGCCAGCGCACCGGGCAGGAACTGCAGCGTGTCGAGCTTGTCCACCTTCGCCCTGCCCGTCTGGTAGATCATGATGTCGCGCTTGCCTTCGAGCGCATCCTCGCGCAGCCGATGGATCGTCAGCTTGCTGCGTGCCACGGCGCCGGCCGGCGGAAAGAACTGCGCGCGGCTGTTGCGGGCGCCGTCGCTGGTGACCAGGTAGTACGCGCCCGCCGCCGGCACGCGAAAGCCGCTGGCCTTGCCCCGTTCGATCAGCGCTTTCGTTTCGTCGACGGACTCGGTGGGCAGCAGCATCGCCAGCCTGGCGCCGGGCGCGGTGGCCGTGTTGAAATAAGGGCTGGGTTTGCCGGGTGCGCAGCTGCGGGCGCACTGCTCCGGGTCGTAACCGAGCGTGAAGGCGGCCGTGATGCCGTTGCACTCGACCGCATAAGGCGCTGTCCACACCATCAGCACGGCCCGCACCTCCGCACCCAGCTTGCCGTCGATCTCCGCCTTCAGTTCGGCGAACTGTTCGGCAGTGAGCTTGCGCGGCTTGCCCGGAATCCGCACGTGCACGACATTTTTCTCGGGGATGCCCCGCGCGGTGCGGTAGTACTCGCCCAGCTCGACGCTGTTCGGTTCGTCGTCGTTGATGACGATGGCCAGCCGCGCCGGCTGCAGACCGGTGGCGCCCTGGGCGCAGGCATGGAGGGCAACGGTGGCCAGCACGGCCGGCAGGAGGAAGGCGAATCGCAAAACAGGCACGCTCCGGTGAAGGGATCGACAATACGGACGAAAAAAAACGGAAGCCGCAGCTTCCGTTCGATTATAGCGGCACCCGCTCAGGTGCGGCGGCGCAGCACCAGTCCCATCATGCCGATCCCGCCCAGCAGCAGCGCCAGCGAGGCCGGTTCCGGCACGGCGTTGACCGCCAGCGTGCCGCTGTAGGTCCCGGCCGTCGCAGTGGCGTAGCCGTTCACTTCCAGGTAGTACGAACCGGCCGCCAGCAGGCGCGCACCTTCCAGCACCCACGATTGCGTGGCCGCCGACGCGAGCGTATTCAGGTAACCCTGCGACACCAGCTCGCCGGCGCTCGTGCGCAGGTTGAAGCCGGTGATCGTCAGGCCGGTACCGCCGGTGCGCAGCAGCGACGTCATCGACGCGTTGGTCTCGTACCAGTTGGTCAGCGTGAAGGCATAGTGATCGCTGAAGCTGTTGCCGGTACTGGTCAGCTCGGCGCCGACGGCGCTTACCAGGCGGCTGAAGCGGTAGGTGCCGTTGCCGGTCAGCTTGCCCGTGATGTCGACGGTGGCATTGCTCAGGTTGACGTAACCGGCCTGCGCCGGCAGCGCGGCCAGCACCAGCAGCGCCAGCCAGCAGGCTTGCAGGAATTTTTTCATGGGGATCTCCTTGTCAGCCGCGACGGCGGCGCAGTGCGGCAGCGCCGGCGATGGCCAGGCCACCCAGCAGCATGGTGTAGGTGGCCGGTTCCGGCAC
>DKJA01000009.1:23612-24037 GCA_002454505.1 Oxalobacteraceae bacterium UBA6704
TAGGTGGCCGGTTCCGGCACCGGCAGCGCGGCGCCGTACATCAGGCCTTCGCCCTGGAACACGCCACCGGTGGCGGAAACCAGCACGCCCGATACCTGCAGGTAGTAGTTGCCGGACGTAATGGCCGTGGTGTTCAGGTCCCACTGGTCGAACAGGCCGCCGGATACTTGCGTGCCGCTCCAGACCAGCTGGTCGTTCGTCGCGTTGTACAGAGAAAACGCGGTCAGGTCGAGGCCCGGGTTGATGGCGGTGCCGGCCGACGTCACCGTCAGGTTCAGCGTCATCGCCGTGTCGAAGGCGAGCAGGAAGCGGTCGCTGAACACGTCGCCTGCCTGGACCGCGGAACCGCCGAAGTCGGCGCCGAACAGCACGAACGGATCGGCAACGAAGATTTCGCCTTCCTCGGCGCGATGACTGATGTCGTT
>DKJA01000071.1 GCA_002454505.1 Oxalobacteraceae bacterium UBA6704
TGACGTCATGCGGGCGCTTTTTATTGCCTTGCCCCAACACATGATTCCATTATGGATGAACCCGTT
This sequence comes from Oxalobacteraceae bacterium UBA6704, assembly GCA_002454505.1. Classification (GTDB taxonomy): domain Bacteria; phylum Pseudomonadota; class Gammaproteobacteria; order Burkholderiales; family Burkholderiaceae_D; genus Rugamonas. The sequence goes on from DKJA01000071.1 coordinate 67, forward strand.
TTACAGCCAGTTTTGATTGCGAAGAAAAGGCCTTTGCACGCGACGAATCGTGCGAAATATTTTTCGCGAATGCGCATAATACGCAACATAGCTCCAACCAAAAAACGAAAGCGCCCGCATGACGTCAGCCGCCGTCTCCGTTCCACACATCCTCGTCGTGGACGATGCGCAGTTCGAACAACGACTTCTGGTCGACATCCTCACCGAGTGCGGGTATCACGTCAGCGTGGCCGGCAGCGGCAACCAGGGCTACCAGCTGGCGCAGGTCGAGCAGCCCGACCTGATCCTGCTGGACGTGCGCATGCCGGACATGGACGGCATGGCCTGCTGCCGCCTGCTGCAGGCCAATCGCACGACGCACGGCATTCCCGTCATCTTCCTGTCCGGCGCCGACCGCCCGGAAGAAAAGGTGGCCGGGCTGATGGCCGGCGCCGTCGACTACATCGCCAAGCCGTATGCCGCCGAAGAGCTGCTGGCGCGCGTGCGCATCCACCTGAACCTGGCGCAGCGCGTGCGCACCGCGCCATGGCCGGAACCAACCAGCACCGATCCGGATGCGGTGCTGGTCGGCGCCGCCCAGCGCTTCATCGCCGACAACCTGGGCGAGCTGCCCGGCCTGACGGAACTGGCGCGGCGCGTCGGCACTTATAGAGAGCGCCTCAACCAGCTGTTCCGCCAGCAGCTGGGCGTCAGCGTGTTTGCCTACGTGCGCGAACTGCGCATCACCCGCGCCATGACGCTGCTGCGCGATACCGACATGGACGTGCGCGACGTTGCCCAGCTGGTCGGCTTCAGCACGGCCGCCAACTTCGCCACCGCCTTCCGCGAACGGGCCGGCACCACGCCCAGCGCTTACCGCGACGGGCTGCGCGGGCCAGAGCTGCCGGGGCCGCCGCCGCCGCCCGGACTGTTGCAGGAGCGCCGGCACTGAACTGCTGGCGTGTCTTTTCAGAACCTTTTTTCCCTGATGCCTTGACTTGCCGGATGCAACGGTGGATGCTGTACAGAGGCCGAACCCGGCCCAACTGACGGGATTCCCGATGGACCAGCACAGCCGCAACGACAGGCGCAGCAACGCGGTGCAGGCGGCCGTTGTCGAACAGGGCATCCGGCTCGACAGCGAGTGCGGCGCCGCGCTGGCATGGGCCTACATGACGCAGCAAGGCGTGCTCCCGGATACCATCCTGCGCGTGCTGTCGCCCGCCGCTGCGGGCGGCGCGCCGCGCCGTACCGACCGCCCCATCCACTGATCCGTCGCCGGCGGCCCATCGGGCGTCACCATCCGCCGCCAGTCGCTACAATTGGGCCATGAACGCCCGCCACCCCTACCCCGAGTTGCCCGGCGAAGCAGAACGCATCGCGCTGCTGCACGCGTTGCAGCTGCTCGACACGCCGGCCGAACCTGTCTTCGACCGCGTCACGCGGCTGGCCAGCCGGCTGCTGGGCATGCCGATCACCGCGTTCTCGCTGGTCGACAGCGACCGCCAGTTCTTCAAGTCGCGCGTCGGCCTCGATGCGCAGCAGACGCCGCGCGACGTGGCGTTCTGCGCCCATGCCATCGCGCAGAGCGAACCGCTGATCGTCAACGACGCGCATGCCGATCCCCGCTTTGCCGCCAACGCCCTCGTCACCGGTGCGCCGCACGTGCGCTTCTATGCCGGCGTGCCCATCCGCACCGACGAAGGCCACGCGATCGGCACGCTGTGCGCCATCGACACGCAGCCCCGGCAGCTGACGCCGGACGACCTGGCCACGCTGCAGGACCTGGCCGCCATCGTGGCCGACGAAGTGCGCCGCCGCGAACAGCTGGTGGCGGCGCGGGGCCAGCTGGAACACGCCGGCGCCGCCATCCGTTCCTCCGAGGACCGGCTGCGCGCCGTGTTCGAGCTGGCCAGCGTGGGCATCGCGCTGCTCGACCCGAACGGCGGCTGGATCGCCGTCAATGCGGCCGCCTGCGCCATCGTCGGCTACAGCGACGACGAACTGCGCCGCCTCGGCTTCCAGGACATCACCCATCCGGACGACCTGCCGGCCGATTTCACCGCCATGCGCAACCTGCTGGCCGGCCGCATCCGCCATTACGCCAGCCAGAAGCGGTTCATCCGCAAGGACGGCAGCCAGGTGTGGGTCAACGTCAACGCCAGCCTCAAGCGCGATGCCGACGGCAAACCCGAATACTTCATTGCCGGCATCACCGACATCCACGCCCAGAAAACCGCCGAGCAGCAACTGGCCGTCATGCACGCCCAGCTGGAAGAGCGGGTCGGCGAGCGCACCCGCGAACTGGTCGATGCCAATGCCCACCTCACCGATGCGATGGCCCGCGAGCGCCAGGTCGAACAGGCGCTGCGGGCGCGCGAGGCGGAGCTGTCCAGCATCCTCGAATACGCCAACGACGCCTACATCGGCATCGATACGGCGGGCCGCGTCACCGCCTGGAACCGGCTGGCCGAGCGCACCTTCGGCTGGAGTGCCTTCGAAGCGATCGGCATGCCGATGGAACACCTGATCGTGCCGCCGGCGCTGCGCGCCAAGCATGAACGGGGCCTGGCGCGCTACCTGGCCACCGGCCGCGCCACGGTGCTGGGCCGCCGCCTCGAGTTGCCGGCCATCCGCAAGGACGGCAGCGCGCTGACCGTCGAGATCCGCATCCACGCCACCGAGATCGATGGCGAGGTGACGTTTTCCGCTTTTCTGCACGACATCACCGACCGCAAGCAGGCCGAGGAGCAGCGCGAGCACGACATCCGCCACGACACCCTGACCGGCCTGCTCAACCGCCGCGCGCTGGGCGAACTGCTGCCGCAGGCGCAGGCCCGTTCGCGCCGCCACAACATCGGCCTGGCGCTGCTGTTCATCGACCTGGACGGTTTCAAGGCCGTCAACGACCGCTACGGCCACGATGCCGGCGACGAGGTGCTGCGCCACGTCGCGCAGCGGCTGCGCGCAACGGTGCGCCAGAACGACAGCGTGCTGCGGCTGGCCGGCGACGAATTCATGGTGTTGCTGGAAGGCCAGCCGTGCACGCTGGACGATGCCCGCACGGTGGCGCAGAAACTGGTGGCCGAACTGTCGCGGCCGATGGAACTGGGCGCCGCCACGGTACAGATCGGCGCCAGCATCGGCATCGCGTCGCAGCAGCCCGACGACACGGTGACGCCGGACGAACTGGTGCGGGAAGCGGACACCCGCATGTACGAAGCCAAGCAGGCCGGCCGGGGTTGCGTGCGGCCGGAAGCTTAGTCAGGCACTCAGGCGTTCAGTACGGCGGCCAGCTTGGCGAAGAAGGTGTCGCGCTCGAACAGGCTGAGCACTTCACCGCCGGCCAGTTCCAGCACCTCATTGACGTCCGAGCGCATGTCGGCGATGCCGCCGCCGGCGCGCAGCAGTTTCGGCGAAGGCCGGCGCGCACTGTCGGGCAGGTTGACGATGCTGTCGACGCGGTCGACGATCACGCCGTAACGTTCGTTGCCCTGCTCCAGCACGAGAATGCGGCAGTCGGCCGTGCAGTCCAGCGGTGCCATGCCGTACAGCACGCGCAGGTCGATCACGCTGATCATCTGCTGGCGCAGGTTCAGCATGCCGTGCACGCAGGCCGGCGCGCCGGGCGGGCGGGTCATGCCGGGCGTGAACGGAATGATTTCGCGCACCTGCCGGATATCGGTCGCCCACGGATTGCCCAGGCCGAATGCCAGATACACCTGGCGGCGGGCCGCCGCGGCGCTGGTGGCATGCTTGCCCGCTTCGGCAGCCGCTTCGTCCTGGTAGATGCGGCGGTGGCCGGCGCACAGTTCCGCCAGTTCGGCCGCGCCGAAGATCTGCTCGTGATCGAGGAACAGCGTGTCCGTCGCGCCGGCCCGCGGCAGGCAGCCGCGGAACATGGCGCCCCGCTTGGTGCCCAGCAGCGGGATCGGCAGCACGTCGCTGTCGAAATACGGCACGATGGTTTCCACCGCATCGACGAGGAAGCCCAGCAGTTCGTTGCCGACGCGGGCGATCAGGATGCGGCGATCCTGTTCGATCGCCTCGGCCGACGGGCAGCCCATCAGCGCGCCGAAGTCGACGATGCCGACGGCGCGGCCGCGGAAATTGATCCAGCCCTTGCACAGGCCGCCCAGCATCACCGAGCTGCGCAGTTCCGGCACGCGGATGATCTCCTGCACGGCCGCCATGGCAAACGCGAACGATGTGCCGCCGGCCGTGAAGCACAGGCCCTTCTTTGCTTCCGACACGCGCAGGAAGCGCGACCGTTCCGCGGCGCGGGTGACGGCCGACATCGAGCGCACCTGCGGCACGTTGTCGATGCGGATCAGCGCGGCAGGATTGAGCACCTGCAGCAGGCGGGCGCCGTCGGCCAGCTGGATCGTGCCGCTGAGCACGGGCGCGGCGTGGCCGTCGGCGTACGCCACGGTGCTGCGCTGTTCGGGCCGCACGCGCAGCACTTCGCCGGTGCCTTCGAACACGAGGCCGACGAGCACGTCGTCATGGTCGAGGATGACGATCTTCTGCGTGGCATCCGATGCCGGCGCGGCGGCGTCAAAAATGCGCGCCAGGTTCAGCACGGGAATCGCCGTGCCGCGCAGCGTGAAGATGCCGTCCAGGCAGGCCGGCGACAGCGGCAGCGGCGTCACGCGGTCCGGGTAGGCCACCACTTCGCGGATGGCCGCTGCCGGCAGTGCATATTCCTGGCCGCACAGCATGAAGGTGCCGAACAGTTCCATGCCGGCGGCGCCGGCCAGTGCGCGGGCTGCCGCGGCGCGCGCCGCTTCCATCGCCTGCGCGGCATTGCGCGCGGCGGGATCGATGGCGGGCGTGCCGGCCAGCGGGGACTGGATCATGACTGCGTCAAGCATATGCATGGTTCACCTGCGGTTTGATGGTGGCAGCGGAAGCAAAGGCGGCGGGAGCGGCAAGGTGGCCGTCATCGGTACCGACCTTGATCACCGAATAGCTCTGGCGGTCGCAGTCGATGCTCATCCGGCGGCCCGAGCGGCCGCCCGTGTCGGCGTAGCGGATCGCCAGGCCGCGGCGCGACAGGTGCTCTTCCGCCGCTGCCACGTTGCGCGGGCCGACCGCGCCCGGGGAGGCCAGCGCCAGCATGCGCGCGCCGCCGGCCACGATGACGTCCACTTCGTCGTACTGGTCCATGCGGACACCCATCGCCGACAGCAGCGCGGGGACGGCCAGGCTGACATAGCGGGCCGCCGCATCGCCGGCGCCCCGTTCGTTATTGGGCAGGAAGCAATGGGCCAGGCCGCAGCGGCCGCCCCGCTTCCAGATCATGCCGATGCCCACACAGGAACCCAGCAGGCAGGTCAGCACGTCCGAGCCGCTGCCCACCTTCAGTTCGCCTGCCATCACGTGGCGGGTACTATCCATCGTCATCATGCCTGCTCCTTGCGCCACACGTGCGCACAGTCAAAGCCGAACGGCGCGCCCAGGCGGGCGATCGCATCCTGTTCCCCCAGCACCAGCAGGCCTGCCGGCGCCAGCGCGTCGTGCACGCCGCGCAGCACACCCAGCTGGTCGGCATCGTCGAAATACATCAGCACATTGCGGAGGAACACCATGTCATACGTTTCCGCGCGGTGTTCGCGCAGCAGGTGGTGGTGGCCGAAGCGCACGTGGCGCCGCACTTCCGGCCGCACCGCCCAGCCGTTGCCCTCGGCCGTCATGTGGCGGGCAAACTGGGCCGGCCGCTCGTCGCGGAAGCGCTCCACCGTGCGGCCCTGGTACTGGGCCGCCTGGGCGGTGCACAGCGCATCCGGCGAGATATCGGTGGCGTCGATGCGGAAGCGGAACGACGGGTGGGCTTGCTGGAAATCCACGCAGGCCATCGCCAGCGAATACGCTTCCTCGCCGGTGGCCGCCGCGGCGGACCACAGCCGCAGCGTCTGGCCCGGCCGCTCGCGCAGCCAGCGGGGCAGGAACTCGTCGCTGAAATAATCCCACACGGCGGGCGTGCGGAAGAACGCGGTGTCGTTCGTCGTCACCAGGCTGATGAAGGCCGGCACTTCCTCGCCGCGGCGCACGTGCTCGATGTAGGCGCCGTAGCCGGCCAGGCCCAGCGCACGGATGCGCGGACGCAGGCGGCCCTGCAGCAGTACACCCTTGCGTTCGCTCATCGCGATGCCCGTGTGCTCGCGCACCAGGCCGATCAGCGCCGTCAGCACGGGGCCGGACAGTTCGGTCAATCCGTCGGCCGCCATGATTACACCACGAAGCCGGAGACGGTTTCGTTCAGACCGTTGGCGGTCTGGTTCAGGCCTTCCGTCGAGCGGGCGATGCTGTCGCACGAGCCGGCGGATTTTTCCGCTTCCTCGGCGATGTGGGCAATCGCGATGGCCACTTCGCGGGCCGTCAGCGACTGCTCGCTGGCCGACGCGGAGATGTCGGCAATGGCCAGCGACGTGCGGCCCACGCCTTGCGCAATGCGGTCGAAGGCATCGCTGGCCTGGCGCGAGATCTCGCTGCCCTGCGCCACGCGGCGTACCGATTCCGTGATCAGCTTCGAGATTTCCTTGGTGGCCTGCGACGAGCGCTCGGCCAGCTTGCGCACCTCGTCGGCGACGACGGAGAAGCCCAGGCCATGTTCGCCGGCACGGGCCGCTTCGATGGCCGCGTTGAACGCCAGCATATTGGTCTGGCTGGCGATCTCGCCGATGACCTTGACGATTTCGCCGATGTCTTCCGACGACTGGTTGATCAGCGCCATCGCCTCGATCGAGCGGGCCACGGCCTGCGCGCCCGTTTCGGCGGCATCCTTGGTGGTTTGCGCCAGCACGTTCGCTTCCTGTGCGCCGCGGGCAATCGTCGTGATGGACGCGGTCAGGCCGTCCACCGATGCATTCATTTCCTCGACGGTCGCACCCAGCGCCTGCGCGCCGCCGGCCACCACATTGGAACGTTCGGCGATCGTGCCGGCCGACGCGGACAGCTTGCCGGCATCGGTGACGACCTGGGCGATCAGGCCGCGCAGGTCGGTGATCATTTTCGCCACGCCGCCGGCCAGCTGGTCGATCGGCTCGTTGCCTTCCACGTCGATATTGCCGGTCAGGTCGCCGCGGGAAGCGCGTTCCACGTGCTCCAGCAGCATGCCGACCTTGCGGCGGTCCGCGGCGGCTTTCTGTTCGACGGACACTTCCAGCTGCACCTGCTCGGTGATGTCGGTGGCGAACTTGACGACCTTGAACGGCTTGCCGTCCAGGTCGAAGATCGGGTTGTACGTCGCCTGGATCCACACGGCCTTGCCGTTGTTGCCGATGCGCTTGTAACGGCCGCAGTCGAACTCGCCGCGGTTGAGCTTTTGCCAGAACTTGCGGTATTCCAGGCTGGCGGCGTAGTCGTCGTCGCAGAACACGCGGTGATGTTCGCCCCACACGTCGCCCAGTTCGTAGCCCATCAGCGCCAGGAAGTTCTCGTTGGCGTTCTGCAGCACGCCGGCCATGTCGAATTCGACGACGGCCTGCGCCTTGTTGATGGCGTTCACCAGGCCGGCGTGCTCGTTGGCGGCGATCTTGTGCGCGGTGATGTCGGTGGCGAACTTGATGACCTTGTAAGGATTGCCGTCGGCATCCAGCACCGGATTGTAGGAGGCGTCGATCCACACGTCGCGGCCACCCTTGGCCAGGCGGCGGTACTGGGCATGCTCGAAGTGGCCGCCCTGCAGGCGCTCCCATAACTCGCGGTAGTCGGCCGAACGCACGTACTCAGGATCGCAGAAGATGGAATGGTGCTTGCCGACAATCTCAGGCAGGGTGTAGCCCACGGTGGCGAGGAAGTTCTCGTTCGCGTGGAGGATCGTACCGTCGAGCTGGAACTCGATGACGGCCTGAACCTTGTTCAGTGCGCTGTTGATGGCGTGCAGATCGTGCTCGGTTTGCTGGTATGCCGGTTGGCCCATGTGCATGGCGTATCCTAAAAAGTCGTGTGTGTCGGAAAACCACCTGGTTGGTGGCGCGGACGCAGACGTTGTTTAGGTCGGCAGAAACGATTCTGGATTATTTGTTTCTGTGTGTAAACGCCGCACGATTGTAAAATGCGCGAATGTGGCGCTGGCCCCACATTCAGGAAACAATTGAATGCCGGACACTCAACATACTCACCAATTACCACCAGACATTCTCGCCAATTGTCACGGAAGCCGCATAGTTACTACGTTTTGGCAATTGACAGAGAGTCAGGGGATACACTCATCGTTATCGGGATTTATGGATGAGTTTCAGCGAATTGTTAAATCGCGGTTTGCAGTTGGCGGCAGGTGCAAAAAGGGCCAGGCAATTGCCACGAGCTTTGCTCGAGACAGTTGCCTGGCCCCGGTGTCGATTGATAGCGCCGCCTGCGCGGCGCCCGATCGATCTCAGTGATTCGCCAGCGAAGGCTGCTGCACGCCGCGGGCGGCGAAATAGCAGGCGCCGGCAGTGCGTTCCAGGCCCTCGCGGTCCAGCACGACGATCATGCCGCGGCGGCACTGGATCAGGCCGTCCGTGGCCAGCTTGCCGGCAGCCGCCGTGATGCTTTCGCGGCGCACGCCCAGCAGATTGGCGATCAGTTCCTGGGTGACCTTCAGTTCGGCCGATGGGGAACGGTCCAGGCGTTCCAGCAGCCAGCGGCACAGCTTCTGTTCGATGCTGCTGTGGCGGCTGGACACGACGTTCTGCGCCAGCTGGGCAAACAGGCAGCTGGTGTAGCGCATCAGCTGCTGGGCCAGCATGCCGCCTTCGGCGAACAGCGCGCGCAGCGCATCGGTGCGCAGGCGGTAGCCGTAGCCGGCGGCCTGGACGACGGCCGTGTTGCTGGCCCGTTCGCCCTTGTACATCGTCACGCCCGCCACGCCTTCGCGGCCAACGACGGCGATTTCGGTGCAAACGCCGTCTTCGTTGACATATTGCAGCGACACGATGGCGGTGGTCGGGAAGTAGCTGTATTCGACCTTGTCGCCGAAGTCGTACAGGTGTTTGCCGGTCGGCATGGCGACCAGTTCAAGCTCGTCCATCAGGCGTTCCAGTTCGGCTTGCGGCAGTGCGCGCAGCAGTTCGTTCTGCTGCAGGCCCGTCAGGCTCATGCCCATCGGCACGGCCTTGGTGCGGGCTGGCGGCATGCCGGCCAGCGGGGTGCGTGGGGTAACGAAAGCGGCTGCGGAATCGGTCTGGGAGGTCTTGAACATTTTATTCTTCCTGTTACGTTGTCATTTCCTCCACTTTATTGCCCAGCCAAACTTTTGACAGTCGGACGACGACAGCACGCCGTGTAGTACAGGGACAGATTTATTTGTAATCTCAGTCCTACGTGAACTAGCGCACATTCAACCGGGGCAGGATTCGAGAGAATACGTCTCAGAGGCAATTTTGCCGGCCACCCAGACGATCCGATCCATGAACAGCTTCTTCAAAGTGTCTTACGCCCTGCAACGCCAACAACGCGCGGTCGAACGTACGCTCGGCGCCCGCTCGGATGCGGAAAGTGAACTGGCATCGAAGTGGGTGGAAGCCTGGCACCGCCTGGTGCAGGCCCGCCTGGACCGCATGGCCGAAGCGCCCCGCTATATCGACAGCCGCGGCCGCTTCCTGCATTAATCCGCCCCGAATTCGTCCCCCGTTGTCAGGAACTGACTTTGTTCCATGACAACGCATTGCTTCTTTCTCACGCTTCTTTCCCTGTGCTAGTATGCGGCGGCGGCAACCCTGCGGGGCTTGCCGTATCTACATGAACCGTTGCGGGATTACCAGTCCACGCGCGGCACGGAGACGACACCAACACAACTTGGAGAAGCAGTGAGCCTTTTTAGAACCAAGAATCTCGACGACATGGTCGCGGCCTCCCGCAAGCCCGGCGGCCTGGCCAAAGTCCTGGGTCCCTTCGACCTGATTTTGATGGGGATCGGCGCCATCGTCGGCACCGGCATCTTCGTCCTCACCGGCACCGGCGCCGTGACGGCCGGCCCCGCGCTGACGCTGTCCTTCATCGTCGCCGCCCTGGCCTGTGGTTTCGCCGCCATGTGCTACGCGGAATTCGCGTCCTCCGTGCCGGTCGCCGGCTCCATCTACACCTACAGCTATGCCACCATGGGCGAGCTGGTCGCCTGGATGATCGGCTGGGACCTGATGCTGGAATACGGCCTGGCCACGTCGGCCGTGTCGGTCGGCTGGTCCGGCTATTTCCAGTCGCTCATCGCCGGCTTCGGCCTGCACCTGCCCACCGCGCTGACGGCGGCGCCGCACGCCGTGCCGGGTGTGGAAACCTACTTCAACCTGCCGGCCTTCCTGATCATGATCGTGCTGACGGCCATGCTGTCGTGGGGCATGCGCGAATCGGCGCGGCTGAACAACGTGATGGTGGCGATCAAGATCGGCGTCGTGCTGCTGTTCATCGTCGTCGGCGCGCGCCACGTGGAGCCGGCCAACTGGCAGCCATTCATGCCTTACGGCCATACCGGCGTGCTGTCGGCTGCCGCCATCGTGTTCTTTGCGTTCATCGGCTTCGATGCCGTGACGTCGGCCGCCGAGGAAGTCAAGCGCCCCGAGCGCGACCTGCCGATCGGCATCATCGGCTCGCTGGCCGGCTGCACGATCCTGTACGTGATCGTGTCGGCCATCATGACCGGCATCGTGCCGTTCAAGGAATTCGTCGGCGTCGACCATCCGGTGTCGCTGGCACTGAAATATGCGGGCGAGAACTGGGTGGCCGGCTTCGTCGACCTGGGCGCGATCCTGGGCATGACGACCGTGATCCTGGTGATGGCCTACGGCCAGACCCGCATCATCTTCGCGATGTCGCGCGACGGCCTGCTGCCGGCCCGCCTGTCGTCGATCCACCCGAAACACCAGACGCCCTACTTCGCCACGTGGATCGTCGGCATCGTGTTCGGCCTGCTGGCCGCGCTGGTGCCGCTGAACGTGCTGACCGAGCTGATCAATATCGGCACGCTGGCCGCCTTCTCGCTGGTGTCGATCGCCATCATCGTGCTGCGCAAGAAGCGCCCTGACCTGCACCGCGCCTTCCGCTGCCCTGGCGTGCCGGTGATTCCGCTGCTGGCCGTGGCGTTCTGCTTCGTGCTGATGGCTTACCTGTCGGCCGTGACGTGGATCGCCTTCGGCATCTGGCTGCTGATCGGGCTGGTGGTGTATTTCACTTATGCCCGCAAGCATTCCTTGCTGGGCAAGCAGCTGGGTCAGAAGTAACCAGCTTTGCAACAGGAGAGGGGCAGGCCGCAGCGGCCTGCCTTTTTTATGGCTGTGTCATCCGGGATTGTTGAACGGCCGATGGCGCCCTCTGCGGTCCGGCGCTTTCAACAACCTCGGATGACACAGCCTTTTTTTCATGGCTCTGTCATCCGGGATTGTTGAACAGCCGATGTCGCCCTCTGCTGTCCGGCGTCTTCAACAACCTCGGATGACACAGCCTTCGCGCTGGCCTTTGACTATGGCCGCGGCTGCGCCTTCATCGGCGGCACTTCCACCGGCTCGTTCAGCCTTAATAACTTGAAGCCGGCCAGGTGCAGCGCGGGCTTGCCCTCCTTCTGCTGCGTCTTCTCCCGCTCCGCCACCCGCTCGATGAACGCATCGAAGGTTTCCTCGCGCACTTTCGGCGCCGCCGAGTTGAGGAAATGGCGGCTGCCGTCCGGCGCCGTCACCACCAGGCCCACGTGCGAGGCCCAGTATTCGCCGTTCCGGGTCGAGATCACGTTGACGAAGTCGCCGTTGTCCAGTTTCGCCAGCACCTCGCGCACGTGCTCTTTCGGCACATAGCTTTCCGTGCTGCGGGCAATCGGGAACTCCGCTTCCGTGTGGTGACGGGTGCGCAGGAAGCGCGTCTTGTCCACTGTCAGCTCATAGGTCGCCACATTGGCGCCGGCCAGCTCGGCGCTGATGTCCGTCACCAGCCAGCCGTTGTGGATGTTCCAGTCCTGCTCGGTGTAATGGTTGCGCGTGGCGACGCCGACGATGCCATCCTTGTAGCGGATCCGCTGCAGCATCCAGAAGAATTCCTCCCAGTTGCGCGACAGCGCCATCGCGTAGGTATGTTCTGAAAAAACAACACAATCGCTCTCGGCCAGGCTGAACATCGGCAACTGGTCATGGATCTGGTATGGGTATTCGCCCAGCAGGTTGAGCACGTAAGGCTGGCCGATATTCTGCCGGCCGATGGCGGCGATGCGCTTGCGCAGGTCCGGCTCGGCGGCCTGCATGTGGGCGATGTAGCGGTCCGCTTCGGCCGGCGTCATTTTGTAGAGCGGCTTTAACAGCAGCTGTTCCGTGGTCAACGGCGCATCCGGCGCCGTGGCGGTACAGCCGGCCAGCAGCACGGCGCAGATCAGGACAGCAAGACGCATGGGCTTCTCCAGGTTAAAGATTCACGTTAGCGGATTCGGCGCCGGGACGACAATGAATCCGCCAACTGGTGTCATAACCGCAGGTTTGGTATTCCGGCAAGCTATGGCATGTTAAAAATTTCTCATTGTTCATGATGCCACTTGTATCGAATACTCGGATGGAACCGGTATGAGATCGGTCTTACCACAAGGGAGAGAGCATGGCACACATCAGGCAGAAACCGCTGGCTGCCGCCGTTGCGGCGGCCGTGCTGGCGCTGGCGCAGGGGGCGCTGGCACAGGAAGTGGTACAGCAACCGGCCGCAGCAGCCGAACCCGCGGGCGACGTGCAGAAGGTCGAAGTGACGGGCATCCGCGCATCGATGGCGAAATCACTGAACGTCAAACGCAATGCGTCCGCCAACGTGGAAGTGATCACCGCCGAAGACATCGGCAAGATGCCCGACAAGAACCTGGCCGACTCGCTGCAGCGGCTGGCCGGCGTGGCCGTGCGCACCGATTACGACGAGGCGGAAAAGGTGTCCATGCGGGGCACCAATCCGGACATGTCGCTGATCATCTTCAACGGCCACGCCGTCAGCACCGCCGACTGGTATGTGGCCGACCAAAATTCGTCGTCGCGCAGCACCAGCCTGTCGCTGGTGCCCTCTTCCGTGCTGAACCAGGCGATCGTCTACAAGACGTCGCAGGCCAACCTGGTCGACGGCGGGCTGGCCGGCACGATCAATGTCACCACCCGCAAGCCGCTGGCGCAGAAGGAAAAAGTGTCCGGCGTGATCCAGGGCGGCGTCACCTATGCCGACCTGCCGGGCAAGTCGGCGCCGGACCTGAACGCCAGCATCAACTGGAAGAACGATGCCAACACCTTCGGCATCATCGCCCAGGGCTTTGCCGAGAAGCGCTACGTGCGCCGCGATTCCGTGTCGCGGCTGGCCTATGGTGCGTCGAGCGGCTGGGACGTGATCAACACCAGCACGATGCTGGGCATCACCGACGCTTCGCTGGCCGGCACCGGCCTGACGGCGGCGGACCTGAACGGCGTGCGGATGCCCGGCTCGATGAGCTCGGAGTTCGTCGAAGGCGTGCGCGACCGCAAGGGCGGCCTGCTGTCGCTGCAGTTCAAGCCCAATAACGATATCGACGTCACCGCCACCGGCTTCTATTCGCGGATGAAAGCGAACAACTATGGCCGCCTGACGTCCGGTGCCATGTACAGCATGTTGCTCGGCAAAGGCGATCCGCTGGGCGGCGTCACGGCCGCGTCGGCCAACACGAATTCGAACGGCCAGCGCGTGTATGCGCAGATCCGCAATCCCGTCATCGTCACGGAGACAACGATGTACGGCGACCAGCTGCGCGTGCTGAAATCGGCCGACATCGTCTTCCCGGACGGCACCACGCCTCAGTACGTGGGCAACTCCGAGGCGTTCTACCGCGACGGCGCGACGGCGGAGAGCGGCTTCCTCGACCTGGATGCCAACTGGCGCGTCAACGACGACCTGCGCATCAAGACGCTGCTGTCCACCACGCGCGGCGTGGGCGAGACGGAACGCGACCAGGGCACCACGTGGGCCCGCTACGGCACAGGCATCAGTTACGCGCTCAATGGCGTGGACAATGCGCCTTCCGTGCAATACCTGGGTGCCGGCGCGAACCAGCCCGGCCTGAACGCGGACGGCAGCGGCTATTCGCTGGTGAGCCAGACGGCGTCGTCGAACAAGACGGTGGACCGCGAAAGCAGCGCACAGCTCGATGCCGAATACAAGCTCGACAAGGGCATCTTCACGACCTTCGAGACGGGCGTGCGCTTTGCCGACCACCGCCGCAAGAACAACCGGTGGCAGCCCGCCTTCCGCAGCGCCACGGCCACGGGTGCGCCGGCCGGCTACGAGTCCTACCCTGGCGACTTCGGCGACGGCCTGGACGGCAATTTCGACAACACGGGCTTTTATTTCACGCCCGAGGCGCTGAAGGATTACATCAACGGCGCCACCAAGCCGTCTTCCGCGGAATTCGAACGCCGCGTCGTCAACGAGATCGACATGCGCGAGCGGCAGTACGCCGCCTACGTGATGCAGAGCTTCGAGACGGACAAATGGTCCGGCAACTTCGGCCTGCGTTTCACGCGCACCAAGATCAATGCCGACATCGTGACGCCAGTACCGGCCGGCGCCTGCCTGAAGGCGGAACCGGGCCAGGCCGCCATCCCGTGCGCGGCCTACCCGACCGCCATCACCACGGCGGGCGATGGCAGCACGTATTACGACGGCCAGGCATTCAACCCGGCCGCCGGCCTGGTGTACTACAAGTCGCCCAACGAACGCACCTTCGACAACTGGCTGCCCAGCCTGAACGTGCGCTACGAAGTGCGGCCGGAAATGTACCTGCGCTTCGGCGCCAGCCGCACCATCGGCCGGCAGAACTACAATGTGCTGGGTTCCGGCTTCGGCACGCCCTCGTGCACGGCGAACGGTTGCACGGTCACCGGACCGAACCCGGGCCTGCGGCCGCTCACGTCGGACAACGTGGACCTGTCGTGGTCCTGGTACTTCGCCCGCCGCTCGCTGGTGGCGGTGGACCTGTTCCACTCGACGATCGACGGCTACGTGAAGACGGGCGCCGTGACGCAGGGCGAGACCGTGCAGCTGGTCGACCCCGCCGACAACACGGTGAAGACCTTCTTCGTCAACTCTTCCTCGCAGCAAGGCGCGAAGATCAACGGCATCGAAGTGTCGTACGAGCAGCCGCTGTGGGGCAGCTTCGGCTTCAACGGCAACGTCAGCCGGGCGAAAACGAAAGTGGACGACGGCCGGCCGATGGTCGGCGCCTCCGAGTGGGCCGGCAACCTGGGCGGCTACTTCGAGAACGACAAGTGGAGCGCCCGCCTGGTGTGGAACTACCGGGGCAAGTACGTCAGCAGCACGACGGCACCGTCGCCGACCGCCAACAGCCAGGGCCTCACCGTCATCAACGGCGTGGCGATGCCGACGGCGCCGACAATGGCCAAGGGCGTCGCCACGCTGGCCGCTTCGGTAAACTACAACGTCACGGACAACCTCGTGTTCTCCGTCGACGCGACCAACCTGACCAATACCAAGCGGGCGCAATACCGCTACAGCGAGGAAGAGCAGCAAAAGCTGGATGTGTCGGGCCGGCAGGTGTATGTGCAGCTGAAGTACCGGTTCTGAACAACCGGCGGGGACAGGTCGCGAGGCCTGTCCCCGCTTCGCTTGCCATCCGCTAGTGTTGCATTTGACCAATAGTTATAACGATAACGCTTGCTAATTTAACAGACACCCGCGATACTTCTTTCCATTCGGCAACCCCACCACCGTTGCCGACCGCTTCAAAACCTCCCGCCAGCCCTGTCCACGCCGGTCAACCAGAACGCCTCGCGCAGCGAGCCGTCATGCTGAAAACACCGACGCCATGGATAACCTGCACACCGCTGCTTCCCCGACTGCCGCACCGACGATCCTGATGATCGACGATTCCGTGTTCGAGCAACGCCTCGTGGCGGACCTGTTCGACGACCGCAGCTGGAAGCTCGACGTGGCCGGCGACGGCGAAGTGGGCTATCAGCTGGCGAAAGCCGCCCATCCCGACATGATCCTGCTCGACGTGCGCATGCCCAAGCTCGACGGCTTTGCCTGCTGCCGGCTGCTGAAGGCCGATCCGGCGACGCGCGACATCCCCGTCATTTTCCTCAGCGGCGCCGATGCCGTCGCCGAGCGGCTGGCCGGGTTCGAGGCGGGCGGTGTGGATTTCGTCACCAAGCCGTTCAATGCTTCCGAGCTGATGGCAAGGGTGGGCATCCACCTGGCGCTGGCCCGGCGTGCCGCCGGCGCGCTGGCGGTGCAGCAGCAGGCGCCGGAAGACGATGGCGGCGATGAAGATGCGGTGCTGGTCGGCGCCGCCAGCCGCGTCATCGACGGCAACCTGGCGCACGTGCCCGGCCTGTCCGAGCTGGCCCGGCGCGTGGGCACCTACCGCGAACGGTTGACGGCGGCCTTCCGCCGCAACAAGGGACTTACCGTGTTTGCCTATGTGCGCGAACGCCGGCTGGAACGCAGCCGCCAGCTGCTGCGCGAAACCCGCATGGAGATCCGCGACATCGCCGACCTGGTCGGCTTCACCAGCGCGGCCAATTTCGCCACCGCGTTCCGCGAATGGGCCGGCACGTCGCCCAGCGCCTTCCGCCGCACCCTGCAGTAAGGGCACTCACGCCAGATAGACGTCCGGCGCCAGCACGATCCGGCGGAACGACTGCTGCTCCCGCGGCAGCTTCTTGCACTTCACGTTGCCGAACTCGCGGGCGCCATCGTCGCTCAGCACATGCAGCCGGCGGCCGGCGTCGAAGAACAGCGCTTCGGGATTGAAGTCGGCCAGCGCGGGCACATCCAGCAGACGGGGCGCCTGCGTGGCCAGGCCGCTCCACCGGTACAGCGCGCTGCTGCCCTCCTCGCCCGCCGGCCCTGCCGCGATGTAATACGCGTCGTCCAGATGGGCGATCTCGCGGATGCCGTTGCCGCCCAGATCCAGGCGTATCGGCGCGCCCAGTTGCGCGCGGCCGCCGCGCAGCAGCACCTCGGGATCGTGCAAGGGGATCAGCAGTGCCCAGCCGTTCGGTACGGGATTGCGCAGGCCGATCAACAAATCGCCCGCCGGCATGGCGGTCAGGCCTTCGATGCACAGGCCGCCTTCGGCCTTCGGCGGCCGCAGTGCCGCTTCGGCCAGCCGGTACGGCAGCAATGGCGGATGGGTGATCAGGTCTTCGAGCAGATGGCGGTATGGTGGCGCATCGGCCGGCCGGCCCTCCAGATTCGTGGCGAACAGCTGGCGGCGCGCGGGGCTGGGGCGACCATGCTTGTCGGCGCCATGCGAGCCGATCCACCAGATGCGTTCGCCAACGATGGCGGCGCCTTCCAGGTCGGCCTCCTTGTCGCCTGCCACGCGCAGGTAGGGGGCCAGGTCGCGTTCGACCGGTAATTCGTCGCCCGGGCCGTAGACGTGCAGCACATACGATTCGTCGTCAGCGACGATGAAGCGGCCATCGGCCAATGCCACGGCGGCCGACGCGTCGCACATGCCGCGGTGCAGGAACATGCCTGCGGTATCCTGTCTGTCACTCATTGCAGTCTCCTCGGTTGGATCGTCGGGCCATCTCGGATCATCATAGATGGCGCGCCGTCCGGCACCAAGGGGGACCGCTTAATGGCTTCTCACTCGTCGCTCTCGGGCTTGAAGTGGTTCGGGCTGATGCGGAATTTCTTCCGGCGGTCGCCCATCAGGTAGCGCAGGTCGCGGATCGACAGCTCGCTCACTTCGTGCATGCGGATCAGCAGCGAAGCGCCGACCGGCAGCTTCAGGTGGCGGATCTTGCTGATCACGGGCGGCGCCACTTCCAGCGCACGGGCCAGCGCCGCGTCGTTCTTCAGATGCATCAGGTCGAGCAGCGCATCGAGCAGGCGGTTCGGATTGTAGGTCAGCGCATCCTGGTCGCCGGGCGCCAGGGTTTCAGGGGATTCGGATTTCATCGGGGACTCCAGGGACGGGCGGCGGGCCGCGCGGCGCAGGGCAGGTTGCCTGCAATGCACCGTCGCTCGGCGGCTCGAAACAGCTTCCATACTGCACCATTTTGTTCTATAAGGCAACTCTTCCGGCCTGTATGCCGCATAAAACCGTGTAAAGCCTGATTTCCGCTAACCTGCCTTGCCGTCGATACGGGGCCGGCAGAGTTTCGGTGCTGTATGCCGCATAAAACCGTGTGAAGCGTGATTTCCGCTAACCCTCCTTGCCGTCGATACGGGGCCGGCAGAGTTTCGGTGCATAGGTCACCGCGAACAGGCCGAACGCCAGGGCCCACGCCGCCGCCGCGGCAATCATCGCCACGTCGCGGATGGCGCCGGTATCGAGTGCGGCGACCACGCGGGCCAGCGCGGCCAGCTGGATGGCAACGAACATGCAGACCTCCGTCCGGCCCGACTTGAGCGGCCGGCCGGTGTGGCCCAGCGACGTGCGGCACATCATGCCGACGATCAGCCCCGCCATCGAACCGACGGCCAGCGCGTGGAAGGCGGCGCTGGCGCTGACGATGCCGAGCGCCGCCAGCGCCAGCAGCAGGAAGCCGGCGCCGATCCACGCATAGGACAGGTGCAGGATCCACAGCAGCGGCACCTTCATCGTGCGCTGCGGCTGCCAGCCGGCCAGGCGCACCAGCGTCAGCACGCCCGCCGTTGCCGCCAGAACCGCCAGCGGCACCGGCGGCATGCCGGCCACCCAGGCAATGGCGGCCAGCGCGGTAGTGGCCAGGCCGGCCTGGTCGAGCCGGGGCCGTATGCGCGGCTGGCTGCCTGGCGCACCGTTGCGGGTAAACATCGGCAGCACGCGCACGCCGATCGCCGTTTCCATCATGACGACGACGAGGATCGCGGCGCGCACCGGCGCCACCGGCGACCAGTCGCCGTAGCCCAGCATCGCGCCGTGATAGCACAGGTTCGCAACCGCCAGCAGCGCCAGCAAGGCCACCATGAAGTAGTTGCGGCGGTTGCCGGCACGCCGCAGCACCTGCCACAGCGGCCAGGCGGCCAGCGGCAGGAACAGCCAGTCGACCAGCGCCGCCCAGGGGCCGCTGCCGGACAGCAGCGCCAGCCGGCCGGCCAGCCACAATGCGGCCAGCAGCATCAGGTGCGAGCCGCGCGGCGTCCACAGCCCGGTCCAGTTGCGGCCCGCCGTGTACAGGAAGCCGATCACCACGGCCACCGCCATGCCGAACACCATCTCGTGCAGGTGCCACGCCATGCCGACATTGCCGGCATGGGGCAGCACGCCGTAATAGGCCGCCATCCACAGCGGCACAGCCAGCGCGGCAAAGCCGGCGGCCAGCAGGTAGAACGGGCGGAAGCCCAGCAGCCACAAGGCATTGCCGGTGCCGGCAGGCGGTGCGGGCGGTTCATCGATGGTCACGAACGTCATCAGGATTCTCCTTCGGGTTGCCGTCATTGTGCGGACCGCGGCCGGCCGAGCCAATGCGGGGCCGGCAAAAGACAATCTGGATCATGTTTTTCGCACCCGGCCGGGGCCCGGATTGGACGGCCGCGCGCATGGCGTATTACGCTGCCTCATCTCATCAAGGAGGAAACATGCAAACGACGGAACTGACACTGAACGCGGCCCCCACCGACGACATCGCACGGGCGATCGGCGCCATCCTCGGCGCTGCGCGGGGCGTGCTGGCGGTGCGGCTGTCCACGGCGCACGCCAGCGTGGCGGTGGATTACGACGAGGCGCTGACGTCGCCGGGCCGGCTGCAGGCGGCGCTGCGGGCCGATGGCGTGGCGGCGGCCAAGGCGGATGGGGAGACGGGGGGATGTTGCGGAGGGTGTTGCGGGGGTTGATTGCTGCGGAGGTCCCAGAGCGGGCTGCGAAAGTCAACTTCAACCGAGGGGACAGTCCCCGTGCGGGGACAGTCCCCAGTCTGCCTACCTTTGCGCGTGGCGGTGCTCCACCGCGAACACGGCGGCCTGCACGCGGCTCGACAGGTTCAGTTTTTTCAGCACGTTCTGCACGTGGATCTTGACGGTGCTTTCCGACAGGTCCAGCGCCCGCGCGATCACCTTGTTGCTCTCGCCGCGGGCCAGGCAGTCGAGGATTTCCTTTTCGCGGGGCGTCAGCCGGTCCAGGTCCGATGCCGGTTCGCTGGCCCGCGTGCCGGCCTGCAGCTGGGCCACCAGCTTGCCCGTCATCGCTTCGGCCACCACCGTTTCGCCGGCGGCGGCGCGGCGCACGGCGCGCACCAGGTATTCCGTGTCGATGTTCTTCAGCAGGTAGCCGCTGGCGCCCGCCTTCAATGCGGCCGACAGGTCCAGCGCATCTTCCGACACCGTCAGCATCACCACCGCGCTGTCCGGGCAGTCCTGCAGCAGCAGCTGCAGCGTTTCGAGGCCGGACATGCCGGGCATGTTCAGGTCCAGCAGCACCACCTGGGGTTTCAGCTGCTTGGCGCGCTTGATGCCTTCGACGCCGTCGGCCGCTTCGCCCACCACGTCGAACTGCGGATTCCGCTGCAGCAGCGAGCGTATGCCGCTGCGGAACAGCGTGTGATCGTCGATCAGCAGGACGCTGATCGCCTCGTCGGACTCGTTCATCTGGTTCTCCATAATCTCTTTCGTCATGCGGCGCGGCGCTGTGCGCGCGCCAGGTGCAGCAGGATGGTGGTGCCGGTGCCGGGCGTGGACTGCACGTCCAGCGTGGCGCCGATGCGCTGGGCGCGCTCGCGCATGATGTGGATGCCCACGTGATGCTCGCCCTGCTCCACCAGCGTTTCGGGCGCGAAGCCGGCGCCGTCGTCGCCGATGGCCAGCGTGAAGTCTTCGCGGTCGCGCAGCGTGATGTCCACGCGGTTCGCGCCGGCGTGCTTGCGCACGTTCGACAGCGCTTCCTGCACGATGAACAGCAGCTGCAGCTGCTGCTCGCGGGGGAACGGCGGACCGTCCGGATCGGCGTCCAGCACGGCCTCGATGCCGGTCTGGCGCTCGAACTTGCCGATCGCCGTCTCCAGCGAATGCGTCAGGCTCTCCTCGGCCAGCCGCGTGCGGAAGTTCAGCAGCAGTTCGCGCACGTCCTCATAGCTTTCCTGCACGCCGGCGCGCAGGGCCGGCACGATGTCGCCGACATCGTCGTATTTCTGCTGGCGCACCGACTGTTCCAGCATCTGCACCTGCAGGTTCAGGAAGTTCAGGCCCTGCGCGATGCTGTCGTGCAGGCCTTGCGCCACCAGGTTGCGTTCCTCGGAAATGGCCATCTCGCGTTCCTTGGCGCCGAGCCGCAGGTTCTCGATGGCGGTGCCCAGCAGCTGGCCCAGCGTTTCCAGCAAGGCGCGGTCGGCATCGGACAGCGCCTTCTCGCGCCGGAAGTGCAGGTTGAACATGCCAAGGTGCTGGCGGTGGGCGTAGATATGGAATACCGAAACGGTTGAAAAACCCTCGCGGTGGCACTGCAATTGCACGTCGCGGTCGATGCGGCGCATGTCGTGGACGACGGCGATGCGCCGTTCCACCGCTTCGCCGCACAGGCAGTCGCCCACCTTCAGGCACCGCTCGTCCTCGACCAGCCGGGCCGGCAGGCCATGGTGGACCAGCATGTGCAGATTGCCCTTGTTCGGATCGAGGATGCGCACCGAGCCGCCGTCGGCGCCGAAATAATCGCTGATCCGCTGCAGGAAGCCTTCGCACATGGCCTCGGCCGGCTGCGGCTTCTGCAGGAAGGCGGCGCTGTCGTACAGCAGCGCCAGCTCGCGGTTCTGCGCTTCCAGCGCGGCCGTCTTGCTGCCGATGGTCTCTTCCTGGTTGGTGTACAGGCCCTGCAGCCGGTCGGCCATCTGGTTGAAGCCCTGCGCCAGCTGGCCGAACTCGTCGCCCCGCTCGGCCGGCAGCCGTACTTCGAAATCCCGCTCGCGCATGCGCGCCATGCCCGCCTGCAGCGAGGCGACGGGCGCGATGATCAGGTTGAACAGCAGGTAGACGATGCACACGGTGCCGGCGGTGGCAAAGGTCAGCAGCATCAGCTGCGACGCGCGCAGCCAGAATGTACGTGCCTCGCTGTCCCGCTCGATCGCCTGGACGAGGCCCGACACTTCGACGACGAAGGCATCGGCCTGCTGCTGGAACGCCCAGATCTCCGGCGACGCGACGCCCTCGCGGGCCAGCAGCACGGCCGCGCGCGGGCGCAGTTCCTGCTGCCAGCGGTGGGCGACCCGTTCGAAGCCGTCGCGGATCGCGCCGGACGGCGGCAGGAACAGCGGCCGCTGCGGATCGCCGCGGCGCAGCTGGGCCAGCGTCGTGTCGATATGGGCCAGCTGGCGTTCGCCGTCGGCCCGCGCCGCCGTCCGCCATTCCGGGTCGCTCATGCCGGCAATGGCCAGGCCGAGCCGGAAACTGCTCATGCGCAGGCTGCCCGTGACATTGATCGCCGCGCCGCTGCCTTCCAGCTGCCAGGACAGGTACAGCGTGGCGCCGATCACCGTCAGCGCGACCGCCAGAAAGCCCAGCAGGCTGCCGACGATTTTCGTGGACAGCCTGCTCCATGCCGCATGGCCCGGGACGCGGAGGATGTTCACCCTGGCTCCGGGGTGGGGTGTAAGGTGGTTTGATCGTTCATCGTGTTCTCACTGGGGACCGTCCCCACAGGGGTGGTACGGCAATCCGGCTGTCCCCTCTTCTGCCTCTGTTCTGGTTCGCACGGCTGCACATTTTAAAAGCAACCGAGGGGACAGTCCCCGACGCCTCTTAGTATACCGCTGTGTCTTCCCAAGTGTAACGGCCACGCTCCGGGGCGCCGATAGTTCTTAATGCCTATTGAACCAGCGGGCTGGCGCTCCCCTCCAGTTCGACGCCCTCGATCCGCGCGCCGCCGACCAGCAGCCGCAGATACTGGTGCAGCGCCCGCTGCCACGACTGGCGCCGCAGCGTGTCGGCCACGTGTGCGCGCACCGCGTCGAACGGCAGCAGCGTGCCGGCCAGCTTGCGCTCGACCTGCACGATGTGCAGCCCGAAGCGGGTTTCCAGCAGCCGGCCGGCCAGTTCGCCCGGCTGCAGCCGGAACAGCAGCGCGTCGAATTCGGGCACGCAGTCGCCGCGGCCCAGTTGCCCCAGGCTGCCGCCCATGGCGCCGGACGGACAGTTCGAATAGCGCTGCGCCAGTTCGGCAAAGCGCTCCGGCCGGTGGCGCAGCTCTTCCAGGATCAGCGTGGCCGTCTCGCGCAGCAGCGCCAGGGGCGCCGCCGGCATCACCTGGAACAGGATGTGGCGCGCTTCCACCCGTTCGCCGCGGGTGAACGCCGCGGCATTCGCCTCGTAATAGCGGCGGCATGCGGCATCGTCCACGTCCGGCACCCGCACTTCCCGCTCGAACAAGGCTTCGATGCGGGCGTCGTTGTCCTCGCCCTGCACGCCCAGCCGTGTCGCCTCGTCCAGCAGCACCCGGCGCAGCACCACCTCGTGCACCGCCTGCTTCAAAGGATTGCCGGCCTGTTCGTGGTGGACCACTTCGGCGGCGATCTCGTCGTCCGTCACGTCCACGCCATTGACTGCGATACCCATCACGCTCTCCTTAACGGCTGCGCACGAGCTGGAATGCCCGGCCCAGGTAACTCACGGCGCCGAAGCCGCTCCACACGTGTACCAGCCGCGTGAAGGGGAACAGCACGAACAGCGACATGCCCATGAACAGGTGCAGCTTGAACACCAGCGGCGCATCGACGATCAGCGCGGCCGCATCGCCGCGGAACGTGACGACATGCTGGGCCCAGCCCATCAGCAGCACCATCATGTGGCCGTCCATGTGCGAGGCCGAACTGTAGATCGACGTCAGGCCCAGCAGCAGCGTGCCGAGGATCCACAGCAGCACGACCTTGTCGCGCAGCGTGGTGACCTTGCGCAGCCGGTCGCTGGCGAAGCGGCGCGCCAGCAGCAGCACGAGGCCGATCAGCGCCAGCGTGCCCATCATGCCGCCGGCCACCATCGCCACCAGCTGCTTGACGCTGTGCGCGATGCCCAGCGTGTCCCACACCCAGACGGGCGTCAGCAGGCCGGCCGCGTGGCCGAAGAACAGGCCGATGACGCCCACGTGGAACAGCGGGCTGCCCAGCCGCAGCACCCCGGTGTGCAGCACCTGGCTCGATTCGGAACGCCAGCTGTACTGCTCGCGGTCGAAGCGGATCAGGCTGCCCAGCAGGAAGACCGCCAGCGCGATGTACGGGTAGATCCCGAACAGGAATTGGTGCAGATAGTTCATGGTGACTCCTTCAGGCACGGCGCGGCTCGGGAACCGCCGCCTGCGTTGCATGTTTCGGGTAGAAGCGCACGGGCTGCGGGCCCGCGGCCGTTTTCAGCAGCGGCTCGACACCATCCGCGCCGGGCCCGAACGTTTCCAGCGCCTCGTCCATGTCGCGCACGGGCGGCTCCGTCAGCACTTCGGCCGGCACCGGGCTGGCATCCTCCAGCAGCGCGAAGATGGCGGCGTACGGGCTGGCGTTGGCAGCCAGCTTGCGGCCCACGTGGGCCAGCACGTGCACCGCGTCGCCCAGCAGCGGCAATGCCGCGTCGTTGTCGAGCTGTGCCAGGAACTCGAGGAACAGCGGCACATAGTCCGGCAGGTCGTCGCCAACCATCTCCAGGCCGTGCTTGCGGTACTCGGCCAGCAGGTCCACCATCGCCTGGCCGCGGTCCCGCGATTCGCCGTGGATATGCTCGAACAGGTGCAGCGAGTGCGACGGGTTGCGGTCGAACGTGGCCACGTAGTCCTGCTGCAGGTCGATCAGCTTCGTCGCGCCCAGGTGCGCCAGCAGCGGCTGCAGCCGTTCGCGCCACGCCGGCCGGGCGGCCAGCGCTTCGTCCAGTTCGGGCAGCGCACCGACCAGTTCTGCGTCCGGATACTGCAGCAGCAGCGACAGGATCTGATAATGTTTCGTCATCATGCCTCCTCGGGCAGTTTCTTCTTGCGCGACTTCGGCATCGACATGAAGATGGCCGAACCCTGCTTCTTCTTGCCGAACAGCGTGGCGTCGGACGTGCCGTCCGAGCAGCCGTTGCCGAAGCTGAAGCCGCAGCTGCCCTTGTCGTTGAAGCTGTCCTCGGCCATTTCCTTGTGGCTGCTGGGGATCACGAAGCGGTCTTCGTAGTTCGCGATGGCCATGATGTGGTACATGTCCTCGACGGTGGCCTGGTCCAGCCCCACCTGCCGCAAGGCCTCCACGTGTTCGACGCCTTCGACGCTCTTGCCGCGCATATAGGCACGCATCGCCAGCATCCGGTCCAGCGCCTTCAGCACCGGCGCCTGGTCGCCCGCCGTCAGCAGGTTGGCCAGGTACTGCACGGGGATGCGCAGGCTGGCCGTATCCGGCAGCACGCCATTGGTGCCCAGCTTGCCCGATTCTGCCGCGGCCTGGATCGGCGACAGCGGCGGGATGTACCACACCATCGGCAGCGTGCGGTATTCCGGGTGCAGCGGAAAGGCGATCTTCCACTCCATCGCCATCTTGTAGACGGGCGATTTCGCCGCCGCCTCCAGCCACGCGTCCGGGATGCCCTGGCGCCGCGCCTCGGCAATCACGGCCGGATCGTGCGGGTCGAGGAACAGGTCCAGCTGCGACTGGTACAGGTCACGTTCGTCCGCCACCGATGCCGCCGCCTCGATCTTGTCCGCGTCATACAGCAGCACGCCCAGGTAGCGGATGCGGCCCACGCAGGTTTCCGAACACACGGTCGGCTGGCCCGCCTCGATGCGCGGGTAGCAGAACGTGCATTTTTCCGCTTTGCCGGAAGACCAGTTGTAGTAGATCTTCTTGTACGGGCAGCCCGAGATGCACATGCGCCAGCCGCGGCACTTGTCCTGGTCGATCAGCACGATGCCGTCGTCTTCCCGCTTGTAGACGGAACCGGACGGGCACGAGGCCACGCACGCCGGATTCAGGCAATGCTCGCAAAGGCGCGGCAGGTACATCATGAAGGTGTTCTCGAACGTGCCGTACATCTCCTTCTGCATGCTGTCGAACAGCTTGTCCTTGCTGCGCTTGGCGAACTCGCCGCCCAGGTCGTCCTCCCAGTTCGGGCCCCACTCGATCTTGTCCATCTTCTCGCCCGTCAGCACGGACACGGGCCGTGCGGTCGGCGGCGTTTCCGACAGCGGCGCCTGCTGCAGGTGCTCGTAGTCGTAGGTGAACGGCTCGTAGTATTCGTCGATCTGCGGCAGGTTCGGGTTGGCGAAGATATTGGCAAGGATCTTCAGCCGGCCGCCCTGGCGCGGCTCGATCCTGCCGGCGTCGGTGCGGCGCCAGCCGCCGTGCCACTTGTCCTGGTTTTCCCATTCCTTCGGATAGCCGATGCCGGGCTTGGTTTCGACGTTGTTGAACCACGCGTATTCGACGCCGTCGCGGCTCGTCCACACGTTCTTGCACGTGACGGAACAGGTATGACAGCCGATGCATTTGTCGAGGTTCAGCACCATGCCGATTTGCGCTCTGATTTTCATGTTATTTACCTTTCATGCCTGCTCGGCCGATGGGCGTTCCAGCCAGTCCACCTGGTTCATCTTGCGTACCACGACGAATTCGTCGCGGTTGGAACCCACCGTACCGTAGTAATTGAAGCCCCACGACAGTTGCGCATAGCCGCCGATCATGTGCGTCGGCTTCGTCACGGCGCGGGTGACCGAGTTGTGGATGCCGCCCCGCTTGCCGGACATCTCGGCGCCGGGCACGTTGACGATCTTTTCCTGGGCGTGGTACATGATCGTCATCCCCACCGGAACGCGCTGGCTGACGATGGCCCGCGCCGTCAGCGTTCCGTTCACGTTGAACACTTCGATCCAGTCGTTGTCGACGATGCCGGCCGACTGCGCATCCGTCTCGGACAGCCATACGTGCGGGCCGCCGCGCGACAGCGTCAGCATCCGCAGATTGTCCGAATAGGTGGAGTGGATCCCCCACTTCTGGTGCGGCGTGATGAAGTTCAGCGCGATTTCCTTGTTGCCGTTCGGGCTGGCGCCCATTGCCGCTGCCGTCGTGCGCGTGTCGATCGCCGGCTTGTACACGCAGAAGCCTTCGCCGAAGTCGCGCATCCACCGGTGATCCTGGTAGAACTGCTGGCGGCCCGTCAGCGTGCGCCATGGGATCAGCTCATGCACATTGGTGTAGCAGGCGTTGTAGCTGACCTCTTCCGACTCGAGGCCCGACCAGGTGGGCGACGAGATGATCTTGCGGGGCTGCGCCTGCACGTCGCGGAAGCGGATGCTGTCGTGCTCGCGGGGCAGCGCCAGGTGCGTGTGGTCGCGGCCCGTGATTTTCGACAGCGCCGCCCACGCCTTGACCGCCACGTGGCCATTGGTTTCCGGCGCCAGCGACAGGATCATCTCGGCCGCATCGATCGCCGTGTCCAGCCTTGGCTGGCCCTGCGACACGCCCTCTTCCAGCACCGTGCGGTTGATGCCGCGCAGGACATCCACTTCGTGGCCCGTTTTCCAGCCGATGCCCTTGCCGCCGTTGCCCGCCTTTTCCAGCAGCGGCCCGATCGACGTGAATTTCTTGTGGATCTGGCGATAGTCCCGCTCGACGACCGTCATGTTCGGCATCGTCTTGCCGGGGATCGGCTCGCATTCGCCGGCGCGCCAGTCCTTCGGATCGAAAGGCTGGCCCAGTTCGCCCGGCGTGTCGTGCATCAGCGGCGTCAGCACGATGTCCTTGCGCGTGCCCAGATATTCGCCGCCGATTTCGGTGAACTTCTGCGCGATGCCCTTGTAGATTTCCCAGTCCGAGCGGGACTGCCACAGCGGTTGCACCGCTTCCGACAGCGGGTGGATGAACGGGTGCATGTCGGACGTGTTCAGGTCGTCCTTCTCGTACCAGGTGGCCGTCGGCAGCACGATGTCACCGTACAGGCAGGTGGTCGACATGCGGAAGTCCAGCACCACCAGCAGATCGAGCTTGCCTTCGGCGGCGGGACGCACCTTGACGTCGCGCGGCTTGATGCAGTGGTCCTCGTCGCTCATCAGCGCATTCTGCGTGCCCAGCAGGTACTTCAGGAAGTACTCGTGGCCCTTGCCGGAGCTGCCCAGGATGTTCGAACGCCAGACGAACATATTGCGGGGGAAGTTGGCCGGATTGTCCGGATCGTCGCAGGAGAACTGCAGCTTGCCTTCCTTGATCTGGCGGACCGCGTACGCCGCGGGCTCCTCGCCGGCGGCAGCGGCCGCATCGACGACGTCCAGCGGATTGATGTCCAGCTGCGGCGCGGACGGCAGCCAGCCCATGCGCTCGGCCTTCGCGTTGTAGTCGAGAAGGCTCATCGGCGCCACGTCGTCACCGGCCGTCGGCGCCGCGATATCGGACGTGTGCAGCTTTTCATGGCGCCACTGGCTGCTGTGCGCGTAGAAGAACGACGTGCCGTTCATCTGGCGCATCGGGCGGTTCCAGTCCAGCGCGAAGGCCAGCGGCGTCCAGCCGGTCTGCGGGCGCAGCTTTTCCTGGCCCACGTAATGGGCCCAGCCGCCGCCGGACTGACCGATGCAGCCGCACATCATCAGCATGTTGATGATGCCGCGGTAGGTCATGTCCATGTGGTACCAGTGGTTCAGCGCCGCGCCGACGATCACCATGCTCTTGCCGCGCGTCTGGTCGGCGTTCTGCGCGAACTGGCGCGCCACCGTGATCACATCGGCCGGCTTGACGCCGGTATGCTTCTCCTGCCAGGCCGGCGTGTACGGCACGTCGTCGCCGTACGAGGCGGCCACGTTGCCGCCGCCCAGGCCGCGGTCGATGCCGTAATTGGCCAGCGACAGGTCGAACACGGTCGCCACCAGCGCCGTGCTGCCGTCGGCCAGCGTCACGCGCTTGACCGGCACGTGCCGCTGCAGCAAGTCCTGCGCATCGCGGCCGCCGAAGTAGGCGAAGCCCACCGGCACCACGTCGTCGGCACAGCCGATCAGCGACAGCCGCGGATCGACGGGCGCGTTGTTGCCGCCCTCCTTCATCTCCAGGTTCCACTTGCCGTCCTCGCCCCAGCGGAAGCCGATCGAGCCGGCCGGCGCGACGATGCGGCCGCTGGCGTCGTCGATCAGCAGCGTCTTCCAGTCCGGATTATTGGCTTCGTCGAGGTTGTTGGCCAGGTGCGAGGCGCGCAGGAAGTACTCCGGTATCAGCGTGCCTTCGTGTTCCTTCAGCAGCACCAGCATCGGGAAGTCGGTGTACTGCTTGGCGTAGTCGCGGAAGTAAGCCGACTGGCTCTGGGCATGGAACTCCTTCAGGATCACATGACCCATTGCCATCGCCAGCGCGGCATCGGTGCCCTGGCGCGGCGCCAGCCAGATGTCGCCGAACTTGGCCATCTCGCCGAAGTCGGACGACACGGCCACCGTCTTGGTGCCCTTGTAGCGCACCTCGGTATAGAAGTGGGCATCCGGCGTGCGCGTCATCGGCACGTTCGAGCCCCATACCATCAGGTAGGTCGAGTTGTACCAGTCGGCCGATTCCGGCACGTCGGTCTGCTCGCCCCACACCTGCGGGCTGGCCGGCGGCAGGTCGCAGTACCAGTCGTAGAACGACAGCGCCACGCCGCCGATCAGCGACAGGTAGCGCGTGCCGGCCGCGTAGCTGACCATCGACATGGCGGGAATCGGCGAGAAGCCGACCACGCGATCGGGCCCGTACTTCTTGATCGTCAGCGCATTGGCGGCGGCGATCATCTCGTTGCAGTCGTCCCAGCTGGCGCGCACGAAGCCGCCCAGGCCGCGCACGGATTTATAGCGCTTGGCCCGTTCCGGATCCTGGCTCACGTATTCCCAGGCGGCGACCGGATCCATCGTCTTGCGGGCCGCGCGCCACATTTCCATCAGCCGGCCGCGGATCATCGGGTATTTGACGCGCTGGGCCGAATACACGTACCACGAGTAGCTGGCGCCGCGCGGGCAGCCGCGGGGTTCATGGTTCGGCAGGTCCGGCCGCGTGCGCGGGTAATCGGTCTGCTGGGTTTCCCACGTGATCAGGCCGTTCTTGACGTACACCTTCCAGCTGCACGAGCCGGTGCAGTTGACGCCGTGCGTGGAGCGCACGATCTTGTCGTGCTGCCAGCGCTGGCGGTACGCGTTTTCCCATGTGCGGTCTTCGTCGACGACGGCGCCATGGCCGTTCGAGAACGTGGACGTGGGCTTGCTGAAGAACTTCAGCCGGTCCAGAAAATGACTCATTCCTGCCTCCCTGTTCGTGACGCTCCGCTGCAACACGCGGTGGAGCTGTCGATGGAATGAGTCTAGGGGCCGGGCGTGGTGCTGAACATCGGCAGGAAGTGCCGCGCGGTAGTGGGGGAAGGAGTAGGACGCTAGCCCGATCGGACTAGGCGGACGGCGGGTCCTAATGGACGACAGGATTAACAGTCGGGACTATCCGTGAGCGCGTCGGAAAGATTACAATGGCAGCCTTGCCGCGCCGGCCGACTCGGCAGGGATTCGCTGTAATGTACATCCGGAAAGCGACGAATGAGCTTCATCAAGGATCACTGGATCAGAATTGCTTATCTGCTGATCTCAATTGCCATGTGCGCCACTGGCGCCAATTACTTTTCGGAGATCACCGGCTCGCCCGAGAAGCTGAATCAATTTTCTTATATAGGCACAGTTGCGACACTGATCGCCCTGCTGATCGCCATCTGCGAGATATTCCATAATATCCATGTTTCGAAGAGCATCCAGCGGCAGGCGCGCCAATATCTGCAACGCGCCGAAAACCTGGACCGTACGGCGTTCTCCAGCGAATGCCTGTGCTCACTGGATGAGGTCAGCTCATATCTGCACGTGGAGAATTACCTTGTCGCACTGAAGTGCTTCCAGCATTTCAGACGGACTTACGCCCGTTTCTCGGGAAGCGTTCAACCTCATGGCCTGCTCGGCAAGGAGATCGAGCGGGTTGAGATTTCGCTGCAGACAGGTACACATACGTCCGCACGCGCGCCACTGACCAAGGCAACCAGATCCGAAATCCAGAATGGCCTCATCACGATCAAAGGAATCCTGGAAGAAGCCAACTTAAAAAGGAGGGAAGACTATGTTTCCCAAAAAGATTGATGACTTTGTCATGGCACTGACAAAAAAGACCTCGGCGGGAGAGCTGAGCTGGAAATACGACGACAACCGGGCACTGGTCGAAACAGCTACGTCCACGTTCTCCGCAAGCCTGCGATATGCGTTCAGCGACATCAATGAAATGGGCGAATTTGTGCTGGTCTATTGCGACAAAGCCGACAACAAGGAATACCGCTTCTATACGAATCAGGAGTACGCCGATTACGAGCATGCCCGCGTGCTCTACGACGTAGCAAAATCGTCGGAACTCAAGCTGCCGTTCTGAGGCGCGCACGTCCGTTCCCGCGGAAGCGCGTGCAGCTAGGGCGCGACTCCCACTCAAAAAGGGGCACGCCAAACCAGCCGGCGTGCCCGCAAATGGCGTGGCGGCCGGGCCGCTGCGGGATCAACGAGCCGGCCGCCACGCCCGGGGAAGTGACGTCAGCCGGCGCAGGCCTTCAGCTTTTCGACGTCGGGAATCGAAATGCGCCGGCCCTTGAAGGCAATCAGCTGGCGGGCGCTGAGGTCGGCCATGATGCGGCTGAAGTGCTCCGGCGTCAGGTTCAGCCGCGATGCCAGCACGGCCTTGGTGGCCGGCAGCGTCAGCTCGCTGCTGCCCGCCTCTTCGCAATCCTTCAGCAGGTAGCCGACCACGCGCTGGGTACCCGAGCGCAGCGAATACGACTCCATGTCGCACATCAGCGCATGCATGCGCTGGCTGACGCCGGCCAGCATCGTGCAGGCGAATTCCGGATCGCTGTGGATCTCGCGGAAGATCACCGGCTTCGATACGTGCAGCAGCATGGTGTCCTCCATCGCCTGTGCCGTGACGATGTACGGCTTCCCCATGAACATCAGCGCCTCGCCGAAGCTCTGCCCCGCGCCAACCAGTTCGACCACCTTCTCGGCCCCCTGCGCGGACGTGAAGGCCAGTTTCACCTGGCCATACATGACGATGTGGAAGCCCACGCACGGTTCGCCGCGCTGGAACACCAGCTCGCCCCGTTCGACCCTGACCTTGCTGGTGCCCAGCGCGATGCGATCCAGTTCGTCCGGCCGCAGCCGCGCGAACAGCGGCACCTTCGACAGAAACGCCTGCACCTTGATCCTGCTCTTGTCCATCATGTCCTCCCGTCGTGGTTACCGGCGATGCGCGCGGGTCAGCACGGCATCGGCGCGTTGCGGCGCGCATAGCACCACCAGGTGATCAGGATGCAGCTGGCGTAGTAGGCGATGAACCAGTACAGCGCGGCATCCGGCCGGCCCGTCATGGCGATCGACGTGCCGTAGCTTTTCGGGATGAAGAACGCGCCGTAGGCCGCCACCGCGGACGTGAAGCCCAGCACGGCGGCCGACTCCTTGTTCGCATCGACGATCGCCTGGTCCTGTTCGGCCTTCGACTTGCCGGCCGCGGCGCGCTGGTGCTGCGTCATGAAGATCACCGGAATCATGCGGAATGTCGACGCGTTGCCGATGCCCGTGCCGGCGAACAGCAGCATGAACATCCAGAAGAACAGCGTGAAGTTCCCGGTACTGCCGGCCTGCGGCAGGAAGGCGATCACGCCGAACACGGCGGCGATCATGCCGGCAAAGGTCCACAGCGTGACGCGCGCACCGCCCAGCCTGTCGGCGATGATGCCGCCGGCCACGCGGGCAAACGCGCCCACCAGCGGGCCGAGGAAGGCGTACTGCAGCGGATTCACGTCGGGGAACTGGGTCTTGATCAGCAGCGGGAACGCGGCCGAATAGCCGATGAAGGAGCCGAAGGTGCCCGTGTACAGCCAGCACATCAGCCAGTTGTGCTTGCGGCCGAAGATCACCGCCTGCTCGGCGAACGACGCCTTGGCGGACGCCAGGTCGTTCATGCCGAACCACGCCAGCAGCGTGCTGACGACGATGAACGGCACCCAAATGAAGCCCGCGTTCTGCAGCCAGATCGCGTCGCCATGGCCCGGCGTGACCGGCACCTGCGCGGCGCCGCCGACGGCGCCGAACACGCCCGCGGTGATCACCAGCGGCACGACGAACTGCACCGCCGACACGCCCAGGTTGCCAAGGCCCGCATTCATGCCCAGCGCGTAGCCCTTCTGCGCCTTCGGGTAGAAGAAGCTGATATTGGCCATCGACGAGGCGAAGTTGCCGCCGCCCAGGCCGCACAGCAGCGCGAGCACCAGCATCGTCGGGTAGCCCGTGGCGGGATCCTGCACGGCCAGGCCGATGCCGATCGCCGGCACCAGCAGCGATGCGGTGGACAGCGCCGTCCATTTGCGGCCGCCGAACACGGGCACCATGAACGAGTAGAAGATGCGCAGCGTGGCGCCGGACAGGCCCGGCACCGCGGCCAGCCAGAACAGCTGGTTGGTGCTGTAGGTTAAGCCGATCACCGGCAGGTTGACGACGACGACGCTCCACACCATCCAGATGGCGAAGGCCAGCGCCAGCGCGGGAATCGAGATCCACAGGTTGCGGCTCGCAGTGCTGCGCCCGCCCTGCTGCCAGAAAGCCGGCACTTCCGGCTCCCAGGTGTCGATCAGGTATTTGCTCATATTGGTTTACTCCGAGAGGTCAGGCGGCGGCCGGCAGCAGCGGCGCTGCGGCTTGCTGCGCCGGCCGGAACGAGAAATGCATCCACACGAGGGACACGCAGACGGCGCCATACAGCAGCATGAAGGCCGACGAGCGCACGCCGGTCAGGTCGAGCAGCGCGCCGAACATGATCGGCAGGATGAAGCCGCCCAGGCCGCCGGCGAGGCCGACGATGCCGGAGACGGCACCGATGTTGTCGGCGAATTCGTCGCCGATGAACTTGAAGACGGAGGCCTTGCCGACCGCCATCGCGGTACCGGCGACGAACAGCAGGCCGGTGAAGATCCACGGCGACAGCGCGAGATCCAGCGACAGCGCGCCGTCGACGGTCTTCACGTGCATGCTGGTGGGCGGATACGACAGCAGGAAGAAGCAAACCCAGCACACCCACATCACGTACCAGGTGACCTTGTAGGCGCCGTATTTGTCCGACACCCAGCCGCCCAGCGCGCGCAGCACGCCGCCCGGCAGCGAGAAGCAGGCGGCCAGCAGTGCGGCCAGGCCCAGGTCGAAGCCGTATTCGCCCACGTAGTACTTCGTCATCCACAGCGCCAGGCCTACATAGCCGCCGAACACCACCGAGTAGTACTGGCAGTAGCGCCACACGCGGCGGTCCTTCAGCATGTGCAGCTGCTCGCGCAGCGACGTGGTGCCCGGCGTGTTGTGCGCCGGGTCGGTATGGCTGAACGCGTAGAACAGCAGCGCGGTGACCAGCATCGCGATGGCGTACACGGTGGGCAGCGCCTGCCAGCCCCATGCCGCGATGATCGCGGGCGCGACGAACTTGGTCAGCGCGGAGCCGGAATTGCCGGCACCGAAGATGCCCATCGCCAGGCCGCGCCGCTCTTGCGGGAACCAGCGCGCCACGTATGGCGTGCCAACCGAGAACGAGCCGCCGGCAAGGCCCAGCAGCAGGCCGAGCGCAAGGAACTGCCAGTACTGCGTGGCGTAGCCGATCAGCCAGATCGGAATCACCGTGGCCAGCATCAGGCCGAAAAACACGATGCGGCCGCCGAAGCGGTCGGTCCAGATCCCCAGCGGCACGCGGATCAGCGAGCCGCTCAGCACCGGCATCGCCGCCAGCAGGCCGAACTCCGTTTCATTCAATCCCAGCATCTTCTTGATCGGGATGCCGAGCACCGCAAACATCATCCACACGGCGAAGCACACCGTGAACGAGAAGGTGCTGGACACCAGCACCTGCATCGGCTTCCTATCCCTGGCCACGTCGATTCCCCTGCACAGTTACGATGACGTCAGCGTACGTGTCCGGCGTGGTCCCGACCATTGGCCGGAGGGTGCAAGGTGCCGGTGCAATCAGGTGAGCGAACTAGTTCGAAATGACTAGTTTGACTGGCCGCCAGCACATCGGCCAGCGTCGCCCCATCCAGCTCGGCAAGCCAGCCCTGGGTGGCCTTCGCCAGCAATCCCTGCAAGCCGCAATGCCCGGCATAGGGACATGCGCCGCTGTGGCCGGCGAAGCAGGGCGCCATACAGAAATCGGGCTCGGTGCCGCGCACCACGGTGCCGATGCTGATGTCGGCCGGCTCGCGGCCCAGTGCGATGCCGCCGTGCCGGCCGCGCACCGTGCGCAGCATGCCGGCCAGGCCAAGGCGGTGCACCACCTTGGTCAGGTGGTTCTTCGAGATGCCGTGGTGGACGGCGATGTCCTGGATGGTCACCAGGCGGTCGCGCCGGGCGGCCAGGTAGATCAGCGTGCGCAGCGCGTAGTCGGTATAGGCGGTCAGTCGCATGGGAGGCTCCTTTGGCTGCGGGCCGGCATGCTGCCGGCAACCGGGCCATTATTCAACGCGCCCCGCTGGTCCGTTCATAACCTGGATCAAGAAAACAATCATCCTATATACATCTTTAAGGCGGCACTTCCTACAATCCGGTTCGTACGGTCGCAGGCAGTCGCCGGCAACCGCGCTTTCGATCATGCTGCAATCACGATAAAGGAACCACGCCATGCACGCCACGCGCAAACTATGGACCTGGCTCGCCGTCATCTGCGCCCTCTCCTTCGCCGTCCTGGCGTGGGTGGGCGCGGAGATCTGGCTGGCCGCACCACCGATCCCGAAGCACATCGTCAGTGCCGACGGCACCACGCTGTATGGCGAAGGCCAGGTCGAGCTGGGCCAGCAGGCCTGGCTGGCCGCTGGCGGCCAGCAGGTCGGCACCGTCTGGGGCCACGGCAGCTACGTGGCGCCCGACTGGTCGGCCGACTGGCTGCACCGCGAAGCCGTCGCGCTGCGCCGGATCTGGGCCCGCCGCGACCACGGCGCCGATTTCGATGCGCTGCCGAAGACCACGCAGGCGGCGCTGAACGCCCGGCTGCAGGAGGAGATGCGGCGTAACAGCTACGATCCCGCCACCGGGACGATCGCGCTGTCCGCCGACCGGGCTGCCGCCGTGCGCGAAGTCGCCGCCCATTACCGGGGTGTGTTCGGCGACGATCCGAAGCTGGACGAACTGCGCAACCAGTATGCGATGAGCAAGGGCGTGCTGGCCGATCCGGCCGAACTGAACGCGCTGCCCGCCTTCGTGTTCTGGTCGGCCTGGGCGGCCGGCACCGACCGTCCCGGCCAGCCGGGCCTGTCGTACACCAACAACTGGCCGCACGAGCCGCTGGTCGGCAACCGGCCCACCACCGGCACGGGCATGTGGTCGATCGCCAGCGTCATCGTGATGATCGCGGCGATCGCCGGCATGGTCTGGTTCCATGGCCGCCACAAGGAGGAAGACGATCCCGTGCCGCCGACCGCCGATCCGCTGGGCGGCCTGAAGGCCACGCCGTCGATGCGCGCCACGCGCAAGTACTTCTTCGTCGTCATCGGCCTGATCCTGGCGCAGGTGGGCATGGGCGTGATCACGGCCCACTATGCGGTCGAGGGCAACGGCTTCTTCGGCATTCCTCTGGCCGACGTGCTGCCGTTCTCCGTCAGCCGCACCATCCACACGCAGTTCGCCGTGCTGTGGATTGCCACGGCCTGGCTGGCCACCGGCCTGTACATCGCGCCCGCCATCTCCGGCCACGAGCCGAAGTACCAGAAGCTGGGCGTGGATGTGCTGTTCTATGCGCTGCTGTTCATCGTCGTCGGCTCGACGGCGTTCGGCTGGCTGGGGACGCTGCAGCACAAGGGCGCCGCGTTTGCCTTCTGGATCGGCAACCAGGGCCTCGAATTCACCAGCATGGGCCGCATCTGGCAGGTGCTGCTGTTCGTCGGGCTGCTGTTCTGGGTGCTGCTGCTGGGCCGCGCACTGCTGCCGGCGCTGAAGACGCCAGCGGAAAGCCGCGGCCTGATCGCCATGGTGTTCCTGGCCGCGCTGTGCATCGGCGGCTTCTATGCGACGTCACTGGCGTGGGGCCGCAGCACCCATTATTCGATGATCGAGTACTGGCGCTGGTGGCTCGTGCACCTGTGGGTGGAAGGCTTCTTCGAAGTGTTCGCCACCGCCGTCATCGCGCTGCTGTTCGTGCGCCTGGGCCTGATCCGCGCGAGCGCCGCCAACAGCGCCATCGTGCTGGAGACGATCGTGTTCCTGTCCGGCGGCATCCTCGGCACGCTGCACCATCTGTACTTTACCGGCACGCCGACGTTCGTCATCGCGCTGGGCGGCACGTTCTCGGCGCTGGAAGTGGTGCCGCTGTCGCTGATCGGCATCGAAGCCTGGCGCAACTACCGGCGCGCGTACGCGGCGCCGTGGGTGCAGGCCTATAAATGGGCGATCCTGTGCTTCATCGCCGTCGGCTTCTGGAACCTGGTCGGCGCCGGCCTGCTGGGCTTCGCCATCAACACGCCGATCGCCCTGTATTACGTGCAGGGCCTGAACATGACGCCGGCCCACGGCCACGCCGCACTGTTCGGCGTCTACGGCATGCTGGGCATCGGCCTGCTGCTGTTCTGCCTGCGCGGCCTGTCCGAACGCACGGCGTGGTCCGACAGGCTGCTGCGGCCCGCCTTCTGGTGCCTGAACCTCGGCCTGGCGATGATGGTGTTCCTGTCGCTGCTGCCGGCCGGGATCGCGCAGGCCGCCGCCGGCATCTCGGAAGGCATGTGGTTTGCCCGCTCGCCCGAGTTCATCCACTCGCGCCTGATGGAAGGCCTCGTCTGGCTGCGCGTGCCGGGCGACATCGTGTTCACCGTCGGCGTGCTGTTCCTCGCGTTGTTCGCATGGCGCCTGCTCGTCGCACGCCGTGCGCCGCAACCTGTCGTTGCCGCCGTGCCGGCCGACCGCGCCTGATCCCGTTACCACCATGCGCCGGACGGCAGCGCCGACCGGCATCCCACAAGGAGTCATCATGTCCCACGACTGTTCCCATCCCGCTGCACCGGCCGGCATCCATCCCTTCGACGCGCGCGGCGTGGCCAAGCGCTTCCGCCATGCCGCCATCTTCGGCGCCCTCGATGCGCTGGCGCCCGGCGAAGTCATGCGCTTCTGTAACGACCACGATCCGCTGCCGCTGCTGCAGCAGATCGGCCAGTACTACGGCAGCCGCGTCAAGGCCGCCTATGTGGCGCGCGATCCCGGCCAGGTGGTCATCGACTTCCTGATCGCGGGCTGACGTGGATTACTACGCATTGCGCTACCTGCACGTGGGCTGCGCGATCGTCAGCGGCAGCCTGTTCATGCTGCGCGGCGGCTGGATGTTCTTCTCGCCGGCGCTGCTGCGGCGGCGCTGGGTGCGCTTGCTGCCGCACCTGATCGACACGATGCTGCTGGCCAGCGCCGTCGGCCTGGCCGCCATGCGCGGCATGTCCCCGTTCGTGCAGCCGTGGCTGGGCGCGAAAGTCGCCGCCGTGCTGCTTTATATCGCGCTGGGCGACGTCGCGCTGCAGCGCGGGCGCACCTTTCGCACCCGCGTCTCGGCCTTCTTTGCGGCGCTCGCCACCTTCATCTACATCATCGCCGTCGCACTGACGAAGCAGGTCTTGCCTATCTGAATTTTCAGAACCTGGATCAAGGAATTCGCCGTGCCGCACGCCTAGCATGGTTGCGTCATCCAAGCACGGGTGACGCAACCAACCGAACAAGGTGAAGAGCATGAAAACTACAATGACGCTGGGTGTCTTATTTGCTTTGGCTGCCGCACTGCCGGCCGCCACTTCCGCCACTGCCGCAAGCCCGAACGTTCTGCCGGTAATCGAGCAGCAGCTCGTGGCGCCGCCGGCAGTCCCGCCGCGCATCACGCGCAAGCATGCCGCCAAGGTGATCGTCAAGCTGACGGTGGAGGAAGTCGAGCGCGAGATCGCGCCCGGCACGCGCTATATGTTCTGGACCTTCGGCGGCACCGTTCCCGGCAAGATGATCCGCGTGCGCGAAGGCGACACGGTGGAGCTGCACCTGCAGAACCTGCACGGCAACAAGCTGCCGCACAATATCGACCTGCATGCCGTCACCGGTCCCGGCGGCGGTGCCGCGCAGACGCTGATCGCCCCCGGCAACGAAGCCGTGTTCACGTTCAAGGCGCTGGCTTCGGGCCTGTATGTCTATCACTGCGCCACCGCGCCGGTCGGCATGCACATCGCGAACGGCATGTATGGCCTGATCCTCGTCGAACCGGCCGAAGGCCTGAAGCCCGTCGACAAGGAATACTACGTGATGCAGGGCGACTTCTACACGTCCGGCGCCTACCGCGCCCCGGGCCTGCAGGGCTTCGACATGCAGAAGGCGATCGACGAACATCCGACCTATGTGCTGTTCAACGGCGCCGACGGCGCACTGACCGGCCCGCGCGCACTGACGGCGAAAACCAATGAATCGGTGCGCATGTTCTTCGGCGTGGGCGGCCCGAACCTGGCGTCGAGCTTCCACGTGATCGGCGCGATCTTCGACCGCGTGTACACGGAAGGCGGCAAGAAATTCCAGGAAAACGTGCAGACCACGACGGTGGCGCCGGGCGGCGCGACGATGGTTGAATTCACGCCGCGCATCCCGGGCAACCTGACCATCGTCGACCATGCATTGACGCGTGCCTTCAACAAGGGCGCCATCGGCCTGCTGTCGGTGACGGGCGCGCCGCAGCCGGAGATCTATTCGGATGGCGTCAAGCGCGCGCTGCCCGGCACGGCTGCCGCAGCGGCACCCGCCAGACCGGCAGTGGCCAGCACGCCGACGCAGCAGGTGCGCGGCAAGGCCGTCTTTGAAAGCACGTGCGCGGCCTGCCACCAGCCGGACGGCCGCGGCGTGGCCGGCGTGTTCCCGCCGGTGGCCGATTCCGACTTCTTCAAGGAACGGCCTTACGAGATGGCGCACATCGTGCTGAACGGCCGCAGCGGCGAGATCGTCGTCAATGGCCAGCACTACAACGGCGTGATGCCGCCGCAGGAGCTGTCGGACGACGACATCGCTGCCGTCATCAACTATGTCAGCACCGACATGAACGGCGGCAAACCGGTGCTCGACGGCGCCCAGGTGCGCGAAATGCGCGCGGCGCGGGCGAAATGAACGCCGGTCACGCCGCACTCACCGTGGCCTGCGCGGCCGCCCTGTGCTGCGGCTGCGCCGG
>DKJA01000035.1 GCA_002454505.1 Oxalobacteraceae bacterium UBA6704
CCGAAGGCGGCGGCCCGCTGGCCGACGCCTTCGTCACCCTCGCCGAATCCGCCGCCGCCGAAGACTAAAAAATAGGGACAGACCCTGTTTTACAGGAAATTTCCTGTAAAACAGGGTCTGTCCCTATTTTTTAGTCTTCGGCGGCGGCGGATTCGGCGAGGGTGACGAAGGCGTCGGCCAGCGGGCCGCCGCCTTCGGTGCGGCGGGCGAGCAGCAGCGATGTGGTGGCGGCTGCGTCGGCCAGCGGGCGGTAGACGACGCCTTCCATGTGGATGCCTTCGAACGAGCTGGGCAGCACCGAGATGCCGCAGCCGGCCGCGACGAGGCCGATGATCGTCGACGCTTCGCCCGCTTCCATCGCGATCTGCGGCGTGAAGCCGGCGGCGCGGCACAGCCGGAAGATCTGCGGGTGGATGCCGGTGCCCGCATCCTTCGGGAACACGACGAAGGGATAGCCTTCCAGGTCCTTCACCATCACCGTGGCCTGCTGCGCCAGCGGCGAATCGGCCGGCAGCACGAGCCGCAAGGGGTCGTGGCGCAGCGGTGTCAGCGTCACCGTGTCGGGAATCGCGTCCGACACCGAGCGCACGAAGCCCAGGTCCAGCTCGCGCGCCTCCAGTTTCGCCAGCTGCGGCAGCGTGGCCATTTCATGGAACGTCAGCAGCACGCCGGGATACTGCTGGCGGTAACGCCGCACGACTTTCGCGAACAGCGGCGTGAACGGCGTGGAAAACGTGAAGCCCACCCGCAGTTCGCCCGCCTCGCCCCGGTGCGCGCGCCGCGCCGTTTCCTTGGCCTGTTCCGACAGCGCCAGCACCCGCCGCGCATCGGCCAGGAACAGCTTGCCCGCTTCCGTCAGCAGCACGCGGCGCTTGTTGCGGTCGAACAGCTGCGCGCCCACCTCGTGCTCCAGCGCCTGGATCTGCTGGCTCAGTGGGGGCTGGCCGATGTGCAGCCGCTCGGCCGCGCGCGTAAAGCTCAGTTCCTCGGCAACGGCAACGAA
Source organism: Oxalobacteraceae bacterium UBA6704 (assembly GCA_002454505.1). Taxonomy (GTDB): domain Bacteria; phylum Pseudomonadota; class Gammaproteobacteria; order Burkholderiales; family Burkholderiaceae_D; genus Rugamonas. The sequence continues at coordinate 1,004 of DKJA01000035.1, forward strand.
ATACCGTAGATGACGCAATTCCATGGTTATCTGTTTTAAGTATGGAAAACGCCTTAAATATATATTGGACAGTAATACCGGGCAAGCCTAACATGGCCTTACTCTTTCCACTGCAGCACATCATGCCCATCACCCCCGACAGCCCCGAATTCAAGCGCACCAACCGCGCGCTGTTCTTCGGCGGCTTTTCCTGTTTCGCCCTGTTGTATTGCGTGCAGCCGCTGATGCCGCTGCTGGCCCACCAGTTCGCCTTGAGCCCGGCGCAGAGCAGCCTGTCGCTGTCCGTCGCGACGGGTGCGCTGGCCGTGTCGCTGCTGGTGTCGTCGGCCATTTCCGACCGCATCGGCCGCAAGAACATGATGGTGGCCACGCTGTTCGTCACCGCGCTGATGACGCTCGTCTGCGCCGTTGCGCAAAACTATCCGCAACTGCTCGTCGCGCGTGCGCTGCTGGGCCTGGCGATGGGCGGCATGCCGGCCGTGGCGATGGCTTACCTCAGCGAAGAGATCGCGCCGCAGTCGCTGGGCCTGTCGATGGGGCTGTACATCAGCGGCAGCGCGTTCGGCGGCATGCTGGGCCGGGTGCTGACGTCGGTCGTCTCCGATTTCCTCAACTGGCGCGTGGCGCTGGCAGCGATGGGCGTGGCCGGCCTGCTGGCCGCGGCGGAGTTCTGGCGCAGCCTGCCCGCCTCGCGCAACTTCCACCCGACGACGGGCGGCTTTGCCGGCCTGCACGGCGGCCTGCGCAAGCACTTCGGCGACGAGGGCCTGCCGTGGCTGTTCGCGCTGGCGTTCCTGCTGATGGGCTGCTTCGTCAGCGCCTACAATTTCATCGGCTTCCGGCTGCTGGGTGCGCCGTTTTCGCTGCGCCAGAGCCTCGTCGGCGGCATTTCGTTCCTGTATTTGCTGGGCATCTTCAGCTCCGTGTGGGCAGGCCGGATGGCCGACCGGCTGGGCCGCCGCCACGTGCTGTGGGCCGTGCTCGGCGTCATGTTCACGGGCCTGCTGCTGACGCTGGCGAACAACCTCGTCGCCATCGTGGCCGGCATGGCGCTGTTCACGTTCGGCTTCTTCGCGTCGCACTCGATTGCCAGCAGCTGGGTGGGCCGCCGCGCCAGCGCGCCGCAGGCGCTGGCCTCGGCGCTGTACCTGTTCTTCTACTACCTGGGTTCGAGCCTCGTCGGCTGGCTGTGCGGCGTGCTGTGGGCCCACGGCGGCTGGAACGGCGTCGTCGCGCTGCTCGGCACCTTGCTGGGCGGTGCCGTGCTGATCGCGCTGCGGCTGCGCGGGCTGGCGCCGCTGCCGGTGGCACTGAAAGCCCAACCGGCATGAACGTTGAGCCTGCTCAAGCGATTGGCAGGCTCAGGAAACCTTCCGGCCGCACCTCCCTCCAAGCATCATCGCGTGCCAAAACAGGGAGGATGCCATGTTGGGAGAGCAAGAAATCCGCAGCCGCCTCAGCAGCATCCAGCTGGCCGTCGGCCAGGCGGCGCAGGCGCTGTCGGCCGAGCGCAACCTGCCCGGCGAGCTGCGCGACTACATCCAGAAGCTGGACCGCCAGTCCGACCGCATCTCCGAGATCCTCGCGCTGCGCGACCCGCTGCGCATCGTCAAGCTGATCGACGACATGGAACTGCTGGGCTCCCGCGCGCGCCGCGTGTGCACCAGCGGGCTGCAGCTGTCGGGCCAGATGAAATCCGCGGTGAACCGCATGCACAACGAGCTGTTCGACTTCAAGCAGCGCCTGCACTAGATTACCTCCTGGGCCCGGCTGCGCCGAAACCCTGGCGGCGCCGCTGACGCTCTTCTGGCTTGCCCCGGTCCACCAGCGAGGCCGGGGCAGCCAGCTTTTTGCCCTACAAGATGCCCTTGTCGCGCAACGCCGCCACCTCGTCCGCGCTGCGTCCCAGCAGGCCTTGCAGCACGTCGTCCGTATGCTGGCCCAAGGTCGGCGGCGCGGTGCGCACGTCGGCCGGCGTTTCGGACAGCCGCATCGGGCTGCGCACCAGCTTCGTGCTGCCGGCCGTCGGGTGGGGCACGTCGACGACGATGCCCCGCGCCTGCACCTGCTCGTTGCGGAACACGTCGTCCAGCCCGTTGATCGGGCCGCACGGCACGCCCACCGCTTCCAGTTGCGCGATCCATTCGTCGCGCGTTCTGGTGAGGACCATGGCGGCCAGCAGCGGCACCAGCACGTCGCGGTTCTGCACGCGCAGCGGATTGGTCGTGAAGCGGGGATCGGCCGCCAGTTCCGGCCGGCCGCCCGCCTCGACGAATTTGACGTACTGGCCATCGTTGCCGGTGGCGACGATGAGGTGGCCGTCGGCGCAGGCAAACGTCTGGTAGGGCACGATGTTCGGGTGGGCGTTGCCCCAACGCTTGGGTGTCTTGCCGCTGCTCAGGTAATTGCTGCCCATATTCGCCAGCATGGCCACCTGCACGTCCAGCAGCGCCATGTCGATGTACTGGCCCTCTCCGGTGCGGTCGCGGTGGGTGAGGGCGGCCAGGATGGCGATCGTCGCGTACATGCCCGTCATCAGGTCGGTCAGCGCCACGCCGGCCTTTTGCGGACCGCCGCCCGGCAAATCGTCGCGCTCGCCGGTGACCGACATCAGCCCGCCCATGCCCTGGATCAGGAAGTCGTAGCCGGCGCGGTGCGCATACGGGCCATCCTGGCCGAAACCGGTGACGGAGCAGTAGACGATGTCCGGCTTGATTTCCCGCAGCGACGCGTAATCGAGGCCATAGCGCTTCAGCTGGCCGACCTTGTAGTTCTCCAGCACGACATCGGAGCGCAGCACCAGCTCGCGAATCAGCGCCTGGCCTTCCTGCGTCGAGATGTCCACCGTGACGGAGCGCTTGTTGCGGTTCGCCGCCAGATAGTAAGCCGCTTCGCGGGTATCGCGCCCTTCGGCATCTTTCGCATAGGGCGGGCCCCAGGCGCGCGTGTCGTCGCCGCTGCCGGGCCGCTCGATCTTGATCACGTCGGCGCCCAGGTCGGCCAGGTTCTGCGAGCACCACGGGCCGGCCAGCACGCGCGACAGGTCCAGCACGCGGATGTGGCCCAGCGCGCCCTTGTTCGTTGTTGCCATCGTCTCTTCTTTCTTATTCGGGAGGCCATAGCTTAGCGCATCGGCCCGTGCTAAGGTTTCGCTCATGTGGCCCTATCCAACCATGATTGCGCACCGCGGCGGCGGCAGTACCGCCCCGGAAAATACCCTTGCCGCCCTCGAAGCGGGGCTGCGCCACGGCTACCGGGCCGTGGAATTCGACGTGATGCTGTCCCGCGACGGCATCGGCGTCGTCATGCACGATCCGGATTTCGGCCGCACGGTGCCGGGCACCGGCACCATCGCGGGAACGGATGTCGCCGATCTTGCGAAGCTCGATGCCGGCAGCTGGTTCTCGGCCGATTTCGCCGGCGAGCCGGTGCCGCTGTTCGTGGCGTTCGCCGAGTGGTGCAAGGCCCACGGCACGTGGATGAACGTCGAGATCAAGCCGGCACCGGGCCACGACACGGCCACCGGCCGCTGGGTCGCCGAGACGGTGCGCACGCTGTTTGCCGACGAGAGCGATGCGGCCAGGTTGCCATTATTGTCATCGTTCAGTGCCGAAGCGCTGCGGGCCGCCCGGTCCGCCGCCCCCGAACTGCCACGCGCGATCGCCTTCGAAGGATTGCCGGACGACTGGGAGCAACAGGCCCGCGAACTGGGCGTGCTGTCCGTCCACGTCGATCACAAGTTGCTGACGCCGGCGCTGGCGCAGGCCGTCAAGGCGGCCGGTTTCGGCCTGTTCTGCTATACGGTCAACGATTCCGAGCGCGTGCGCACCTTGCTTTCCTGGGGCGTCGACGCCATCTGTACGGACCGGATCGACCTGCTGGCCGCCGACTTTTCCCCATTCCCATAACGTATAATCGTCGTTTTGCCAAATTCAGCCAGGGCGTGTGCGCCTCCGGCATTCAGTCTGAACCTAGCCAATCCACATGAAATCATCTGAAATCCGCGAGAAGTTCCTCAAATTCTTCGAATCGAAGGGCCACACGATCGTCCGTTCCAGCCCGCTGGTGCCGGGCAACGACCCGACCATGCTGCTGACGAATTCCGGCATGGTGCAGTTCAAGGACGTGTTCCTGGGCCTGGACAGCCGGCCGTATTCCCGCGCCACGTCCGTGCAGCGCTGCGTGCGCGCTGGCGGCAAGCACAACGACCTGGAAAACGTCGGCTACACGGCGCGCCACCACACGTTCTTCGAGATGCTGGGCAACTTCAGCTTCGGCGACTATTTCAAGCGCGATGCCATCCAGTACGCCTGGGAACTGCTGACCAAGGTCTACCAGCTGCCGGCCGAAAAGCTGACCGTCACCGTCTACATCGAGGACGACGAAGCCTACGACATCTGGGCCAACGAAATCGGTGTGCCGAAAGAGCGCATCATCCGCATCGGCGACAACAAGGGTTCCCGCTATGCGTCGGACAACTTCTGGCAGATGGCCGACGTGGGCCCATGCGGTCCTTGCACCGAGATCTTCTACGACCACGGCGCCGACATCTGGGGCGGCCCGCCGGGCTCGGCCGAGGAAGACGGCGACCGCTTCATTGAAATCTGGAACCTGGTGTTCATGCAGTTCAACCGCGACGAGCAGGGCAACATGAACAAGTTGCCGAAGCCATGCGTGGACACGGGCATGGGCATGGAGCGCCTGGCCGCCGTGCTGCAGCACGTGCACAGCAACTATGAAATCGACCTGTTCCAGAACCTGATCAAGGCCGCCGCGCGCGAAACGAATACGACGGACCTGGAAAGCAAGTCGCTGCGCGTCATCGCCGACCACATCCGCGCCGCCTCGTTCCTGATCGTCGACGGCATCATCCCGAGCTCGGAAGGCCACGGTTACGTGCTGCGCCGCATCATCCGCCGCGCGCTGCGCCACGGCCACAAGCTGGGCCAGACGAAGCCGTTCTTCTACAAGCTGGCCGTCGACCTGAACATCGAGATGGGCGCCGCCTATCCGGAGCTGGCCGAGAAGCTGGCCTACGTGCAGCAGGTGCTGAAAACGGAAGAAGAGCGCTTCGGCGAAACGCTGGAAAACGGCATGAAGATCCTCGAGGCGCAGCTGGCCAAGGATCCGCAGAAGCTGGATGGCGCCACCGCCTTCACGCTGTACGATACCTACGGCTTCCCGCTGGACCTGACGGCCGACATCTGCCGCGAGCGGGGCATCACGCTGGACGAAGCGGGCTTTGCCGTCGCGATGGAAAACCAGAAGAAGACGGCCCGCGCGGCCGGCAAGTTCAAGATGACCGCCAACGTGGAATACAGCGGCGCCAAGACGAGCTTCGTCGGCTACGAGCAGCTGGCCTTCGACTCGGCCGTGATCGCGCTGTACGCGAACGGCGCGCCGGTGCAGGAACTGAAGGCGGGCGAGGCCGGCATCGTCGTGCTGGACACCACGCCGTTCTACGCCGAATCCGGCGGCCAGGTGGGCGACCAGGGCGTCATCCAGAGCGCCGCCGCGAAATTCGCCGTGGAAGACACGCTGAAGATCCAGGCGGACGTGTTCGGCCAGCACGGCGTGCTGGAATCGGGCTCGCTGAAGGTGGGCGACAAGGTGTCCGCCCAGGTGGATACCGCCAAGCGCGGCCGCACGATCCGCAATCACTCGGCCACCCACCTGATGCACAAGGCGCTGCGCGAAGTGCTGGGCGGCCATGTGGCACAGAAGGGCTCGCTGGTGGATCCGGACAAGACCCGTTTCGACTTCAGCCATAACGCGCCGATGACGGCCGAGCAGATCGCGCAAGTCGAGGCGATCGTCAATGCCGAGATCCTGGAAAACCACCCGGTGAAGGCGCAGCACATGTCGTTCGACGATGCCGTCAAGCATGGCGCGATGGCGCTGTTCGGCGAGAAATACGGCGACGAAGTGCGCGTGCTGGACATCGGCTCGTCGAAAGAGCTGTGCGGCGGCGTCCACGTGACCCGCACGGGCGATATCGGCCTGTTCAAGATCGTTTCCGAAGGCGGCGTCGCCGCGGGCATCCGCCGCGTGGAAGCCGTGACGGGCGAGGGCGCGCTGGCGCTGGTGCAGTCGATGACGCGCCGCCTGAACGAAGCGGCCGCCGCGCTGAAAGCCACGCCGGAAGAAATCACGTCCCGCATCGGCCAGGTGCAGGACCAGGTGAAATCGCTGGAAAAAGAGCTCAACGCGCTGAAGTCGAAGCTGGCTTCGGGCCAGGGCGACGAGCTGGCGACGCAAGCGGTCGACGTCAAGGGCATCAAGGTGCTGGCGGCCACGATGGAAGGCGCCGATGTCAACGCGCTGCGCGAGACGATGGACAAGCTGAAGGACAAGCTGAAGACGGCCGCCATCGTGCTGGCCAGCGTCAACGACGGCAAGGTCACGCTGATCGCCGGCGTCACCGCCGATTCGCTGACGAAAGTGAAGGCCGGCGAGCTGGTCAACTTCGTCGCCCAGCAGGTGGGCGGCAAGGGCGGCGGCCGTCCCGACATGGCACAGGCCGGCGGCACGAATCCGGCTGCATTGCCTGATGCGCTGGCTGGCGTGGCTGGCTGGGTCGAGCAGCGCCTGTAAGCATTTCGCGGCTCAAACAAAAAAGCGGCTTCGGCCGCTTTTTTTGTGGCGCGGCGCTGGGGACTGTCCCGGAACGGGCCTGTCCCCGGGGTTGTTCTTGACTTTGCGGGCGTGCGTACAAACGTCAACCCCGGAAACAGCCGGATCGCCGTACCGCCCCTGCAGGGACAGTCCCCACCCCGGTGCGCCTGCTGCACTGCATTGAAGCATTGTTTTTATAAGGCACTTGGGCGTACACTTGCGCCTTCGCGTCCGGGACGCGGAAAAAACGTGGCTTGTGTTAACTTACATGAACTTCACGTTGCAAAAATGCAACGAGGTATGATCTCTTTTGGTGCAGTGCGTCACGCCCGGTATTTTGGAGTAGACTGGCGCAACTCAGCACAATAATTGGTGAGAATTTGATGAGCGAAACTTTACTCGAAACCGTAACCATGGAATTTCACAAGGAACTCGATGCACGGGGCCTGAACTGCCCGCTGCCGATCCTGAAGGCGAAAAAGGCGTTGGCCGAGCTGGAGAGTGGTCAGATCCTGCGCATCATGGCAACCGATCCCGGTTCCGTGCGCGACTTCCAGGCGTTCGCCAAGCAGACCGGCAACCCGCTGCTGTCGCATATCCAGCAGGGCGCTGAATTCACTTTTTTGATGCAACGCAAGTAAACCACGTGGCGGCGAGCGCGCTTTTCGCGCTGCCGCAAACGGTGGACAGACAAAAGACAGTTTCCGGCAACGGCACTGTCTTTTGTTTTTTAGAGGCCGCCGTCTAGCTGGAAATCGTACGATCGTGCTTTAATTCTGTGCCGCGCTAGAAATTCTCTTATAATCTAGCCCACATTTCACTACACTTTTCCCAAAGGCATCCCATGAAAGTCCTGGTACCTGTCAAACGCGTGGTCGACTACAACGTCAAGGTGCGCGTGAAGTCCGACGGCACTGGCGTCGATATCGCCAACGTCAAAATGTCGATGAATCCGTTCGACGAAATCGCGCTGGAAGAAGCGACCCGCCTGAAGGAATCGGGCAAGGTGACCGAAGTGGTGGCCGTGTCGGCCGGCGTGACGCAGGCACAGGAAACGCTGCGCACGGGCATGGCGATCGGTGCCGACCGCGGCATCCTGATCGAAACGACGACCGAGCTGGAGCCGCTGGGCGTGGCCAAGCTGCTCAAGGCCGTGGCCGACAAGGAACAGCCGCAGCTGATCATCCTGGGCAAGCAGGCGATCGACGACGACTCCAACCAGACGGGCCAGATGCTGGCGGCGCTGCTGGGCTGGCCGCAGGCGACGTTCGCATCGAAAGTGGTGCTGGAAGACGGTAAAGTCACCGTCACCCGCGAAGTCGATGGCGGCCTGGAAACCGTCGCCCTGACGCTGCCGGCAATCATCACCACCGACCTGCGCCTGAACGAGCCGCGCTACGTGACGCTGCCGAACATCATGAAGGCCAAGAAAAAGCCGCTGGACATCGTCAAGCCGGAAGACCTGGGTGTCGACGTGACGCCGCGCCTGAAGACGCTGAAGGTCGCCGAGCCGGCCAAGCGCTCCGCCGGCATCAAGGTGCCGGACGTCGCGACGCTGGTGCAGAAGCTGCGCACCGAAGCCAAAGTCATCTAATACAGAATCCAGGAAAAACATCATGGTCGCACTCGTCATCGCAGAACACGACAACGCCAGCCTGAAAGGCAGCACCCACCACACCGTCACGGCAGCCGCGCAATGCGGCGGCGAAGTCCACGTGCTCGTCGCCGGCTCGAACGCTGGCGCCGCCGCGCAGGCCGCCGCGCAGATCGCCGGCGTCACCAAGGTGCTGGTCGCCGACGCGCCGCACTTCGCCGACGGCCTGGCCGAAAACGTGGCCGAGCAGATCCTCGCCATCGCCGGCAACTACACGCACATCCTGGCGCCGGCCACCGCCTACGGCAAGAACATCCTGCCGCGCGTGGCCGCCAAGCTGGACGTCGCGCAGATCTCCGAAATCACCAAGGTCGATGCACCGGACACGTTCGAGCGTCCGATCTACGCCGGCAACGCGATCGCCACCGTGCAGTCGTCGGACAAGGTCAAAGTGATCACCGTCCGCACTACCGGTTTCGATTCCGCCGCATCCACCGGCGGCTCCGCTGCCACGGAAAACCTGACCGCCGTTGCCGATTCCGGCAAATCGTCGTTCGTGGGCCGCGAAGTGGCCAAGTCGGACCGCCCGGAACTGACCGCCGCGAAGATCATCGTGTCGGGCGGCCGCGGCATCGGTTCGGCCGACAACTTCAAGGTGCTCGAACCGCTGGCCGACAAGCTGAATGCCGCCATGGGCGCCTCGCGCGCTGCCGTCGATGCCGGCTTCGTGCCGAACGACTGGCAGGTGGGCCAGACCGGCAAGATCGTCGCGCCGACGCTGTACATCGCCGTCGGTATTTCCGGCGCGATCCAGCATCTGGCCGGCATGAAGGATTCGAAGACGATCGTTGCCATCAACAAGGACCCGGAAGCGCCGATCTTCTCGGTGGCCGATTACGGCATCGTGGGCGACCTGTTCGACATCGTGCCGGAACTGGTCAAAGAACTGGGCTGATCGCCTGACAAGGCAAGAGGACACAAAACAAGCCACGCTGGCCAGGCCCCCGACGCCCGGTCACCGTGGCTTTTTTCTTGGAGAAGACAATGACCGCATTGAGTTATAAAGCCCCCCTGAAGGACATGCTGTTCGCGCTGACCGAACTGGCCAACCTGGAAGCCGTCGGCGCGCTGCCCGGCTGCGAAGACGCCACCCGCGATACGGCCGAAGCGGTGCTGGAAGAGAACGCGAAATTCGTCAGTGGCGTCATCGCGCCGCTGAACCACGCCGCCGACAAGGAGCCCAGCTACTGGCACGACGGCCAGGTGACGACATCGAAGGGTTTCAAGGAAGCGTTCCGCCAGTTCGCCGATGCGGGCTGGCAGGGCCTGCAGCATCCGCAGGAGTTCGGCGGCCAGGGCCTGCCGAAGCTGATCGGCACGCCATGCGTGGAGATGCTGCACGGCGCCAACATCTCGTTCGCGCTGGTGGCGTTGCTGTCCGACGGCGCCATCGAAGCGCTGATGACGGCCGGCAGCGATGCGCAGAAGGCGCTGTACCTGGAAGCGCTGGTGACGGGCAAGTGGACCGGCACGATGAACCTGACGGAACCGCAGGCCGGCTCCGACTTGGCCGCCGTGCGCACGCGCGCCGTGCCGCAGGGCGACGGCACCTATAAAATCTCCGGCACGAAGATCTTCATCACCTACGGCGAGCACGACATGACGGACAATATCGTCCACCTCGTGCTGGCCCGCACGCCGGATGCGCCGCCGGGCGTGAAAGGCATCTCGCTGTTCATCGTGCCGAAGTTCATGGTCAATGCCGACGGCACGCTGGGCGAGCGCAACGACGTGCACTGCGTGTCGATCGAGCACAAGCTGGGCATCAAGGCCAGCCCGACCGCGGTGCTGCAGTTCGGCGACCATGGCGGCGCCATCGGCACGCTGGTGGGCGAGGAAAACCGCGGCCTCGAATACATGTTCATCATGATGAACGCGGCCCGCTTCGGCGTTGGCCTGCAGGGCATCGGCCTGGCCGAACACGCTTACCAGCAGGCCGTGGCCTTCGCCAAGGACCGCGTGCAATCGCGCGACGTGGCCGGTTCCAGCGCACCGGTGTCGATCATCCATCACCCCGACGTGCGCCGCATGCTGATGTCGATGCGCGCGCAGACCGAGGCGGCGCGCGCGCTGGCCTACGTGGGCGCGGGCATCAGCGATGTCGCTCACTACCATGAAGATGCCGAAACGCGCGCGTCGTCGCTGGCGCTGTACGAATACCTGGTCCCCGTGATCAAGGGCTGGTCCACCGAGATGAGTGAGAACGTGGCCCGCGACGGCGTGCAGGTGCACGGCGGCATGGGCTTCATCGAGGAGACGGGCGCCGCGCAGCACTACCGCGATGCGAAGATCCTGACGATCTACGAAGGCACCACGGCCATCCAGGCGAACGACCTGGTGGGCCGCAAGACGGTACGCGACGGCGGCAAGGTCGCGCAACACCTGATCGCGCAGGTGCGCGCCACGGCCACCCAACTGGGCGAGCTGGAAGGGGCCGACTTTGCCGCCATCCGTACGCGCCTCGAACAGGGCGCGGCCGATCTGGAAGCGGTGGTGGCCTTCGTGCTGGCGAACGTGAAGACCGACGTGAAGGCGGTCTTCGCCGGCAGCGTGCCTTACCTGAAGCTGGCCGGCATCGTGCTGGGCGGCTGGCAGATGGGCCGCGCGGCGCTGGTGGCGCAGCAGCGGCTGGCCGAAGGCGAGGGCGATGCCGCGTTCTACAAGGCCAAGATCGTGACCGCGCGTTTCTTTGCGGACCACATTCTGGCGCAGTCCGCTGCGTTGAAAGTGTCGATCGTCGAGGGTGCCGCGGGCGTGCTGGGGCTGGAGGAAGACCAGTTCTGACCTGTCGCTGACGCATTGAAAACCGCCGGTTTTGCCCGGCGGTTTTTTTTCGTGCCGATTAAACGTTATATTGCAAATAATTAACACTATCCTGGCGGTTAGTTGCCGCACATAAACTGTGAATAAATGATGAATTCGCGTGGATTTGATTGACCAAAGGAAATATAAGATGCAGTATGTCATGGATATTCGTCATAACCACCAAATTCATCAAATTTCGCGCCAGGCCACGAGCCGTCGCGCGGGCACGGATCCCATGAAAATTCACAATCTCAAGATCGGCACGCGCCTGTTTGCCGGCTTCGCCGCGCTGCTGGCCCTGTTGCTGGGTATCGCCCTGCTGGGCCTGCACAATATGGCCAGGCTGCAGACGGGGCTGGAGCACGTCACGGAAGTCAACAACACCGGCATCCACCTCGCTTCCGAAATGCGGATGGACGTGGCGGACCGCATGATCGCGCTGCGTAACATCGCCCTGTTGACGAGTCCCGAAGAGCTGCAGGCCGAAGTGAAGCGGATCGACAAGGATGCCGCCCGCTATGCCGACAACGAGCGCAAGCTGGGCGAGCTGTTTGCCGCCGACGGCGCCCGCGCCGACCAGAAGGCGCTACTGGAAAAGGTGCAGACGCTGGCACGCGACATCCAGCCGCTGATCGACAAGGCAGTGGGCTTCGGCCTGCAGCACCAGCAGGAGGCGGCGATCCGCGCGCTGCTCGACGACGTCCGGCCACTGCAGTTCCAGTGGGTGGCCACGCTGGCCGAACTGGTGGCGCTGGAAGAAAAGATCAACGATGACGACAAGGTGGCCGGCGAACAGGCCTATGCGTCGGCGCGCAACACCGTGTATGCACTGACGGCGCTGGCGCTGCTGGCCGGTTTCGTGATTGCCCGCATCACGTCGCGCTCGATCACGAAGCCGCTGGCCGAGGCGGTCGCGATTGCCCGCACCGTGGCCGGCGGCGACCTGCGCACCCGCATCGACGTGCGTTCGACGGATGAAACGGGCCAGCTGCTGGAGGCGCTGCGGGCGATGAGCGACAGCCTCGGCGGCATCGTCGCGCAGGTGCGGGGCGGTACCGAAACCATGGCCGCCGCATCCACTGAAATCGCCACGGGCAACCTGGACCTGTCGTCGCGCACCGAACAGCAGGCCGGCGCGCTGGAGGAAACGGCATCGTCGATGGAGCAGCTGGCCGCCGCCGTCAGCAATAACGCCGGCAGTGCGCGGCAGGCTGCAGACATGGCCCGGGCGGCGCGCGACGTGGCGGCGCGGGGCGGTGCCGCGGTCGGCGAGGTGGTGCGCACGATGGAAGCGATCGACGCTTCGTCCCGCAAGATCGTGGACATCATCAGCGTCATCGACGGCATCGCGTTCCAGACCAATATCCTGGCCCTGAATGCCGCGGTGGAAGCGGCGAGGGCCGGCGAGCAGGGCCGCGGTTTCGCGGTGGTGGCGTCGGAAGTACGTCACCTGGCGCAGCGCTCGGCCAGCGCCGCGCAGGAAGTGAAGGCGCTGATCACGGATTCCGTCGGCCAGGTGGAGCAGGGCAGCCTGCTGGTCGGCCGCGCCGGCGCGACGATGGGCGAGGTGGTGGCCAGCGTCGAGCGCGTGACGGCGATCGTCGGCGAGATCAGCACCGCCACGCAGGAGCAGGAGGCCGGCATCGCGCAGGTGAATCAGGCGGTGATCGAGATGGACAATGTCACGCAGCAGAACGCTGCGCTGGTGGAGGAGGCGGCCGCCGCGGCGGCATCGCTGCAGGACCAGGCGGCGGAACTGGCGGGACTCGTCAGCGTGTTCCGCCTGCCCGAAGGGGGCGCGCCACGGATCGGGATGACACAGCGCGTGCTGCTGCCTGCGTGATCCCGGTGCGCGCCGTTACAGCGCGTGGATCAGCGTGCCGTCGCGGCGCTTGACCTTGTCGCCGCTGGTCATCGACGGGTCTTCCTTGAACAGCACGGTATCGGTCTGGCCGTCGTTGAAACGCACCGTGACGTGCCACTCGCGCACCTTGTTCATCTTCCCTTCAACCTTCTTGCCGGCATAGGCGCCGCCGGCGGCGCCGGCCACCGTGGCCACCGTCCGCCCGCTGCCGCTGCCGATCTGGCTGCCGAGCGCGGCGCCCGTCACGCCGCCGACGATCATGCCGGCGGCACTGCCTTCGCCATCCCGCTCGATCACCTTGACGGCGGTGACCTTGCCGCAGTCGTTGCAGACCGCCTTTGTCTTCTTCGCCTGCGGCGCCGCCTGCGTGGCCGCGGCGCACGCCAGCAGCAGCATCGAACAGATCAGTTTTGGGAATTTCATGTGGCTCCAGGAAATGTCGGAAGGCCAGTATAGGAAGGCAACGCTCTGGCGCCATTGCGGCGCCTCAACTCACAACTGCCGAGCCCGTGTCCAACCTTGGGGTCAACCCCAAAAATGGACACGAGCTCGGCAGTTGTATGGATCAGCCCGTGTCCACTTCGGTGTCTGACACCACGGTGGACACGAACCCGGCTGTAGAGATCAGCTCCGGCGGATCGAGCCGCCCTGCTTGCGGACACTGTCGCCGCGGCTCATGTGCGGGTCGTGCTCGAAGTTGTAGGTGCCGGTGCGGCCGTTTTCAAAGCGGACGTTGACCTTCCACACCTGCACCTTGTTCATCTTGCCTTCGATGTGCTTGCCGGCATAAGCGCCGCCGACGGCGCCGGCCACAGTGGCCAGCGTGCGGCCGCCGCCGCTGCCGACCTGGTTGCCCAGTAGGCCGCCGGCCACGCCGCCCAGCACGACGCCGCCGGCGCCGCCCTTGCCATCCTGCTGGACGACGCGAACGCTTTGTACCTTGCCGCAATCGTTGCAGGTACGGTGTTTCGGATCGGCGTGTGCGCCGGCCATCATCGTGGAAGAGAGGGCGAGGGCGATCAGGGTTGCGCGAGTCTTCATTTTATTGTTCTCCGGATGAATGATTGATGGCCGCAGTATAAAACCGGCCATGCCCCGCACGGCTGGCGAAATTGTAATGTGTTGTAAGTCAGAAATTCACAACCCATCAGCCATAGGCGCCGCCCGTATAAAGCAGGTCCGACATCCGCGCCAGCGCGGCAATCAGCGTGCCGGCGCCCACCATCAGCGTGGCCACCAGCACCACGGCCAGCGGCCAGCGCGAAGCCGAGCGGCGGCCCGAGGCGGCGTTGTACTGCGCATCCCATTTGTCGTCCGGTATCAGGCCCAGCACGAGGGCCTCGATGAAGGCGGCCAGCAGCGACAGCGTCAGCGGCAGGTACCAGAAATACGGATTGGCGCCCGGCGTGGCCGCCATCGCGATGCCGCAGGCCGGCAGCGATGCCAGATGCAGCCAGCCCCAGCGGTCGGCCACGCCGCGCAGATAAAAGCGGTGGATGCCGGCCGCGCCCAGCAGGGCGGCGAGCAGGGTGGCGATGGTCTTGTTTTTATGCGACGTCTGCAACGTAATCACCTGAAATAGTTTTCGGACAACGCGCAGTATCAGCGATAATCCGCCCCTTGTGGCGGTCTGCGGCATGAATTAGCGATTGCCGCCGGGGCTTAAGTGAGCGATAATCATGGATTACCCCGACACTCACTTCGTCATTAATTCTTGCTGGCCACGGCAGAAGCACGCTATAATTTGCGGCTTTTTTCCGTCTCAGCACACTTTTTGGAAATATTATGGTCGTTATTCGTTTAGCTCGTGGTGGTGCCAAGAAGCGCCCTTTCTACAACATCGTTGCAACCGATTCCCGCAATCGTCGCGATGGCCGTTTCGTTGAGCGTATCGGTTTCTACAACCCGATGGCATCCGGCCAGGAAGTCACCTTCCGCGTCGCCGCTGACCGTCTGGCTTACTGGGAAGGCGTTGGCGCCCAGCTGTCGCCGGCAGTTGCCCGTCTGGTCGCTTCGCAGAAATCGGCTTAAGTCCGATTTGAGCAGCAAGACAGCATCCGGGGTGGAAATCCCCGGGGATCTGGCGCAGGTGGGTTTCATCGCCGGCGCCTACGGTGTGGCAGGAGGGGTCAGGATCCGTCCGTTCTCCGCCGATGCCGATGCCTTGCTGCACTCGGCCACCTGGTGGCTGGACAAGCCTGGCCTGCATGACGTCGAAGTCAAGCGGGCCAAGATGCATTCCGGCGACGTGGTTGCCGGGCTGGTCGGCGTTACCGACCGGGACATGGCGGAAGCGCTGAAAGGCGCCGGGGTCTTCATTCCCCGCAGCCAGTTTCCTGAAATCAAGGATGAAAACGAATTCTACTGGTCCGACCTGATCGGGCTGGAAGTCGACAACCTGCAGGGCGAACGCCTGGGCGTGGTGCACGACATGATGAGCAACGGGCCGCAATCGATCCTGCGCGTGATGGCCGATGCCGTCGGCGAGGAAGCGGGCCAAGAACGGCTGATTCCCTTCGTGGAGCAGTATGTGATCAAGGTGGACAAGGCCGCGCGGAAGATCGTCGTGGACTGGGGCCTGGATTACTGACCGGTTCAGTCATGCAGTTCGACGTCGTTACCCTGTTTCCCGAGATGTTCGCCGCGCTGACGCAGTCCGGCGTCACGCGCCGTGCTCACGAGCAGGGCAGGTGGGGCCTGAACCTGTGGAATCCGCGCGATTTCACGACGGATAACCACCGTACCGTGGACGATCGCCCGTATGGCGGCGGCCCCGGCATGGTGATGCTGGCGAAACCGCTGGAGGCGACGATCGCCGCCGCGAAACAGCGGCAGGTGGTGGCCGGCCTGCCGGCGCCGCGCGTCGTGTTCATGTCGCCGCAGGGCAGGCAGCTGACGCATGAAAAAGTGCTGCAGCTGAAAGCCGAGCCGGGTCTGGTGATCCTGTGCGGCCGCTACGAAGCTGTGGACCAGCGCCTGCTGGACCGCTGCGTGGACGAGGAAATCAGCCTCGGCGATTTCGTGCTGTCCGGCGGCGAACTGCCGGCCATGGCGCTGATGGATGCCGTCGTGCGGCTGCTGCCCGGCGTGCTGAACACCGAGGCGTCGGCCGTCGAGGACAGCTTCGTCAACGGCCTGCTGGATTCGCCGCACTACACGCGGCCGGAAGTGTACGAAGGCGTGGGCGTGCCGCCCGTGCTGATGGGCGGAAATCACGCCGAGATCAACAAGTGGCGCCGCGAGCGGATGCTCGAGGCGACCGCGAACAAGCGTCCCGACCTGCTGCAGAAGGCCCGCGAGGCTGGCCTGCTGGGCAAGCAGGACGAAAAATTTTTGGCAGGTTTCAAAAAACCTGCCGCGTAGTCGCAGCAAATGCAGTACCCGTGCGGATGCGCAGTTTCACTGTGTGTCCGCGTATTTAACCCCATCCTCTACCGGGCAGAGTACGGAGCGCAAGTTTCCACGAGCGCCGGCAAGATGGTTATTGGAGTCATAAAATGAATCTGATTCAGCAACTCGAGCAGGAAGAAATCGCACGCCTGGGCAAGAACATCCCTGATTTTGCCCCAGGCGATACCGTGATCGTCAGCGTCAACGTGGTCGAAGGTACGCGCAAGCGCGCCCAGGCTTACGAAGGCGTCGTGATCTCCCGTCGTAACCGTGGCCTGAACTCGAACTTCATCGTTCGTAAAATCTCGTCCGGCGAAGGCGTCGAGCGTACCTTCCAGCTGTACTCCCCGCTGATCGCTTCGATCGAAGTGAAACGTCGCGGTGACGTCCGTCGCGCCAAGCTGTACTACCTGCGCGAGCGTTCGGGCAAATCCGCACGTATCAAGGAAAAACTGCCACAACGTCGCGTTGCTGCGGCCAAAGGGGAGTAATCCGCCCGCTGGCCGCGCCTGCGTGGCCGCTGGAGAAAAAGGGTGCCCTCGTGGCACCCTTTTTTTTCGGCCGGGCCGGGGCTTGAGCATTCCCGCACCGCCCATAGATAAACGTATTCATCCCAGGAGTCCACCTTGGCCAAGCCGCTCTTCGATCCGACCCAGCTCCCCATCGACGCCATCGCCGGCGAAGCCCCCGTGCCGGGCGAGCGCTTCGAACCGGCCTGGCTGCGCGCGCGCTTCGCTGCGCCGCCCGAGTGGTCGCCGGAGTCCGACGACTGGCCCGTATTGAAGCCGGCGCCGACGGCCGCCTCGGTGCTGATCGCACTGGTGCTGCGTCCGCAAGGCCTGACGGTGCTGCTGACGCAGCGCACCGCCCACCTGAACGATCATGCGGGGCAGGTGGCCTTTCCCGGCGGCCGCGCGGAACATTACGATGCCGACGCCACCGACACGGCGCTGCGCGAAACGGAGGAGGAGACGGGCCTGCACCGCCGCCACATCGACGTGCTGGGCACGCTGCCGGTGTACTACACGGGCACCGGCTATGCCGTCACGCCGGTGGTCGCGCTGGTGCAGCCGCCGTTCGAGCTGAAGGCGGATCCGTTCGAGGTGGCGGAAATCTTCGAAGTGCCGCTGGCCTTCCTGATGGACGGCGCCAATCACCAGCACCGCTCCGCGGCCTTGCCGAGCGGCCGGCGGGGCTTCTACACGATGCCGTTCGAGGGCCATTTCATCTGGGGCGCCACGGCCGGCATGCTGCGCAACCTGTTTCATTTCTTGCGCGCTTAGGCTATCGTAGCGACCATTGTAGTGTTGCTATCCGTATTGCCCTCCAAAGGATTTAGATGACTTTTCTCTCCATTCTCTGCGCGCTGCTGCTCGAACAGATGAAGCCGCTGCGCGCGGATAATCCGATCTACGCCAATATCAAGCTGTTCGCGGTGCGCATGGAAACGTGGTTCAACGCCGGCCAGGCCAGCCACGGCCGCATGGGCTGGTTCCTGATGATGGGCGCGCTGATGGTGCCGACGGCGCTGATCTACTGGGTACTGCTCCGCTATAACCTGGTGCTGGCGGCCTTTGCGTGGAACGTGCTGATCGTCTACCTGACGCTGGGTTTCCGCCATTACAGCCATTACTTCACGTCGATCCAGCTGGCCCTGAACGCGGGCGACGAGGCGGCGGCCCGCGCGCTGCTGGCGGAATGGACGAAGCAGGACACGATCGGCCTGGATACCAATGAAATCGCCCGCATCGCCGTCGAAAAAGCCCTGATCACCACGCATCGCAACGTGTTCGGCGTGTTTTTCTGGTTCCTGCTGCCGCTCGGCCCGGCCGCCGCGGTGATGTACCGCGTGTCCGAATACCTGGCACGCGCGTGGAACGAGCCTGATCACATGCGGCATGAAGCGTTCGGCCAGTTCGCCGCCCGCGCGTTCTACTGGATCGACTGGATTCCCGCCCGCCTGACGGCCGTGGCGTTTGCCATCGTCGGTAACTTCGAGGATGCGATCTACGCGTGGCGCAATTTCGCCCACCGCTGGCGCGACGAGGCGATCGGCATCATCCTGGCCGCCGGCGGCGGCGCGATGGGCGTGCGTCTCGGCACGCCGCAGGAAAACGCCGCCAAGGTCGTGCCGGCCGATGCGGCCACGGTGGACATCAGCGACGTGGAAGTGGAAAGCCTGCCGGGCGACGAACCGTCGATCCGCGCGCTGCAAAGCACCGTGGGCCTGGTCTGGCGCGCGCTGCTGCTGTGGATGCTGCTGCTGCTGTTGATGTCGGGCGCCATGGCGCTGGGGTGAGCGGGGAGGGAGCCGGGAGCGGGCGCCAACCCTGCGCCAGCGAACCGCCAGCCGGCATAAAATGCCGCGCGGACGGGCATGCCAAACCTGCCATTCCTCTACAGCCCAGTCGGGTACTCAGTCGCTCAGGTCTTCTATAAGATATAATACCTGCGCTTCTTCCACGTTCAGTATCAGCCAGCCGCGAATCTATCTATGTCCAGCGAGTTCTTCATTCTTGGGCTTACCACCGAAGGCAGGCAGTTCCGCCCCAGCGACTGGGCCGATCGCCTGTGCGGTGTGATGTCGTGCTTCCGGCCCGCGGGCACCGGCGGCCGCAACGCCCACCTGCAGTACTCGCCGCTCGTGCGGCCGACGATGATCAATGGCGTCAAGGCCGTCGTCGTCAGCGAAAGCCTGCGCGACATCGAGCCGATGGCCTATCACTTCGTCAAGCAGTTCGCCCTCGATAACAAGCTGCAGGTCGTCGATGCCTGCCACGTGCCGCTGCCGGGCGACCAGGCTTAAGAATGCCCTAATCCGCTTGCCTTCCCAGCGGAGCCGGTAACAGCGTAGGATAGGGTTTTGCCCAGCCTACCGCGAACCGATGATTCCACGCCAAGCCGTATCACTGAACATCCAGCAGGCCGTCCTGCTGTCCTGCCTCTTTCTGATTCCTCCAGCCTTTGCGCAAACCCTGCCGGCCGGCGTCGTCAAGGGTCCCGCCGTCGAAGGCATCACGGAATACCGCCTGCCGAACGGCCTGAAAGTGCTGCTGTTCCCCGACGCGTCGAAGCCGACTGTCACCGTCAACGTCACCTACCTGGTCGGCTCGCGCCACGAGAATTATGGCGAGACGGGCATGGCCCACCTGCTCGAGCACCTGATGTTCAAGGGCGCGCCGAAGCACCGCAACATCCCGCAGGACTTCGCCGAACGGGGCATGGACTTCAACGGCACCACGTCGATGGACCGCACCAATTACTACGAGGTGTTCCCGGCCGGCGCCGACAATCTCAAATGGGCGCTGGACATGGAAGCGGAGCGGATGACCAGGTCGTTCATCGCCCGCAAGGACCTCGATTCGGAAATGACCGTCGTGCGCAACGAGTACGAGAGCGGCGAGAACAGCCCGTTCGAAGTGCTGACGAAGCGGATGGAAAGCGTGGCCTTCGACTGGCACAGCTACGGCCGTTCGACGATCGGCAACCGCAGCGACATCGAGAACGTGAAGATAGAGAACCTGCAGGCCTTCTACCGTACCTGGTACCAGCCGGATAACGCAGTGCTGCTGGTAGCCGGCAAATTCGATCCGGCACAGACGCTCGCGTGGATCAGCAAATCGTTCGGCGCGATCCCGAAACCGAAGCGCACGCTGCCGCCGTTCTGGACGGTCGAGCCGGTGCAGGACGGCGACCGCCAGTTCACCGTGCGGCGCAAGGGCGACGTGCAGATCGTCGTCGTCGGCTACAAGGTGCCGTCCGGCCTGCACGCCGATGCGGACCCGCTGCAGTTCATGAGCCAGATCGAAGGCGACACGCCGAACGGCCGCCTGCACAAGCTGCTCGTCGAAACGGGCAAGGCGGCGCAGGTGTTCAGCTACGGCATGACGGGCTATGCGCCGGGCCTGCAGCTGTTCGGCGCCGTCGTCAAGGCGGGGCAGCCGGTGGAACCGGTGCGCGATGCGCTGGTCGACGCGGTGGAGAGCTTCGCCAAGTCGCCGCCGACGGAAGAAGAGATGGACCGTACCCGCCGCACCTTCGGCAACGGCATCGAGAAGGCACTGAACGATCCGCAGCAGGTGGGCGTGGCGCTGTCCGAACAGATCGCGCTGGGCGACTGGCGCCTGCTGTTCCAGGGCCGCGACAACCTGCCGTCGATCACGTCGCAGCAGGTGGCCGAGGCGGCGGGGCGCTACTTCAAGCGCGACAACCGCACCGTCGGCCTGTTCCTGCCGGAAGACGCGCCGCAGCGCGCCACCATCGGCGCGGCACCGACCGCCGCCGCCATCCTCAAGGATTACAAGGCGAAGGAAAGCGCGCTGACGTCCGAGAACTTCGATCCGAGCCAGCAGAACATCATGGCCCGCACCGAAGTGAGGACGATCGGCGGCGTGAAGGTGGCGCTGCTGCCGAAGAAGAACCGGGGCGAAGCCGTGTCCGTGGACCTGCGGCTGCACTGGGGCGATGCGGACAACCAGAAGAACAAGACGATGATCGCCGCCGCCACGGGCGAGATGCTCATGCGCGGCACCAGCAAGTACAGCCGCGCGCAGCTGGCCGATGCGATGTCGAAGCTGAAGATGAGCGGCAGCAGCATCTACCACTTCGACACCACGCGCGAGAACCTCGACGCTGCGCTGCGCCTGCAGGCCCACGTGCTGCAGGAAGCGAGCTTCCCCGAGGCGGAATTCGAGCAGCTGCGCCAGCAGTGGATCGTCGGCATCGAGGCGGGCCGCAACGAACCGCAGGCGCTGGCCAGCCAGGCCGTCGACGAATACTTCGACCACTGGCCGAAGGACGACCCGCGCGCCGTGCTGTCGATCGACGAACAGCTGGCGCAGCTGAAGGCGATGAAACTCGACGACATCAAGGCTTATCACCGCGACTTCTACGGTGCCTCGCATGGGGAACTGGCGATCGTCGGCGACTTCGACAAGGCAGCGGTCGGCAAGACCATCGCCGCCACGTTGGGCGGCTGGCAGAGCAAGGGCGCTTATGCGCGCATCCTCGATGCGAATGTTGATCGCGAAGCGAAGCGCCAGGCGATCAACACGCCGGACAAGGAGAACGGCTTTTACACGGCGCGGGTGAACATGGACCTGCGCAGCGACGATCCGGACTACGCGGCGCTGGAACTGGCCAACTTCATCTTCGGCGACGGCGGCCTGAAGTCGCGGCTGATGGACCGCATCCGCCAGAAGGACGGGCTGTCGTACGGCGGCGGCTCGTCGCTGTACGTGAACGACCTGGATCGCGCCGCGCACTTCTCGATCAGCGCGATCGCCGCGCCGCAGAACCTGCACAAGGTGGAAGCGGCCGTGCGCGACGAACTGGCCCGCGCCGTCAAATCCGGCTTCACGCCGGCCGAAGTGGCGGGCGCCAAGTCCGGCCTGCTGCAACAGCGCCTGCAGAACCGCTCGCAGGACGGCGTGGTGGCCGGCGCGTGGACCAACTTCCTGAACCTGGACCGCACCTTCATGTGGAGCAAGGAGCACGAAGACAAGCTCAAAGCGCTGACGGTGGAGCAGGTCAACGCCGCGTTCCGCAAGCATGTGGATCCGGCGAAGCTGGTGGTGGTTGTGGCAGGCGACGAGGCAAAGATGAAGTAAGGGGTGGGGACTGTCCCTGCAAGGGCGGTCCGACGATTCGGCTGTCCCCGGGGTTGTTCTTCTACTCGAGTAAGACAACAAGTCAAAGGCAACCCCGGTAGTTCTTCTACTCGAGTAAGGCAACAAGTCAAAGGCAACCCCGGTAGTTCTTCTAGTCGAGTAAGGCAACAAGTCAAGAACAACCCCGGG
>DKJA01000155.1 GCA_002454505.1 Oxalobacteraceae bacterium UBA6704
GGGCGGTACGGCGATCCGGCGGTCCCCGGGGGTGTTCTTGATTGCCACGAACGTCAAATACAACCCCGGGGACAGCCGGATCGCCGTACCGCCCCTGCGGGGACGGTCCCCAACAAGCCTAGAGGAATTTGCCAGCGGTAAAGGCGACGGCCGCCAGCGACACGGTCGTGGCAAAAAACCAGCGGATCACGCGGTTTTTCATTTCGCTGAGGCTGTTGTCGAGCCGGGACAGCCGATCCTGCACCTTCGATTCCAGCTTCACCAGATCTTCCTTCGTGGCATAGTTGGACAGGATGACCGCGACATCGCGCTCGACCGCCGCCAGGCGGCGCTCGATGCCATTGCGCTGACCGGCATGCTGATCTTCATCCATGGTGCATTCCTCGTTCATGATGACTTATCGTCATCCATGCAACGGCAAAGGTCAAGGGTATCCCTGGTTGAGCTTGACGATCGTCAGAGTTCCTCGAGGGAATACAGCCGGCTGTGCTCGCGGATCGCATAACGGTCCGTCATGCCGGCAATATAGTCGGCGATCCGGCGCGCCTGCTTCGTCGCGTCGCCGGAAGGTTCGCGGTAATCCGGCGGCAGCAGCTGCGCGTCCGCCGCGAACGCGGCATACAGCTCGCGCACCATGCGGCTCGCCTTCAGCCGCATCCGGTTCACCTTGTAATGACGGTACAGGTTGGCGCGCAGGAAGCGCTTCAGCTCGGTCGCGTCGGCCCGCATCGGGTCGGAGAAGCGGATCAGCGGCGGGCCGTTCCGTACATCGTCGATGCTGCGCGGGGCCGCGTCGGCGATACGCTGCTGCGACGTGGCGATCAGGTCGTCCGCCAGCGCCGTGATCAGCCGGCGCAGCGTTTCGTAGATTGCGCGGCGGCCCGTCAGGCCGGGGAACGTGGCCTGCACCTCGCGCCACAGCCGGCCGAAGAACGCCACCTCGTCCAGCTGTTCGATCGTGATCAGGCCGGAGCGCAGGCCGTCGTCGATATCGTGGCTGTTGTAGGCGATTTCATCGGCCAGGTTGGTCAGCTGCGCCTCCAGCGACGGCTGCGTTTTATCCAGAAAGCGCTGCCCCACGTCGCCCAGTTCCCTGGCGTTGCTGACGGAGCAGTGCTTCAGGATGCCTTCGCGCGTGGCGAACATCAGGTTCAGCCCGTCGAACGCGCCATATTGTTCTTCCAGGTGGTCGACCACGCGCAGGCTTTGCAGGTTGTGCTCGAAGCCGCCGTGCGGCTGCATGCATTCGTTCAGCACGTCCTGGCCCACGTGGCCGAACGGCGTGTGGCCCAGGTCGTGCGCCAGCGCGACCGCTTCCACCAGGTCTTCGTTCAGGCGCAGGTTGCGCGCCATCGAGCGGCCGATCTGCGCCACTTCCAGGCTGTGCGTGAGCCGCGTGCGGAACAGGTCGCCCTCGTGGTTGAGGAATACCTGCGTCTTGTATTCCAGGCGCCGGAACGCCGTCGAATGGATGATGCGGTCGCGGTCGCGCTGGAACTGGCTGCGCGACGCGTGCGCCGTTTCCTCGCACCGCCGCCCCGGTCCTTCGTCCGAGTGCGCGGCGTATGGAGCAAGGAATTCTTCCATGCCTACACCGTGCACGCGGCCAGCGTGGCCAGCAGCGCTTCGTGCGGCGCCGTGGTGACGACGGCCGCGCCCAGCGGCTTGATCAGGATGAACTTGATCGCGCCGCCCTCGTTTTTCTTGTCCACTTCCATCAGCTCGAGCCAGCGTTCCGTGCCCAGGTCCGGCGCCTTCACCGGCAGGCCGGCCGCGGCGACGACATTGCGGATGCGTTCCAGCGTTGCCGCGTCGATGTAACCCAGGCGATGCGACAGGTCCGCCGCCATCACCATACCGCAGCCCACCGCCTCGCCGTGCAGCCAGGCGCCGTAACCCATGCCCGCCTCGATCGCGTGGCCGAACGTGTGGCCGAAGTTCAGGATGGCGCGCAGGCCCCCTTCCCTTTCGTCCTGGCGCACGACATCGGCCTTGATTTCGCACGAGCGGGCGATCGCGTAGGCCAGCGCCACCTTGTCGCGCGCCACCAGCTTGCCGATGTTCGCTTCGGTCCAGTCGAAGAACGCTTCGTCGATGATGGGGCCATACTTGATCACTTCGGCCAGGCCGGCCGCCAGCTCGCGTTGCGGCAGCGTCTGCAGCGTGGACGTGTCGGCCAGCACCACCTTCGGCTGGTAGAACGCGCCGATCATGTTTTTACCGAGCGGATGATTGATGCCGGTCTTGCCGCCGACGGAAGAGTCGACCTGCGACAGCAGCGTCGTCGGCACCTGGATGAAGTCCACGCCGCGCATGTACGACGCGGCGGCATAGCCCGTCAGGTCGCCGATGACGCCGCCGCCCAGCGCGACGAGCGTCGTCTTGCGGTCGGCCTTGTTGGCCAGCAGCGCGTCGAAGATCTGCATCAGGCTGGCCCAGTTCTTGTACTCTTCGCCGTCGTCGAGCACGACGGTGATGACGTCCTTGCCGGCCGCGACGAGCGGCGCGCGCAGCCGTTCGAGATACAGCGGCGCGACGGTGGTGTTGGTGACGATGGCGACTTTCTGGCCGCCGACGTGGCGGGCCAGCACGCCCGGCTCGTCGAGCACGGCGGGGCCGATCGAGATCGGGTAGCTGCGTTCGCCCAGCTCCACGTTGAGAAGGATATTGGTTTGTTCGTTCATCGAGGGTTCTGCCTGCGTCGTGCAGTTCGGCGCGGCCTGGCAGGCCAGGGCGTCGAGCTGGTTGATGATAATCTGGACCATCGATTGTACGTTAGGCCGGCCCGTATCGACGACGAGGTGCGCCATCTCCGCGTACAGCGGCTCGCGGTGGGCCAGCAGCTCCTCGAGCTTGCGGCGCGGATCGGCCGTCTGCAGCAGCGGGCGGTTCTTGTCGTGGCTGGTGCGGGCGAGGATGCTGTGGATGCTGGCCCGCAGGTAGACGATGGTGCCCCGCTCGCGCAGCAGCGCGCGCGACGCGTCGTTCAGGATGGCGCCGCCGCCGGTGGCCAGCACGATGCCCTCCTGGCCGCACAGGTCGCGGATCACGTCCGCTTCGCGGCGGCGAAAGCACTCCTCTCCCTCGATCTCGAAGATCCATGGAATCGTGGCGCCGGTGCGGGCTTCGATCTCGTGATCCGAGTCGATGAAGCGCATGCCCAGCTTGCGCGCGAGCAGCCGGCCGATGGTGGTCTTGCCCGAGCCCATCAGCCCTACCAAAAAGACATTCTGCATTCAGTTCCGATCCGTCCGGATTTACATGAATGGCATTGTAATGCAGTACGGGGACTGTCCCCGCATGGGGACCGTCCCCTCGGTTGTTTTTGACTTCTTGGAAGTGTCCAAACAAAACCGGTGACAGGCACCATTTTTCGGGAAACTTCCCCCGAAAAAAGGAGCCAGTCACCAACGTCCGAAAAACAGAAGAGGACACAGTCCCTGGCGGGACAGTCCCCGGCCGGTCACCGGGCCGACAGCTTCTCGGCCACGATCTTCGGCGTGATGAACACCAGCAGTTCGGTCTTCTCGCTGGTGCGGCTGGAGTTGCGGAACAGGTAGCCCAGCACGGGCACGTCGCCCAGCAGCGGCACTTTCGACACCGTGTTGCGCTCGGTCTGCTGGTAGATCCCGCCCAGCACGACGGTGCCGCCGTTCTCCACCATCACCTGCGTCTTGACGTGTTTCGTGTCGATCGCGAAGCCGGCCCGCGTTTCCGCGCCCACGCTGTCCTTGTTGACGTCCACGTCGATGACGACATTGCCGTCCGGCGTGATCTGCGGCGTCACCTCGAGGCGCAGGTTGGCCTTGCGGAACACGATCGACGTGGCGCCGCTGCTGGTGGCCACCTGGTAAGGCAGCTCCAGGCCCTGCTCGATCGTGGCGACGGACTTGTCCGCCGTGACCACGCGCGGGCTGGAGATGATCTTGCCCGTGCCGTCCGCTTCCAGCGCCGACAGTTCCAGGTTCAGGAAGCGGTTCGCGGCCGAATTGAACAGGCTGATCGCCAGGCTGCCCGCCGCCACGCCGTTGATCGGCGCCGCCGGCAGGTTGATGAACTGGGTGTTGCCGAAGTCGGTCGCGGAGTCGGACAGCTCGACCTGGCCGGACGCCTGGCCGGCCCCCGTCAGGTTGCCGCCGACGATGGCGTGATTGCCGCCGGCGGTGCCCTTGAAGTCGGCAAAGCCCAGCTTCGCGCCCAGGTTGCGGGTGAAGCCGTCGTTGGCCTCGACGATGCGCGCCTCGATCAGCACCTGCTTGGTGGCCACGTCCGTCTTGGCGATCAGCTTGCGCACGTCTTCCAGGCGGGACGCGATGTCGGTGACGAACAGCTGGTTGGTGCGCGGTTCGATGATCGCGCTGCCCCGCTTCGACAGGATGCGGTTGCGGGCATCGGCGGCGCCGTCCAGCCCGAACACGGCCTTGAACGCTTCCGCCTTCTGGTAATTGAGCTGGTAGATCTCGGACTTGAGCGGCTCCAGTTCGGCGATCTGCGCGCGCTGCTCCAGTTCCAGCTTTTCCTTCGTCAGCAGCTCTTCCTTCGGCGCGATCCAGATCACGTTGCCGTTCTTGCGCATGTCCAGGCCCTTCGCCTGCAGCACCACGTCGAGCGCCTGGTCCCACGGCACTTCCTTCAGGTGCAGCGTCAGGCTGCCCGCCACGCTGTCGCTGGTGATGATGTTCAGGCCGGAGATGTCGGCGATCGCCTGCAGCGCCGCGCGCACTTCGATGTTCTGGAAGTTGAACGACACCTTCTCGCCGCGGTAGCCCTGGGTGCCCTGCGTCAGGCGGTTCGGGTCTTCCTTGATCGGCTTGACGTCCACCACGAGCTGCGTGTCGCTCTGGTACACGCTCTGCTCCCACAGGCCGTTCGCCTCGATCTGCATGCGCACGTTGTCGCCCTGCGGCGTCGTCGTGATCAGCGACACGGGCGTGCCGAAGTCCGTCACGTCCAGCCGGCGGCGCAGCGTTTCGGGCAGGCCCGTCTTGAGGAAGTCGACCGTCACCCCTTTCGGGTTCTGGCGCACGTCGACGGCCACCTGGCTGTTCGGCAGGTCGATGACGACGCGGCCCTCGCCGTTCGAGCCGCGGCGGAAGTCGAGGTCGCGCAGCAGCGGCTTGCCGGCCGGCGCGCGCGGCGCCGGCGCGTTGACGGCCACCGGCAGGCCGCGGCCATCGACGGCCGTGGCGGTACCGCCGGACGCGTCGATCGTCAGGATCACGTTGTTGCCGTCGATCGCCGTCGCATAGTTCAGCGGGCGCTTCAGGTTGAACACGAGGCGCGAGCGGTCGCCCGCCTGCACCACGTTGACGCTGCGCAGGTCGCCCAGCTCCATGTCCTGCGTCGTCTTGCCGGTGGCGTTGCGGGTCTTGCCGAAGTCCAGCGCAATGCGGGGCGGATTGGTGATGGCGAAGCCGATCGGCAGCTGCTCGGGCGCGCGGTCCAGCGCGATCTTGACGATCACGTTCGAGCCCTGCTGGTTGGCAGTGACGGATTCGATCGCGTGCTGCGCATGCGCGACGGCGGCGGCGCCGGCCAGTGCCAGCGCGGCACCGAGGCGGCGCAGGATATTCGGGGCGATCATCGGTTGTTCTCCTTGCTGTCCTGCAGTTCCAGCTTCGCGATGCGCTCGACCCATTCGCCGCTCGCATCCTGTACCACCTCTTTGACGATCACGGCTTCGTCCGACACCGCCGTGACCTGCCCATAGTTCTGGCCCAGGCGCTGGCCGCTGCGCACCTGGTACACGGCGCGGTCGATCTGCAGCAGGCCGTAGAACGCGGGGCCTTTCTGGATCGTCCCCACCATCTTCATCGTATCGAGCGGGAAGCCCTCGAGGAATTCCTTGCGGCGGCCCGTGTCCGGCGCCACGCCCGTGCCCGGACGCGCCGCCGGCAGGCCTGCCAGCAGTTTATTCGGATTGAACGGGTCGGGCTGTTCGGCAGACGCGTAGGCGAACGGCACGAACGTTTTCGGTTCCGGCAGCGGCTTGACGGCCACCCGCGTAGATGCGTCGACCTGCGTCATCCACTGGCGCACTTCCTGCTGTTCGCCGTCGCCGCAACCGGCCAGCAGCGCCGCGGCGGCAAACATCGGGAAAACCATACGGAGCATCCTCATTTCTTCGCTCCCTTCTTCTTTTTCTTCGCATCCGCGGCCGCCTTCTTCTGCGCCGCCAGCTCTTCCTGGTCGAGATAGCGGAAGGTCTTCGCCACGGCGTTCAGCGTCAGCGCGCCATCCTTGTTGGTCAGCAGTTCCATATTGTTCAGCGTGACGATGCGGGGCAGGTTCGCCATGTCGCCGGCGAAGGCGCCGATGTCGTGGTAATTGCCGGTGACGCGAATGTCGATCGGCAGCTCGGCGTAGTAATCCTTGACGACCACCTGGCCCGGCTTGAACAGCTCGAACTGCAGGCCGCGGCCCAGGCCCGCCTGGTTGATGTCGGACAGCAGCGCGGCCATCTCCGCCTTGCTCGGCAGCTGCTTCTCCAGCCGCACGACATACTGGTCGACCTGCGCCTTCTGCGCCGTCAGCGCTTCCAGGTTGATGGCCTGGGCGGTTTTCATCCGGTACTGGTCGCGCAGCTGCAGTTCCTGCGCGGCGCCTGCTTCCTGCTCCTCGAACTGGCTGCTCCAGTAACCGAAGTAGCCCAGCACCAGCACGCCCAGCGCCACGCCGATGCCGCACAGGATGCGGGGCGCCAGCGGCCACTGGCCCGGATGCACGCCGTTCAGGCCGCGGAATTGCGCGGCCAGCGACCGGCCCAGCTGTTTGATGTCGGTTGCCATGTCAGCTTGCCTTTACCGGCGGTTTCTTGCGGCCGCCGTTCCTGGCGTCCGCTTCGTCGTCGGCCTTGTCCTTGTCGCGCGGCCGCTTGATGGCCACCATCAGGCTGAACTCGACGACCTTGCGGGCCGCCCGCGCCTGGCCGATCGTGCCGGCCTTCACTTCGATCAGGTCGGGTCGTTCCAGCCACGGCGACGCGCCGGCCAGGTTGCGCAGCAGTTCCGACACGCGCTCCTGCGATTGCGCATAGCCGTTCACCGCCACCCGCTGGCCATCCTGGCGGAACGATTTCAGGTACACGCCTTCCGGCGTCTGCTTGACCAGTTCGTCGAGCAGGTAGACGGGCTGGTTGCGGTCGCCCTGCAGGTCCTCGACGGCCTGCTGGCGCGCCTTCAGCGCCTCGATCTCCTGCTTGAGCGTGGCGATGCGGGCGATCTTCACGTCCAGCGCGGCGATCGCCGTCTTCAGCACCTGGTTGCGCTGTTCCTGCACGGCGATGGCGCGCGCGTTATAGCCGCCGACGGCCAGCACGATGGCCGCGCCGATCAGCGCGGACAGCACCAGCAGCGCGACGAAAGCGGCCTTGCGCTGGCGGCGCTTTTCCTCGCGGTGCGGCAGCAGGTTGATGCGTACCATCAGTCGAACCTCCGCAGCGCCAGGCCGCAGGCGACCAGGTAGGCCGGCGCATCGGCGCGCAGCTGCTGCTCGCGCACGCCGGGCCCCATCTGCATGCCGCGGAACGGCGAGATGACACTGCTGGCGATGCGGGTGCGGCCGGCGATGATGTCCAGCAGGCCGGGCAGCATCGCGCAGCCGCCGGCCAGGAAGATCTGGTCGATCTTCGTGTACGGCGTGGACGTGAAGAAGAACTGGATCGCCCGCGTCACTTCCAGCGCAGCGCTTTCCAGGAAAGGCTGCAGGATATCGGTGGCGTAGTTCGGCGGCAGGTCGCCGGATTTTTTGCGGGCCTCCGCTTCCTCGAACGACAGGCCGTAGGCGCGCACGATGTCCTGCGTCAGCGAATTGCCGCCGAACGGCTGCTCGCGTTCGTACACGGTCACGCCATCGAGCAGCACGGCGATCTGGGTGACGGCCGCGCCCACCTGGAACAGCGCGATCACCTGGCCGGCGCCGGCGCCCGGCATCTGCGCCGTGATGCGCTCCAGCGCGGCGCGCGCGGCATACGATTCGATGTCCATCACGGAAGCCTTCAGGCCGGACGCCTCGGCCACGGCCACGCGGTCCTCGACCTTTTCGCGGCGCGCCGCGGCCAGCATCACTTCGATGTCTTCCTCCGACGTGGCGACGGGGCCGATGACGTCGAAGTCCAGGCTCACTTCGTCCAGCGCGAACGGGATGTACTGGCTTGCTTCCGACTCCACCTGCACCTCGAGCTGCTCTTCCGGCAGGCCGGCGGGCAGCACGATCTTCTTGGTGATGACGGCGGCCGGCGGCATGCCCAGCGCCACGTGGCGGGCCCGCGTGCCGCTTTTCTTCAGCAGGCGGCGCACGCAGTCGACCACCTGCTCGAAGTTCTCGATGTTCCCGTCGGTGACGGCGCCGCGCGGCAGCGCCTCGCTGGCGCACCGTTCGACGCGCAGGCCGTCCTTGCCGGCATCGGCCAGTTCGACGAGCCGCACGCCGGAACTGCTGATGTCGAGCCCGACCAGCGGCGGCGCGGCGCCGCCGAACAGGGACTTCAAATCAGGCAGCATCGCGGGCTCCCGGCGGGATTATTTGCATTTTAAGAAAAAAACGTTTGAAAACCGATGGTTAGCATCGGCAAAAGGCGCTACCTCCGGGATGCTAGCAATTCCGCAGAGCAAGTGTAAAGGTATTTCTGCGGGGCGCGGCCGCACTGATGTGCGTCAGACGCCACACAGCGATGTGACAACATTCCACATCGTATAGCCGCCGGAATAACAGAGTTGTTCCGTTGGCCACGGCCGGCCGCGCAAAGCGCCCCCGCCCGGGGGCCTCGCTTATAATGCCTGCACAAAATCACGAGAGTTTTTAGCGCATGAAATCATCGAACGACGCCCAGAACAAGAAAGCACCGTCCAAGTCAAAATCCCCGAAAAACTACCTGTTGCTCGCGCTGGGTTCCCTCGTGGGCCTGGTGCTCGTCGCGGTCCTGCTCGTGGTGTTCGGCCTGGCGCTGGCCTACCCGAGCCTGCCGTCGCTGGACACGCTGACCGATTACCGGCCGAAGATGCCGCTGCGGATCTACTCGGCCGACAATGTGCTGATCGGCGAGTTCGGCGAAGAGCGCCGCAACCTCGTGCGCATCAAGGATATCCCGGACGTGATGAAGAAATCCGTGCTGGCGATCGAGGACGACCGCTTCTACGAGCACGGCGGCGTCGATTACTGGGGCATCCTGCGTGCAGCCGTGCACAACGCCACCGGTGGCGCACGCCAGGGCGCGTCGACGATCACGCAGCAGGTGGCGCGCAACTTCTTCCTGTCCAGCGAGCAGACGCTCAAGCGCAAGGCCTATGAAGCGCTGCTGGCGTGGAAGATCGAACAGAACCTCACCAAGGACCAGATCCTCGAGGTGTACATGAACCAGATCTACCTGGGCCAGCGCGCCTACGGCTTCGCATCGGCCGCGCACATCTACTTCGGCAAGGACATCAAGGACATCACGATCGCCGAAGCGGCGATGCTGGCCGGCCTGCCGAAGGCGCCGTCGGCGTACAACCCGGTGGTCAACCCGAAGCGGGCCAAGACGCGCCAGCAGTACATCCTGCAGCGCATGGCGCAGCTGGGCTACATCACGCCGGCCCAGTACGAGGAAGCGAAGAACGAGCAGCTGAAGGTGAAGACGGACAGCAGCGAATTCGGCGTGCATGCCGAATATGTGGCGGAAATGGCACGCCAGCTGGTCTACGAACAGTTCAAGGAAGACACCTACACGCGCGGCCTGAACGTGTTCACGACGATCACCAAGGCCGACCAGGACGCCGCCTACCTTGCGCTGCGCAAG
Source organism: Oxalobacteraceae bacterium UBA6704 (assembly GCA_002454505.1). Classification (GTDB taxonomy): domain Bacteria; phylum Pseudomonadota; class Gammaproteobacteria; order Burkholderiales; family Burkholderiaceae_D; genus Rugamonas. The sequence goes on from DKJA01000155.1 coordinate 9,776, forward strand.
GGCGTGATGGATTACGAACGCCGCCACGCCTACCGGGGCCCGGAAGCCTACGTGGACCTGCCGAAGGACCGCGCCGAAGCGGACGAGGTGGTGGAAACGGAACTGGCCGAGCATCCGGACAGCGACGACATCGTCGCCGCGATGGTGCTGTCCGCGTCGCCCACCAAGGTGACGGTGATGACGGCATCCGGCGAGGAAATCGCCATCACCGGCAAGGGCCTGGACATGGGCAAGGCGTGGCTGTCCGAGAAAGCGGCGCCGAACCGCCGCATCCGCCGCGGCGCCGTGATCCGCGTGTCGCAGGAAGAGAAGGACTGGCAGATCACGCAGATGCCGGAAATCGAATCCGCGTTCGTGGCCGCCAGCACCGAGGACGGCGCGATCCGCGCGATGGTCGGCGGCTTCGACTACAACCGCAACAAGTTCAATCACGTGACGCAGGCGTGGCGCCAGCCCGGCTCGTCGTTCAAGCCGTTCATCTATTCGGCATCGCTGGAGCGGGGCCTGTCGCCATCGACGATCATCAACGATGCGCCGATCTCGTTCGACGCGGGCCAGACGGGCGGCCAGGCGTGGGAGCCGAAGAACTACGACGGCCGCTACGAAGGCCCGATGACGATGCGCCGCGGCCTGACCAAGTCGAAGAACATGATCTCGATCCGCATCCTGCACCGGATCGGCGCCAAGTATGGCCAGGAATTCGCCACCCGCTTCGGTTTCGAAGCGGACAAGAATCCGCCCTACCTGACGCTCGCGCTGGGCGCCGGCGCGGTGACGCCGCTGCAGATGGCCGGCGCCTACTCCGTGTTCGCCAATGGCGGCTTCAAGGTGACGCCTTACCTGATCTCGAAGGTGACCGATGCCAACGGCCGCGTGCTGTCGCAGGCCGCGCCGGACCGCGCCGGCGTCGAGAGCAACCGCGTGATCGACGAGCGCAACGCCTTCCTGATGGATTCGATGCTGAAGGACGTGGCCCGCTACGGCACCGCCGCGAAAGCCCAGCAGGCGCTGAAGCGCCCCGACCTGGCCGGCAAGACCGGTACCACGAACGATTCGATCGACGCGTGGTTCGCCGGCTACCAGGCGAAGCTGGTGGGCATCGCATGGATCGGCTACGACCAGCCGAAGAACCTGGGCAACCGCGAAACGGGCGGCGGCCTGGCGCTGCCGATCTGGGTGGGCTTCATGCAGAAGGCGCTGAAAAATATCCCGATCGAGGAACGGGCCGTGCCGGAAGGCGTGATTTCCGCCAACGGCGATTACTTCTACGCGGAGAACCCGCCGGGCGTGGGCGTGGAAAGCCTAGAAGGCGCCACCCGCGGCACGCCGGAAGAAGAGAAGGCCCGCGACGCCGTCAAGAACGAGCTGTTCTGATTGCCGGGGACTGTCCCTGCACAGGGACTGTCCCCTCGGTTGCCTTTGCTTTGAAAACCGGTGACAGGCACCATTTTCCGGGTTGTTCTGATTGCCGGGGACTGTCCCTGCACAGGGACTGTCCCCTCGGTTGCTTTTGCTTTGAAAACCGGTGACAGGCACCATTTTCCGGGAAAGGTTTTGACTATGGAACTGTCGCTGACCGGAAAATGGAGCCAGTCACCTGAACATGGAGCCAGTCACCTGCGAAGTTCAGCCGTGATCTTCGCTGACAATCACCGGCGAGCCGCCCGACTGCTCGGTGGCGATCTGCGACAGCGCCTGGAACAGCTCGCTGCCGTCGCGCGTGTTGACCCACTGGCCGTCCACGCGGCGGTAGTGGAAGCCGCCGGAGCGCGCGGCCACCCATAACTCCTGCATCGCGGCCTGGCTGTTGACGATCACTTTCGAGCCGTTGTGCAGGAATTCGATCTCCAGCACATTGCCGTTGCGGCTGCATTCGACGTCCAGCCGGTCTTCGTCGTTGAGGCGGTCCAGCGCGGACTCGATCGCGGCCAGCGTGCTGTCGGCGAGGTCCAGGAATTCTGTTTCGGTCATGCTACACTCCAAGGGTTCTGTAGATACCGAGATTCTAATCGTGAAGTCCATCATTGCGTTGTCCTTCGTTGCCGTGTCGCTGGCCGCCTGCGGCCAGACCGGCGCCCTGTACATGCCCAAGCAGCAGCCGGTGAAGTCGAAAGCCGAGCTGGGCAAGCCCGGCACGGCGCCGCCCTCCGCTCCGGTGCCGTCGACTCCTCCCGCCTCCCAACAGTAACCATGTCCCAATTCGAATACCAGAACGGCGTGCTGCACGCCGAAGGCGTCGCGCTGTCCGCCATTGCCGAACAGTTCGGCACGCCGACCTACGTCTACTCCAAAGCCCAGCTGCTGGAAAACTTCGACGCCTACGCGAACGCCTGCGCCGGCCGCGATGCGCTGGTGTGCTATGCGATGAAGGCCAATTCGAACCTGGCCGTGCTGGACCTGCTGGCGCGCCGCGGTGCCGGCTTCGACATCGTCTCCGGCGGCGAACTGCTGCGCGTGCTGGCGGCCGGCGGCGATCCGCAGAAGGTGATCTTCTCCGGCGTCGGCAAGAGCGTGGACGAGATGCGCCTGGCGCTCCAGCACGACATTCTGTGCTTCAACGTGGAGTCGATTCCGGAACTGCACCGGCTGAACGACGTGGCCGGCGCGCTGGGCCGCAAGGCGCGCATCTCGCTGCGCGTGAACCCGAATGTGGATGCCAAGACCCACCCGTACATCGCCACCGGTTTGAAAGCCAATAAATTCGGCGTGGCGTTCAGCGATGCGCTGGAGACCTACCGCGCCGCGGCCAGGCTGCCGCACCTGGAACCGGTGGGCATCGACTGCCACATCGGCTCGCAGCTGCTGGACGACGCGCCGCTGCTGGAAGCCCTCGACAAGCTGATCGACCTGATCGACACGCTGGGCGCCGAAGGCATCCACCTGCACCACCTGGACATCGGCGGCGGCATCGGCATCAACTACGGCGAAGCGGGCGAAGCGCCGCCGGTGCCGGTGGGCGACTACCTGGGCCGGCTGTTCAAGCGCATCGACGCGTGGCGCGCCGAAAAACATGGCGGCGTCGGCATCAAGGTGATCTTCGAGCCGGGCCGCTCGATCGTCGGCGACACGGGCGTGCTGCTGACGAAGGTCGAGTTCATCAAGCACGGCGAAGAGAAGCACTTCTGCATCGTCGACGCGGCGATGAACGACATGGCGCGTCCCGCCCTGTACCAGGCGTGGATGGAAATGCAGCCGGTGGTGCTGGGCAAGCCGGGCGGCACCGTGTATGACGTGGTCGGCCCGATCTGCGAATCCGGCGACTGGCTGGCCCGCGACCGCGACCTGGCCGTCGAGGCGGGCGACCTGCTGGTGATGAAAACGGCCGGCGCCTACGGCATGACGATGGCCTCCAACTACAACACCCGCGGCCGCGCCGCCGAAGTGATCGTGGACGGCGACCGCATCCACCTGGTCCGCCGCCGCGAGACCGTGCAGGAGCTGTTCGCGCTGGAATCGGTGATCAAGTAAAAAGCAAAATTAGGGACAGACCCTGTTTTTAAGGAAAGTTTCCTCAGAAATAGGGTCTGTCCCTGATTTTTTTTGCATTCAAAATTTTGCGATCTCTAAGCTGGCCATGCTCAGTTTCTGATTTAAATGCAGGATTTTTCCGATGACTGATCGCATTTCTGATCATTCGGATCTGACGCTCCACCACCGCTGATATCGCGAAAAATAGGGACAGACCCTGTTTTCTGGGAAAATTTCCTGGAAAACAGGGTCTGTCCCTATTTTTTGCGCGTGCTTAAGCGCGGGCCGGTGCCTTGGCTTTCTGCCGCGCCCACCACACGCGCATCAGCAGCAGGATGGCGACGAGGGCGGTGAACAGCGCCGGTTGGGCGAGGTCGTTCTTGGCGGCTTTCATCCACCAGAAGTGCAGCACGCCCAGCGGGGCGATCACGTAGATCAACCGGTGCAGCCACTGCCAGTTCTTGCCGCCCAGCCGCTTGATCATGCCATTCGTGCTGGTCGCGGCCAGCGGGATCAGCAGCACGAAGGCGATGAAGCCGACGAGGATGAACGGCCGCTTCGCCACGTCCTTCAGCATTTCCGCCACGTCGAAGAAATGGTCGAACCACAGGAAGGTGGTGAAGTGCAGCAGCCCGTAGAAGAACGCGTACAGTCCCAGCATGCGGCGCAGCTTCAGCAGCCAGTTCCATTTGGACAGCCGCCGCAGCGGCGTCACCGCCAGCGTGATGCACAGGAAGTACAGCGTCCAGTCGCCCGTCGCGCGGGTGATGTACTGCAGCGGCTCGACCAGCGCGCCGGCCAGCGTCAGGTACACCATCTGCGCCAGCGGCACCAGCGCCAGCACGAACACGGCCGCCTTCAGCAGCGCGATCTGCCGGGAAGTGGGCGTCATCAGAAGTTCTTCTTCAGGTCCAGGCCGCTATACAGCGAGCCGACGTCGTAGCCGTTGAACATCAGCGTCTTGCGCTTGCGGGTGAAGAACGAATCCTCGCCGATGCGCCGCTCGGACGCCTGCGACCAGCGCGGGTGGTCCACGTTCGGATTCACGTTCGAGTAAAAGCCGTATTCGTCCGGCGCGGACTTGTTCCACGCCGTGCGCGGCTGCTCGCGCGTAAAGCGGATCTTGACGATCGACTTGGCCGACTTGAAGCCGTACTTCCACGGCACCACGAGGCGCACGGGCGCGCCGTTCTGGTTCGGCAGCACTTCGCCGTACATGCCCAGCGTCAGCAGCGTCAGCGGGTGATTCGCTTCGTCCAGCCGCAGGCCTTCCACGTACGGCCAGTCCAGCACGCGCGTGGCGACGCCCGGCATCTGCTTGCGGTCCGCCAGCGTGACGAATTCAACGTATTTCGCATTGCCGGTCGGCTCGACCTTCCTGATCAATTCCGACAGCGAATAACCCACCCACGGAATCACCATCGACCACCCTTCCACACAGCGCAGGCGGTAGACGCGCTCCTCCAGCGGCGCCAGCTTGAGCAGCGAATCGATGTCCAGCGTCATCGGCTTCTTCACTTCGCCTTCGATCTGCACTGTCCACGGCCGCGTGCGCAGCGTGCCGGCGTTTTGCGCGGGATCGCTTTTGTCGGTGCCGAATTCGTAGAAGTTGTTGTAGTGCGTGGCATCCTTCTGCGCGGTCTGCTTGTCCATCGCCGAGTAGGCCGGATTCAGCTTCGCGGCCAGTTTAGGCGTGGTGCCCTGGGCGAAAGCTTCGCGGGACAGCATTTCCAGCAGCGCGCCGCTGGCGATGGAGCCGGCGGCGATGTTGCGAATGAAGGTGCGGCGCGATTCGTAGACTTCACGCGACGTGATTTCCGAGGAGAACGGCAGGTCGATGCCGTTGGGAGAACGCTTGATCAGCATGACAGCTCCGGATGGGTAAGGTTGAAGCCACCTTACACCAAACCGGATAACCGCGAGATTACTGCTGGATTACAGAGTTGTAATCCAGGAAAAATCAGAGTGCGCCGTACGAGTGCAGGCCGGACAGGAACATATTGACGCCCAGGAAGGCAAACGTCGTCACCAGCAGCCCCACCAGCGCCCACCAGGCCGCCACGCGGCCGCGCAGCCCGGACATCAGCCGCATGTGCAGCCACGCCGCGTAGTTCAGCCAGACGATCAGCGCCCAGGTTTCCTTCGGATCCCAGGACCAGTAGCCGCCCCACGCCTCGGCCGCCCACAGCGCGCCCAGGATCGTGGCGATCGTGAAGAACGCGAAGCCGGCGGAAATGGCCTTGTACATCACGTCGTCCAGCAGCTCCAGCGACGGCAGCCGGTCGGCCAGGTAGCCGTGGGATTTGAGCAGGTAGGCCGAGGCCACCATCGCGGCCAGCGCGAAGGTGCCGTAGCCGATGAAGTTGGCCGGCACGTGGATCTTCATCCACCAGCTCTGCAGCGCCGGCACCAGCGGCTGGATTTCGGCCGCGTCGCGCGCCACCGTGTACCACAGCAGGAAGCCGATGGCGGCCGAGATCACCAGCAGCACGAACGGGCCCAGCTGGCGCGTCGCGTAGCGCTGCTCGTAATACAGGTGGAACAGCGCCGTGATCAGCGAGAACAGCACGAACACTTCATACAGGTTGGAGATGGGAATATGGCCCACGTCGGCACCGATGAGGTAGGACTCGTACCAGCGCACCATCATGCCCGTGAAGCCCAGCAGCACGGCGGCCCAGCACAGCCGCGCGCCGATCGCACCGCCGGCCGGCGACCGGCCGATCAGTCCGATCCAGTAGAAGATGGTGGACAGGTAGAACAGCACGCTCATCCACAGGATCGCCGACTGGCTCGACAGCATGTAGCGCAGCCAGAAGCGCGTGTTGGCCGCTTCCAGGTTGTGGTCGTACAGCCCGATGGCGCCCAGCGCCAGCACGGCGATCAGCAGCATCAGCAGGCGCACCGGTTTCCAGTGCCAACCCAGCGCGGCAAAGGTGGGCACGGCCAGCAGCATGATGGCCTTTTCATAGATGTCCATGAAGGCGCCGTAGCGGTTCAGCCCGAACAGGGCGCCGCCCAGCAGCGCGGCCGCGAACAGCCAGTCGACGACGGTCAGCCGGCGGAAATAGCCGGGTGCCGCGGCGTAAGGTTGGTTTTGCGTGATGTCCATAGTGTTCTCCGTGCCTGATGGTGCCTGATGGTGCCTCGATGTTGCCTGATATTGCCTGGGTTTTGCTTCGCCGCTTGCGCCAGCTTACGCCGGTTGCGGCAGCTTTTGCTTCAATTCGTCGAATTCCTTGTCGAAGTCGAGCGTCTTGCGCTGGGTGCTCATGGCCATCAGCGCATGGGCACCGCCTTCGTTGTCGTCATCGCGAATCCACACCCACAGGCGCCGCTCGCGGATGTAGAACATCGCGAACACGCCCAGCGTCAGCAGCAGGCAGCCGAAGTAGACGACGACCTTGCCCGGCGAGCGGGTCACCTGGAACACGGACGCCTTCACCTGCGTGAATTCTTCCAGCTGCAGGTAGACGGGCGCGCCGTAGAAGAAGCTGTCCGACAGCGCATTGGTCGCCAGCTGCAGCCAGCGGGCATGCGCCTCGTCCGGCGCCACGGCGGGCAGGTCGCCCTGCGCGCGCGCCACCTGCCACAGCTCCCACAGCGTGCCGTTGAGGATCTTCATGAAGATGTCGGCGGCCTTTTCCTGCTCTTCCTTGGGAATTTTTTCCAGGAAGCGGCTGACCGACATATAGCCGCCCGCCTCCTTGTCGCCGGCGAAGATCTCGAGGCTCTTCTGCGCCGACAGCGCCAGCTGCGACTGCACCGCGCCGGCCTGGCCGGACGGCGGCATCATCCGCTTCGCATACGCGCCGGAAGCCTGCAGCCGCAGCGCCGGATCGTGCAGCGCGGCGCGCAGGCGCATCCAGTCGCGTACGCTGTGCTCGTCGTCGGCGGGAATCCGCAGGTAGCTGAACGGATCGCCCGGATTGGCCCGCACGCCGGACAGGAAGAAGGTGGTGCCTTCCAGCGTCAGCGGCTGCATGTAGTTCTGGTATTCGCGCGCCTGGCCCGTCTTGTCGCGCAGCTTGTATTGCACGCTGGGGCCGACGTTCTTCAGGTTGTCGTTGTTGGCATTCTTCGCCGCGGAGCCCAGGTGCTTGCCCAGGCCCAGCGCGAACGAGTCGCCCAGCTTCTCGCCCTTCTTCACGGCGCGGGGATCGTTGCCGGCCATGTTCTCGACGTTGAACGGGCGGAAGTCGGCCCATTCGATCGTGTGCTCGGCGTCCAGCTTGGTTGACTCGCCAACCGTGCCGGCGATGTCGAACTTGTCCCACTTCGCGCCTTCCATCGGGAAGCCGGTGAGTTTCAGTTTGCTGCCGCCATCCTCGAAGCTGGACTGGTACACGGCCAGGCCCTTCCAGATGAACGGCTTATTGACCTCGATGGTGGCCGTCTTCGTTTCGCCCGTCTCGTGGTCGCGCACCAGCACGTCGCTGGCGAACAGCTTCGGCATGCCGGTGCTGTAGAAATCGATGTTGAACTTCTTCAGTTCGATGGTGAACGGCAGTTCCTGGATCAGCACGCCGTCGGCGCGGGGAATCACGGCCGTGTCGCTGGCCTGCCCTTCCGGGATCATGCTGTTACCGCGGAAGGTGGGATTGCCCAGCCCCAGCCGGTGCTTCGCGGGAATGTCGGTGATCAGGCCGCTGCCGCCGAACGGCTCCTTGCCCAGCACCCACTCCTGCAAGCGGATCGGCATGTCGGAGTCGAGCAGGCCGCCGACGCAGATGATGACGATCGCGCTGTGCGCGAACACGTAGCCGAACTTGTTGGCTGCGCCGCGCTTGGCGGCCACCAGCGTGGCCCCATCCTTTTCCACGATCCTGGCCTGGTAGCCGGCATGCGTGAGACGCTCGGCCGTCTGCCGGGCCAGTTCCGCGCGCGCCACCGGCGCCTGCCATTCCACCTTGTGGTGGAAGTTGCGCAGCGACTGTTCGCGGACGTTCTCGCGCCAGCTCTTCATGTCCTTCATCATCTTCGGCGTATTGCGGACGATGCACAGCGACGTCGACACGACCAGCACCGTCATCATCAGCAGGAACCACCACGCCGAATACACGGCATACAGGCCCAGCTTGTCGAACACGGCAAACCAGAACGGTCCGAACTGGTTGATGTAGTTCGGCATCGGCTGGTTCTGCTGCATGATCGTGCCGATGACGGCGGAGATCGCGATCATCATCAGCAGCGCGATGGCAAAACGCATCGACGACAGGACTTCGAACGCTTCGTTCAGCGCGGGGCGGCGGGACTGCAGGCGGATGCCGGCAGTGTCCAGCTCGGTGGTTTCATTGCTCATTCGTTCATACTCATGCTTGCGGGCTGCGCGGAGGTGGCGGCAGGCATACTACCGCAAAACAAAAAAGGCAGCCCAACATGGGGCCGCCTTTTTTTTTCTGCTCATGCCCAGGGAGGGCAATCGGCTATCACTTCAGGCCGGCAACATAGTCGGCGACGGCCTTGATCTCGTCGTCGGACATGCGCTGCGCGATCGTCGTCATTTCGGCGCTGTTCTGCCGGCCATGGCCCTTGAACGAACCCAGCTGCGCGATCGTGTAATCCTGGTGCTGGCCGCCGATGCGGGGATATTTCGACGGATTGCCGGAACCCGCCGGGCCATGACAGCTGGCACAGGCCGGCACGCTTTTCTCGGCGATGCCGCCGCGGTAGATTTTCTTGCCCAGGTCGATCGTGTCGCGGTTTTTCGCGGCACCCGGTTTCGATACCTGCGCGGCCAGGTAGGCGGCGATATTCTTTTTCTCTTCGTCCGTCAGCATTTTCGCGTACGTCGTCATGATCGGCTGGGTGCGCTGCGGGTGGGTGAAGTCCACCAGCTGTTTATACAGGTATTCCTGGGGCTGGCCGGCAAGTTTCGGATTGGCGGCGATGGTGGAATTACCGGCGGCACCGTGGCAGGACACGCAGGCGGGCAGGCCGCGCGCATTGTCGCCGTCGGCATACAGCGTCGCACCCTTGGCGGGATCGACCTTGGCTGCCGACGCATGCGGCGCGTCTGCCGCACCGGCCGCGCCGGCCAGCACCATCATTGCTATGAACATCGAAGATAACGGACGATTCATTCAGACACCTTATTATTTAAACGAGTCAATAAAATCCAGCGATGGCGTGGTTCGCTCGTCGTGCAGAAACTTAGTGCAAACATGCGGTAAAAACAATTGGCGAAACTAAGTAGCTATAAGGGGCGAATCACAAGTCGTAACTCCTTATTGTACAATAGCTTCCCGGCATTTCTGCCCGTAATCGTTGCATTTCCGCATAGTCCAAAATGTCTAGTCTCTGGCAAGCCCGCTTCTTTACCACCGTTAATCACCTGCGGGATCTGCCCCGGACCACGGTCCCGGAAATCGCGTTCGCCGGCCGCTCCAACGCCGGCAAATCGACGGCCATCAACATCCTCTGCAACCAGAAGGGCCTGGCTTTCGCGTCGAAGACGCCGGGCCGCACGCAGCACATCAATTTCTTCTCGATCGGCGGCTCGCACGTGGCGATGCACCGTCACGATCCGACGAACATGGACGAGCTGCGCTGCCTGATCGCCGACTTGCCGGGCTACGGCTATGCCGAAGTGTCCGGCGACGCGAAGCTGCACTGGCAGCGCCTGCTGGGCGATTATGTCCAGCGCCGCGACCAGCTGGCCGCGCTCGTGCTGATGATGGATGCGCGCCGCCCGTTCACCGACCTGGACGTCCAGATGCTGGAATGGTTCGCCCCCACGGGCAAGCCGATCCACTGCATCCTGACCAAGGCCGATAAACTGAACCGCAACGAATCCGTCAACGCCTTGCGCCAGGCGCAGGCGAAGCTGGACAGCTATGTCGACGAAGATGGCGAGGGGTTCCCGTTCACCGTGCAGCTGTTCTCCGCACTCAAGCGCGTCGGCATCGACGAGGCGACGGCGAAGATCGAACAGCTGGCCGGCCTGGACAAGGAATTCGTCCCGCCCGCGGCCCCCAGCGAACCTGAAGGCCAATCCGATAGCGAACCCGATAGCGAACCCGATCGCCAATAAGCTCATGCACAGTTCCCACTTCACCTCCCCGTTCCCCGCCATGCGCATGCGCCGCATGCGCCGCGATCCGTTCTCCCGCGCGCTGATGCGCGAAAACACCATCACCGCCGCCGACCTGATCTACCCGGTGTTCATCCTCGAAGGCACCGGCCAGCGCGAACCCGTGCTGTCGATGCCCGGCGTCGAGCGCGTGTCCGTCGACCTGCTGCTGAAGGTTGCCGAAGAATGCGTTGCGCTGGGGATTCCCGTGCTGGCGCTGTTCCCCGTCATCGATGCGTCGCTGAAAACGCTGGACGGCATCGAAGCCACCAATCCGGAAGGCCTCGTGCCGCGCGCCGTGCGCGCACTGAAGAAGCACTTCCCGGAACTGGGCATCCTGACCGACATCGCACTGGATCCGTACACCAGCCACGGCCAGGACGGCCTGATCGACGATGCCGGCTACGTGATCAACGACATCACCACCGACATGCTGGTGCGCCAGGCACTGACCCACGCGCATGCCGGCGTGGACGTGGTGGCACCGTCGGACATGATGGACGGCCGCATCGGCGCGATCCGCCAGGCACTGGAAGGGGCGGAACACATCCACACCCGCATCATGGCCTATTCGGCCAAATACGCGTCGGCGTTCTACGGCCCGTTCCGCGACGCCGTCGGCTCGTCCGCCAACCTGGGCAAGGGCGACAAGAACCAGTACCAGATGGACCCGGCCAACAGCGACGAAGCGCTGCGCGAAGTGGCCGGCGACCTGCAGGAAGGCGCCGACATGGTCATGGTCAAGCCCGGCATGCCTTACCTGGACATCGTCCGCCGCGTGAAGGACGAGTTCAAGGTGCCCACCTTCGCCTACCAGGTCAGCGGCGAATACGCGATGATCAAGGCGGCCGCGCAGAACGGCTGGCTCGACCACGACAAGGTGATGATGGAATCGATGCTGGCGTTCAAGCGCGCCGGCGCCGATGGCGTGCTCACCTACTTCGCGCTGGATATCGCGCGCAAGCTGAAGGGCCTGTAAAAAAAACCGGTGACAGGCACCATTTTTGGAGAAACATTGCCAAACAAATGGAGCCTGTCACCGGTTTGCCACTACCGCCGCAGATCCGGCTCGCTCTCCAGCACTTCCGCAATCCACTCCGCAAACACCTTCAGTTTCGGTGCCGCCATCCGCCCCTGCGGATACAGCAGCGACACCGGCATCGGCACGGGCGGCGTATCGGTCAGCAGCGCCACCAGCGCACCGCTGTCGAGGTGCCGGCGCACCTGATACAGCGCCGCCTGCGTGATGCCGAGGCCCTGCAGCGCGCACGTCACGTTGGCATCGGCGTTATTGATCGCGATGCGGCCCGGCACGTGCAGCTTGCGCACATCGCCATCCACCACGAAATCCCAGTCGAACGGCCGCCGCGTGCGGCCGCTGAAGTGGACGATGCCTTCGTGTTCGCGCAGATCGTCGATCGTTTGCGGCGTGCCATGTTGCGCCAGGTAAGCTGGTGAAGCACAGGTGACGAAACGCATGCTGCCCACTTGGCGGCCGACCAGCGATGAATCCTGCAGTGTGCCCACGCGCAGCGTGCAGTCGATGCCCTCCTGGGTCAGGTCGACGAGCCGGTCCGTCACGCTGACCGTCAGCGACACGTCGGGCCACCGTGCGGCGAACTCGCCGATGCGCGGCAGCACCACGTTCTGCGCCACGGCGCCCGGCAAATCCACTCTCAGCGTGCCGCGCGGTTGCGCCGCCGCACTGCCGCGGAAGGTGCGTTCGGCCGCATCCACCGCGTCGAGGATCTGCACGCACTGGGCGTGATATTCGGCGCCGTCCGGCGTCAGCGACAGCCGCCGCGTGGTCCGCTGCAGCAGCGTCGTGCCCAGGTAGGCTTCGAGGTTCTTGATGGTTGCCGTCAGCGCCGCGCGGGGCAGGCCCAGCGTTTCGGCCGCCCTGGTAAAACTGTTCGCCTCGACGATGCGGACGAAGACCTGCATGGCCCGGATTTTGTCCACCGTATCCCCTTGTTCACATTTTATGAACAGTATAGAGCGATTATTGGTGGATTATCTTTGTCGGCTTCTTCCGTAGACTGCCTCCATCAACTTTGCCCGGGAACCGGCACGACCGATGGCTGGTCCGCAGGACAGTCCATCCCGGTAAAGTTTCTCCACCACTAGCCGAGGAATGCCATGAAAAACCAAACCGAGATCGCGCCGTCGATGGTGGCGCTGCTGGCCGCCGCGGCCGGACTGATCGTCGCCAACCTGTATTACGCGCAGACGCTCGTCGGGCCGATCAGCGCCGCCACGGGGCTGTCCGCCGATGCCGCCGGCCTGATCGTCACGCTGACGCAGGTGGGCTACACGCTGGGCCTGCTGTTCGTCGTGCCGCTGGGCGACCTGCTGGAAAACCGCCGGCTGATCGTCACGCTGCTGGCGGTCACTGCGCTGTCGCTGCTCGCCGCCGCGTTCTCCACCACCGCGTGGATGTTCCTGTCCGCCGCGCTGGCCATCGGGCTGTCCTCCGTCGCGGCGCAGGTGCTGGTGCCGTTCGCGGCCCACCTGTCCAGCGAGGCGAAGCGCGGGCATACCGTCGGCAAGGTCGTCAGCGGGCTGCTGCTGGGCGTCATGCTGGCCAGGCCGGCAGCCAGCCTGGTTGCCGATCACTCCAGCTGGCACGTCGTGTTCGGCGGCGCGGCCGTGCTGATCGCGCTACTGGCCATCGTGCTGCGTATCAAGTTGCCGGCACGCGTGCCCCACTCGCAGGTGACGTACCCGAAACTGATCGGCTCGCTGTGGACGCTGTTCGCGACGACGCCCGTGCTGCGCCGCCGCGCCGCCTACCACGCCGGCCTGTTCGGTTCGTTCAGCCTGTTCTGGACCGTCGCGCCGCTGGCGCTGGCCAGCCCCGCTTTCGGGCTGTCGCAGACGGCGATCGCGGTCTTCGCGCTGGTGGGCATGGCCGGCGCCGTCGCCTCGCCGATCGCCGGCAGGCTGGCCGACAAGGGCCACAGCATGATCGCCACGGCCATCGCGCTGGGGCTGGGCGTGCTGGGCTTTGCGTTGCCGCTGATCGCGCCGGGCTCGCATGCCGTGGCGCTGGGGATACTCGTCGTCGCGTCGATCGTGCTGGACATGGGCGTGGCCGCCAACCTGGTGCTGGGCCAGCGCGCCATCTTCACGCTGGGCGCGGAAGTGCGCAGCCGCCTGAACGGCCTGTATTTCGCCACGTTCTTTGCCGGCGGCGCGCTGGGCTCGGCGCTGGGCGGCTATGTGTACGCACGGTACGGCTGGCACGCGGCGCTGCTGACCGGCATGGCGATGCCGGCCGCAGCCCTGCTCTACTGGTTCAGCGAGGCGCTGGCACCCGCCCCGGCCGTCACCAAAGCGCAAGGATAGTAATCAGCGGCCGGCCGGGCGGATGTACTGCGGATACATCTCGCGCAGCAGGAAGGCCCGCAGCTCCCCTTCATCCTGCTTGCGGGCGCTCATCTTGACGACGCGGTTCAGCCGGTGCGATTCCCACTCGAAGTCGCCCGGCTTTTCCTTGCGGATCAGCTCGATCATCTTCGTCACGACGGCATTCTCGATGTCGATCTCGCTGCCCAGTTCCACGTGCACCTGCGTCAGCCAGCGGCGCTTGAAGTTGGTGTTCCAGCCGCGGAACTTGATGTCGGCGCTGTTGAAGGTCTGGTTCTTCACGTCGAAGATGCCGCCGGAATCCTCCCGCTCGCCGGCCGAGTTACGGCCCTGGGCGCCCATGATGTTGGCGATCGCGCGGGCCTTGGCCTTGGCATCTTCGCTGGCGGCCGAATCGGCCGGCGACGACTCGGCACCGCCCCGCGCGCGGCGGCGCTGTTCGATCATCTGCGCCATGTCGGTGACGTCCGGCGGCGGCGGCGTCATGTCGGCCTTGACGGGCGGCGTCGGCGCCGGCGTCTCCTGTTTGACGGGATCGCGGATCGCGTCGCGGTTCGGCCGCTGCGGTTCGCGCGGCAGCGTCTTGGCGACACGGGGTTTCTGCGGCGTCGGTTTCTCGGGCGTGGGCTTCTGCGGCGTCGGCTGTTTCTTCGGCGGCGTGGGCGTCGGCGACGTCGGCGCGATCCACACCATCTCGCCTTCCTTCGCCGGCGGTTTCAGCTTTACATACACCTGCGGATTCATCAGGATGAATGCGAGGATCAGCAGGTGCAGGCCGACCGCGATGGCGATGCCGACGCGATTCGACTTCTTGTCACCGTATTGGAGACCATAGCCGTGGGCCGCCGTGAGGGGCTGGCCGCAGTGGGGGCAGACTTCGTCGTGACCGTGGGTATGGCTGAACTGGAACAAGATAAACCGTTTTCTATGCACTAACCGGCGGCGCCGGGCCAAGTCGGGCAAGCTTACGCGAGCTCACCGTTAACGGATGTTACCGTATGTATCCGGGTTATGGGCGCCCGGCAACCGGCAGTTTCAGTCAGGATTAATGCGAGCTGGGGACTGTCCCCGGCTTCATGGGGCCTGTCCCCGGGGCTGACTTTATTTGAAGCGCCGAAAAAGTCAAAAACAACCCCGGGGACAGCCGGATCGCCGTACCGCCCCTGCCTCAGCTGACGGCCTGCAGCTTCGGCCGGTCGTCCAGCTCGCCGTCGCTCATCGGGCCGTTGCCGCTGTACCTGTCGAGGAACAGGTAGATTACCGGCGTGATGTACAGCGTGATGACCTGCGAGAAGATCAGCCCGCCGCAGACGGCCAGGCCCAGCGGCTGGCGCAGCTCGGCGCCGGCGCCCAGGCCCAGCGCGATCGGCAGCGCGCCCATCAGCGCGGCCAGCGTCGTCATCATGATCGGGCGGAAGCGCAGGATGCACGCCTCGCGGATCGCGTCGCCCGGCTTCATGCCCATTTCCCGCTGCGCCTGCAAGGCGAAGTCGATCATCATGATGGCATTCTTCTTGACGATGCCGATCAGCATCAGGATGCCGATGATGGCGATCATCGTCAGCTCCATGTCGAACAGCCACAGCGTCAGCAGCGCGCCGACGGCGGCCGATGGCAGGCCGGCCAGGATCGTCAGCGGATGGATGAAGCTTTCGTACAGCACGCCCAGCAGCACGTAGATGACGCCCAGCGCGGCAATGATCAGCACCACCTGGCTGCCCTGCGACGTCTGGAACACGGCCGCATCGCCGCCGTAGGTGGTGATGATCGATGGCGGCAGCCCGAACTCCTGGCCCATCGCATCGATCTTGGCCGTGGCGTTCCCCAGCGGCACGTCCGGCGCCAGGTTGAACGCCAGCGTGATCGCCTGCAACTGGCCCTGGTGGTTGACGGCCGTCGGGCCCACCGTCCGTTTTACGGCGGCAAAGCTGGACAGCTTGACGAGCTGGCCGGCCGAATTACGCACGGAAACCTCGGTCAGCGCATCCTCGAAGCGGCGGTCCTCGTCGGCCGCTTCCAGGATCACGTAATAACTGGCAGCGGACGAATAGATCGTCGATACCTGCCGCTCGCCGAATGCGAGGTACAGCGCGGTGCGGATGTCGCCCAGCGCCACGCCCAGGTTGTTGGCCTTGTCGCGGTCGATGTCCAGCGTCGCTTCCAGGCCCTTGTTCTGCGAATCGCTGGTCACGTCGCGGAAGTCGGGATCGGAGCGCAGCCGTTCCAGGTAGCGGTCGGCCCACTGGTTCAGCGCGTCCGGGCTGACCGACTGCAGCGTGTACTGGTAGCGGCTCTTCGACTGCCGGCCGCCCAGCTGCAGGTTCTGCACCGGCGACATGTAGACCTGGATGCCGGCCACCTGCCGCGTCGACTTGCGCAGGCCTTCCAGCACCAGCGGCATCTTCTTGCGCTGGCTGCGGTCCTTCAGCACGACGAACATGCGGCCCGTGTTGCCGCCGCCGGTGAACGACACGACGTCCTTGACGTTCGGGTCGGCCTTGATGATGGCGGCCACGCGTTCCTGCAGCGCCAGCATCGCCGACGTGGAGATGTCTTCGGAAGCTTCCGTGTTGACGCGCAGCTGGCCGATGTCCTCTTCCGGGAAGAAGCCTTTCGGCATCGTCGAATACAGCACGATGGTCAGCACGAAGGTGCCGACGGCGGCCGCCAGCACGATGAAGCGGTGCCGCAGCGCGACGTCCAGCGTGCGGCCGTAGAAGCCCTGCACGGCGCGGAAGCCCCGCTCGAAGTGGCGGCCGATGAAGGTGTCGTCGCCGGAATGTTCGGTGGAATCGGCGGGCAGGAAGCGCGCCGCCATCATCGGCACCAGCGTCAGCGACACGGCGGCCGACACGAGCACGGCCAGCGCGACGATGACGGCGAATTCATGGAACATCAGCCCCATCACGCCGGGCATGAAGAAGATCGGGATGAACACGGCCACCAGCGACACGGAAATCGACACGATGGTGAAGCCCATTTCGCGCGAACCGACCAGCGCGGCCTGCAGCGGCTTCTTGCCATGCTCGATATGCCGGACGATATTCTCCAGCACCACGATCGCATCGTCGACGACGAGGCCGACGGCCAGCGTGATGCCCAGCAGCGAGATATTGTCGATGCTGTAGCCGAACGCATACAGCAGCGCCAGTGCGCCGAGCAGCGAGATCGGCATCGTGATGGCCGGGATCAGCGTGGCGGCGGCGCGGCGCAGGAACAGGAAGATCACCAGCACCACCAGCACGATGGTCAGGCCCAGCGTCAGGTTGACGTCGTGGATCGCTTCGCGGATCGACACGGAGCGGTCGTTGATCAGGTTGATGTTGATCGATTCCGGCAGCTGCGACTTGAAGCGGGGCAGCAGCGCCTTGACGCCGTCGACGACCTGCACGGTATTGGCATCCGGCTGCCGCTGCACCATCAGCACGATCGACCGTTCGCCGTTGTACGAGCCGAACGATTTGATCGATTGAAAACTGTCTTCGACGGTGGCCACGTCCTTCAGCCGCACGGGTTCGCCGTTGCGGGTGGCGATGATCAGGTCGCGGTATTCGCTGGCCTTCATCAGCTGCGGATTGCCCTGGATCGTCAGCGTCTGGTCCGGGCCGTCGAGGATGCCCAGCGGCGTGTTGGCGTTGGCGCTGCGGATGGCCGCCTGCACTTCGGCCAGCGTCAGGTCGCGGGCGTTCAGCAGATCCGATTTCGCGCGCACCCGTACGGCGAAGCGCTTCTGGCCGTTGACCGTCACCTGCGCCACGCCGGGCAGCGTGGACAGGTTCGGCGCGATCAGGTTTTCCGCGTAGTCGTTCAGCTCGGACAGCGACAGCGACGGCGAATTCATCGCCATCAGCAGCACGGGCGCGTCGGCGGGATTGATCTTGCGGTAGGACGGCAGGTCCGTCATCTCCTGCGGCAGCTGGCGCTGCGCGCGCAGCAGCGCGGCCTGCACGTCCACGGCCGCCTGGTTGACGTCGATGCTTGAATCGAATTCCAGCGTCAGCGACGTGTTGCCCTGGGTGCTCGTCGATGTGATCATTGCCAGGCCGGCAATCGTCGAGAACTGCTTTTCCAGCGGCAGCGCGACGGACGAGGCCATCGTGTCCGGCGCCGCGCCCGCCAGGTCGGCGGACACATTGATGACGGGCGTGTTATAGCTCGGCAGCGCGGCGACGGGGATCTTCATGTAGGCCAGCACGCCGGCCAGGAT
>DKJA01000093.1:0-333 GCA_002454505.1 Oxalobacteraceae bacterium UBA6704
GCCGGCGCCTCGGCCGGCCCGTCGGAACCGGCGGCACGCGGCGTCGGCACCACTTCCGGCGGAGGCTCGGCGGCGGTGGCAGGCAGCGCGGACAGCAAACCAAGCAAGGCGGCAAACAGCACATTACGGCAAACGGTCATCGCAGTATCCCGGCATCAGTAATTGGCATTGAAACCGATCAGGTGGTGGCACAGGCCCACCACGACCAGCACGGCAAACGACAGCACCCACAGCACGGCCAGGCTGCGCGATGCCGTGGCACCGGGGCGCAGCGCCGCGCGCAGATGCCACAGCGCGGCCAGCAGTCCGCCGACGAAGCCGAGCAGCGACGCC
>DKJA01000093.1:484-40619 GCA_002454505.1 Oxalobacteraceae bacterium UBA6704
AGCCGAGCAGCGACGCCAGCTGGGCCAGCCGCAGCAGCAGGCTGATGTCCTTCAGTTCTTCCATCATCGCGATGGCGGCGATCCACAGCGCGATACTGAGCAGCGCCACGCAGCTGGCAACGCGCACCCACAGGATCGGGCGGCCGGGGCGGGTCACGCCATGCTTGCGGCGCAGCACGGCGGCCACGGGCCACAGCAGCGCCGTGAACAGCGCCACGGCCAGCGCCAGGCCTGCCAGCACGGCCACGGTGGTGCCGGCCATGAACGGCACCGGCTCGAACACGAACGCGAACACGTACGGCTCGAGGCCCCAGCGGGTCACTTTGCCGTTCTCGACCAGCGCCTGCAGCCGCCGCTTGCCATGCTCCTCCTGCCACAGGAACGGTTTGACTTCGCGGTACACACCGCGTTCGCCGGCGAGATCCAGTGCGATGCGGCCGTCGGGCAGCGCTTCGATGCGCAATGGGCTCAGCATCTGCAGCAGCGACAGAAAAGTGGAATCCTCGCGGCGCGAATTGCGGTACGGCCCCGCCATCAGCTGGGCATGTGCCTTGGCTGTCGCTTCATCGACGGCCGGTTTGACCGGCGGGCGTGTGTCAGGCAGGTAGCGGTCGGCAAACGCATTGAACAGCCGGTCGCGCAGCCATTTTCCTTGCCCGTCGTGGCCGCCGGAATTGACGGAGATGTACAGGCCGATGCCGTCGTCCGGGAACAGCGCCAGGTTGGTGTGGAACAGCAGCGTGTCGCCGCCGTGGCCGACGGCCCGGTGGCCGTTGATGTCCTGCTGGTAGAAGCCCAGACCGATGCCGGCCAGGTCCGGCAGGCCGCGCGTGACCTTCGTGTGCATCAGCTGCACCGTTTCCGGTTTCAGGATCTGCGCATCGCCCAGCTTCCCTTGCCCCAGGTAGGCCAGCATGAAGCGGCCCATGTCCGTGCCGGGCGACGACAGGCTGCCGGCCGGCGCCATGTTGACGATCTCGAAGCCCTTGGCCGGCTCCTCGATGCTGTCGTAGCCCTGCGACATCTGCGGCGCCAGCGCCGGCGGCAACGGCTGGCGGAAGGTCGAGCTCTTCATGCCCAGCGGCGCGAAGATGTGCTGTTCGACGTAGTTGTCGAAAGGCTGGCCGCTGACGCGTTCGACGATGTAGCCGGCCAGCGCCGTCGCATAATTCGAATAGCCCTGCGTGGTGCCGGGATCGTAGATGTAAGGCGGCACGTAGCTTTTCAGTACCTTGCCCAGGTCGGGCGTGGGCGAACCGTAGGTGATCAGGTCGCGCGCCGCTTCTTCCAGGCCCGTGGTGTGCGTCATCGCGTGGCGCAGCGTCAGCGCCTTGCCGTTGCGCGCCGGGATCTTGAAGTCGATGTAGCGATTCAGGTCGGCGTCCAGGTCCAGCTTGCCCTGTTCGACCAGCTGCATCACGGCCGTCCACGTAAACAGTTTCGAGACGGAGCCAGGCCGGAACAGCGTGCGCGCCGGATCGACGGGAATATTCTTGTCCCAGTCGGCGTAGCCATAACCCTTCTGCACCAGCGGCTGGCCATCCTTGACCAGCACCACGACGGCGCCGGGCACGCGCGCGGCGCGCAATGCGCTGGGCATCATACCGTCCAGCCAGACTTCGGCATCGGCCGCGGTCAGCGTGGCAGTGCCCTGGGCCGCGGCAGGCAGCATGGCGGCAGCGCACAACGCCAGCGCGGCGCGCGCCAGCAATTTAACGACAGCGACGGCGCGCATCAGAAATTCACCGCCAGGTTGATGCCGCCGGTGCGCGGCGCGGCCGGCGTGGCGCGCAGCGGGCCGCCGAATGCGGTCAATGCCGTGTCCGCGCCGAGCAGCGCGCGTTTATCCGTCAGGTTGCGGATGAAGGCCGACAGCTGCCAGGCGCCGAACTCCATGCCCCACTGCGCATCGACGATCGTGTAGGCCGGCAGGCTGAAGTTCGGCACCGACGTGCCCTCGCCATCGAAGCCGGCATTGCGCTGGCCCACGTGCCGCACGTTCAGGCCCGCATACGACGGCTTGCCCATCAGCGCGTAGTTGTAGCGCGCGCCCACCGATGCGGACAGCCGCGCCGTGTTCGGCAGCCGCGCGCCGTCCATGCCCAGCGCGGGCGCATCCTCGGCCAGCTTGGCATCCGTCCAGGCCAGGCTGCCGTCCAGGCTCCAGTGGTTGTCGACCCGGTAGCGTGTCGCCAGTTCCAGCCCGCGCACTTCGGCCTTGCCGGCATTGGTGGTCAGTGTCGTTGCGCCGACGGCCAGCGGCTGCTGCAGGTCGGTCCAGCGGATGTCGAACAGTGCCGCCTCGACGAACAGCCGCTTGTCGAGCAGGTCGGCCTTGTAGCCCAGTTCGTAGCTCCACAGCTTGTCGGAGCCGAACGACGCCGGCGCGCCCGGCACCACCTGGCCCGTCTCGTCGATGGCCGGCGGATTCGGGCCGCCGGGCCGGTAGCCGCTGGCGGCGCGCACATACACGCTGCTGGTCTTGTCGATCGAATAGCGGGCCGTTGCCAGGTAGGTGCGGGAGTCGTCCTTCGACAGCGCAGCGAAATCCGGTACGCCATTGGTCAGCGTGCCATACACCTGGCGGTTGCGCGCCACGCGGGCGCCGGCCGTGATGGACCAGGCGGCCGTCGGGTTGTAGGTCAGGTCGCCGTACACGGCGTTCTCGCGGAAGTTGGACGGCTGGCCGGACGTCACCAGCGTCATGTCCGAGCCGTCGCCGGCCAGCCGCGCCCAGTAGTGCTGGAAGCGGTCGCCCTTCTCTTCGTTGTGGTACACGCCGACGAGCCATTCGACCGTGCCCCGTGCGGATGTCAGCCGCACTTCCTGCGTCTGCTTGTGCAAGCTGATCGTGTTGTCCAGTTCACCGAACGCGAAGTCCGGGCTGCCCAGGATCTCGGTGGCGTCCAGCGACGTATTGCCGTCGAAGCGCTGCGCCGAACCGATGACGTTCAGCCGCGCCCAGCCGAAATCGTATTCCAGGTCGGCCGACAGCAGGCGGCTCTTGATGCGATACGGTTCGTCCGTGTAGATCTGGTGGGTCAGGTCGCCATACAGGGGCTGGCCGGTGGCCACGTCGTACTGGGCGATGCCGGTGCCGTTGCGTTCGATGTTCTGCTGCGTGGCCGTCATGCGGATGCGCAGGTCGGCGTTCGGGTCGATCAGCACCGACAGGCGGCCGCCGCGCGTATCGCCATCGTTGGCATGCTTGCCGCCGGCCGGGCCGACGGCCTTGATGTAGCCGCCGTCATGGTCGTTGAACACGGCCACGCGCATGGCGGCGACGCCTTCGCTGAGGGGAATATTGACCACGGCGTTTTCCGTATGCCCGACGCCGCCGCCGCGGCTGCCGCGCACGCCCAGGCCCACCTTGCCGGAAAACGCCTCCAGGTCCGGCTGGTTGGTCACGTATTTCAGCAGGCCGCCCATCGCGCCGGCACCGTACAGTGTGCCCTGCGGGCCGCGGAGCAGCTCGATGTGGTGCAGGTCCAGCAGCGCCATGTCCAGCGCCGACACGGCTTCGCCGACGAACGCCGTACTGGAGCCGAACGCCACTTCGTCGACATAGATGCCGACCGTCGGCGCGCTCATGCTGCCCACCGACACGCCGCGGATATTCACCTGGCCGCGGCCAGGGCCGCCGTCGCTGCTGACGTGCACGCCAGGCAGCGAGCCCACATAATCCGTCAGCGACGAGGCTCCCGCGTTGGCCAGGCTTTCCACGCTCAGCGTTTCCACCCGCAGCGGCACGTCGCGCAGCGGTTCGCGGCGGCGCGTGGCGCTGACGGTGACCACGTCGGCCAGTGGTGCCGCTTCTTCGGCGGCGGGCGTCCCGGCGGCCGGCTGGTCCGGCTGGGCAGCGGCCTGCGTGCAGGCCAGCGCGACGATCGAGGCAACCGCCAGCGACAGGACCCGGCGCTGCGGCAGATGACGTGTTCGGACTGGTGCGAGGTCTGGCAGGCGGGCGGACGACGATTGCAACGTGGTACGGAACATGGTGGCACTCCTCAGGGTGGCGGCAGCGTGACGCTGTTTTCCAAATACTACGTAATTTTCACTAACTATCCAATAACAGAAAAACTTTTCTTATTTGCTTATGTAGAAAATTTTGCGTTTTCGCGGGCCGTCAGGGTGAACGGCGCTCATGGCGCTGTGGACGATCAACAACAGGGCGCCGGCATCGTGCAGTGCACAAGAACCTGCAGGCAAAACAAAGAGGTTTCCGCGGGCCGGATTTTCCAGTTTTGAAAACCCGGCGGAGGTGCGCTCAGTCGGCCGGATGGCGCACCAGCGGCGTCGGCAGGCGGCTGGCCACGGGGCGCTGCTGCCACCGGTGGATCAGCGCCAGCAGCACGCCGGCAATGCCGCAGAGCGCGGCGATCATCAGGAAGAAGCCGGCCGGCGTCATGTATTCCCACGCCGTGCCGATCACGCCGGACAGGAAGTTTCCCGCAAACGAGGCGGAGAACCAGGCGGCAATCGTGGTGGCACCGAAGCGCGCCGGTGCCAGCGTGGCGAACAATCCCAGCCCGACGGGCAGGATGTACAGCTCGGCCAGCGTGAACACGGCGAAGAACACGAACAGCCACACCCAGCTGACGGCATGGGGCGCGCCGGACGACAGCAGGATCACCAGCGCCAGCAGGCAGAAGGCGCCGCCCACACCCAGCGCGCCCTGCGTCATGCGGCGCAGCGGCGGCGGGGTGTGGCCGCGCAGGGCCCGGCGATCCCAGGCCCGCACCAGCAAGGGACTCAGCAGGAACACGAACATGGGATTGAGGGACTGGAACCACGTGACGGGAATCTGCCAGCCGAAGGCGAGCCGGTCGACGCTCGTGTCGGCCCAGATGGCCAGCGTGTTGCCCGTCTGCTCATAGGCGCTGCGGAACAGCACGACCGCGAACCATACGCTGACCAGCATGCCTAGCTGTCCTTGCCCGGCGCCCTGGCTTGCCGCCACCGGCTGCTCCCTTTCCGGCTCGGCCGGCAGATACCTGCCGCCGAGGATATAGATCAGCAGGCCGAGGCACATGCCGACGCCGGCCGCGCCGAAGCCGTAGTGCCAGCCGTAGATTTCGCCCAGCGCGCCGCAGATCAGCGGCGCCAGGAAGCCGCCCAGGTTGACGCCCATGTAGTACACATTGAAGGCGGAGATCGCGCGCGGATCGCCTTTCGGGTACAGCAGCGGCACCTGGCTGGGCAGGTTCGGCAGGAACAGGCCGTTGCCGAGCGCGATGAACGCCATCGCGATGAAGAACAGCGGCTCGAACGCCATCATGAAGTGCCCGACCGCCATCAGCAGCCCGCCGATGATGACGGCGCGCCGGCGCCCCAGCCACCGGTCGGCGATGACGCCGCCGAAGATCGGCGTCAGGTAGACGCTGGCCGCATAGGTGCCGAAGATCAGCGACGCCGTCGCCTGGCTGAACTGCAGCTCCTTCGTCATGTAATAGATCTGCAGCGCGCGCATGCCGAAGAACGAGAATTTTTCCCACATCTCCGTCAGGAACAGGATAGTCAGTCCCCTGGGCTGGCCGAACCACGTGTCTTTGCTGTGCATGGTCGTCGTCCTGCGTCAGGATTGGAAGCGGGCGGGACTGATCCTGGCGGGATCCAGGCCGAAGGCGGCATAAGCCGGATCGACGGGGCGGCCCAGCAGCAGGTCCGCATAGAACCTGCCGGCCGCGGGTGCCGACTGGATGCCGTAGCCGCCCTGCCCCGCCGCCCAGAAAAAGCCCGGCAGGTGCGCATCGAAGCCGCCCACCAGCTCGCCATCGGCAACGAAGCTGCGCAGCCCCGCCCACACATGGCTGGGGCGGCGGATCTGCAAGGTGGTAAAGCGTTCGATGGCGTCGATGGCGATGGCGATGTCCAGTTCTTCCGCCTGCACGTCGTGGGGCACGACGGGATCCTCGTTGCAGGGCGATCCCAGCAGCATACCGGCATCGGGCTTGATGTAGAAGGATTGCTGCACGTCGAGGAACAGCGGCCAGTGCGCGCTGGCAATGCCGGCGGGCGGCGGGAAAATGAATGCGGACCGGCGCTTCGGCACCAGGCCGACCGGCGCGGCGCCGGCCAGTTGCGCCACCACGTCGGCCCACGCGCCCGCCGCATTGACGAGCATCGGCGCCTGGTAGGTGACGCCGCCAGCCGCGACTTCCCACATCCCGTCCACGCGCCGGATGCCTGCGATGTCCGCGCCATAGACCATGTTGCTGCCGTTCTTGCGGGCCGCGCGCAGGAAGCCCTGCAGCAGTGCATCGACATCGATGTCGGCCGCATCCTTTTCCAGCACACCGCCGATCACGTGTTCGGGCCGCAGCACCGGCAGGAATTCGAGGGCCTGCGCAGCATCGAGCCGCTCGCAGGCGGACGACGTTTCGCGCACGGATGCCTCATGCGCGGCCAGCTCGTCTTCCTGGCCGGGGCCGGCAAACACGAAGGCGCCCCGCGGCGACAGCAGCGGGTGTTCGCTGAAGCCGGCCGGCGGCTGGTTGAAGAAGTCAAGGCTGGCGCGGGTCAGCGCGCGCACCTGGGCCGGCCCGTAGCTCTCCATGAACAGCGCGGCCGACCGGCCCGTGCTGTGGAAGCCGGGCTGGCTCTCCCGCTCCAGCACGATCACGCGCGCCGTTTGCGACAGCCAGTAAGCCACCGAAGAGCCGCCGATGCCGGCGCCGATGACGAGGAAATCTGCCTTCTGATGGTTCATGAGGTGCATGCCTGTGTGGTGTGGATGGCGAACGGAAGGCCGTCGACCGGCCCATATTTTCCATATATGAAAATTCTGCTCTGTTTGAAAGATATGCGAAAGCTGCCGGCCGGGGCAAGCGGTTTCTGGAAAATACGGGGAAATGCGGCGCCGGACCAACAGCGGCTGGACGGCACGGAATCAGGAATGCGGGGAGACGGCGCGGGCGGAAGCCGCGCCGGAGGTCAGTCGTTTATTTCTTTGTTGCTTTCTTCGGCACCTTGGCCGGCGCCGGCGCGGCGGTCGGGGGTGCGGTATCGACCAGCGCCGTATAGGCCCGCTCCGAATGGGGCTCGTCCGACGTGCAGACGGACATCACGCGGCACTTGCCTTCGCCAACGGCAATATAGGCATGCGCCATGCCGCTGTCGAAATACATCGAGTCGCCCGTCTCGAGCCGAACCGGCGCGTACAGGTCCGTGTAAAGGTCCACCGTACCCTCCAGCACCAGCGCAAATTCCTCGCCGGGGTGCCGGATCAGTTCGCCGAAGTCCTTCAACGACCGGGTGTGGATCTCGGCGATGATGGGCACGGCCCGCTTGTTCAGCAGGTCCGCGGCCGGATACAGGTGCGAGTAATTGGGGGTGTCGATCGCGTAACCCGTACCGTGCCGGTTGATGCTGCGGCGGCCGCTGGCGACGGGCGCGGTCGGCTTGCCGGCCATCGGCGTGCCGGTAAACAACTGGGAGATATCGACGTCGAGCGCCTTGCACAGCCGCTGCAGCTTGTCGTAGCTGAGCGACATCTTGTTGTTTTCGATCTTGGAAATGGTCGACATCGGCATGCCGCTCTTCTCGCCCGCCTCGATCAGCGTCATGCCCCGCTCCTTGCGGATGCGGCGCAGCGATTCGGCCAGGCTGCCATCCCGTTCCGCGCCTGCGCTATTCGGCTTCTTGGTCGCCATAGTCATTCCTCTCGTGAGCAATGATTATAAGACGAACCTGCACGGATTGAAAATCGCGGCGCCTTGCTTTCTACAATGGCAAATCAGGCTGCGTCACCATGTCCGCGAAACGCCGTGCCTGCCGCACGATCTGCACGACGAGCGTGTCGTGCTCGCGCAGCAAGGCGGCGCCGGCAAGCTCGGACTGCTCGGCAACCTTGACCAGCGCATCGATATCCGTCATCAGCAGCCGGATCGCGGCGAGGCGTGCCTGCAGTGCATCGCCTTCCGCGCCGGCGTCGGCGGGGAATCCGCCGCCGGCCATGCTGCATCCCGCCGCGGCAAGCGACACCAGCGCATCGCGGGCCGCCAGGTGCCGCCGGTAAGCGCTGCCGGCCACGCTCACCACCTGCCGGGACAGGATGGCCGCCGTGTCGACGGATTGCACGCCGTCATGCGTCAGCCGCTCGCACGCCGAGCTGAGCTCGGTGGCGCGCTGGCACAGATGCCAGCCGTGCTCGGGGGAAGCCTTGATGTCGGTCATGCGCCGCCTGTGTCAAACCTGATAACACATCATATCCGGCTCGTGCACACCAGGTCCCCTGCCAAATGGACGGATAGCGGTTCAAACGTGGTGCACCTGCGGGCAACGCCACCGAACGGCCGCCATTTGCCGGCGACAAAACCAGTCAATGTGACAATTAGTGAATATTTTAGTAGTAGCGATCGACTAGAATGGTCGCGCGAAAAACATGACACACCAACAACCCGGGCCACGGCCCTCCGTGAAGGCGACAGCAATGGCGAGAATGCTACTGGGGCCGGCCACCAGGCCGGCGGCAACCACCGTGTCGAACCGGGCCGCGACGCCGGCGCTGGCGCTGTCACCGCAGCAGGTTGAAATGCGGCTGCGCCAGCCCCGCTCGCGCGCCTATGTCGATGCCGTCAGCAAGCTCGATGCGGGCGGCCATGTGCACAGCCGCGAGGCGCTGGAAGCTCTGCTGCAGGCCGTCGGCCAGGAAATGCAGGAACTGAATGCGCAATTCTGGCCGGTCGGCTACGTCAGCAAGTGCTACCTGGGCGCGCCGTATGAAGTGCACTCGCTGGACTGCACCGGCAACATCATCTGCCATTACCAGGCCGGCCAGCCCCTGCCGGACGGCATGGAGCGGGCCCGCACGCTTGCCAGGTCCGCGCACTACGCCTGCATCGAGGTGTACCACGACAAGCTGATCGCCGTCGCCGCCAACGGCGACGTCTCTCTCATCAAAGGATAAGCATGGCTACCGAACGCATCATCCACCTGGCCGACCTGGCCTTCATCGAGAACGGCATCCGCACCATCCGCAGCGACGTGACGGTGGTCTCGCAGCAGGTCGAAGGCGTCGGCCAGGAGCTGGCCCACACGCGCAGCGAACTGGCCGAACTGGAGCAGCTGTTCCGCGAATTCATCGAGGCCGACGCGATGGCCAAGGAACTGCAGCTGGCCGAAACCCGCCAGGTGAAGATCCGCCAGGAACTGGAAACGAAGTACGGCTACTACGACCAGGTGCGCCGCCAGGCCACCGGCATCCTGCAGGCGGCCGACATCAGCATCGTCCGCCAGGAAACCATCACGGCGGCCACCGAGGAACTGATGCTGGCCACGCCCCGTTACTGGCTGGCGCCGGCCCTGGTGGCGCTGGGCGCCTGGCTGAACGACAACCAGGCCCTCGCCAACAAGGGCCTGTCCGAAGCGCTGCGCCGCGACGACGAGAAAACCACGCTGTTCTTTGCGCTGATCGCGCGCCGCGCGTCGCGCACGGCCGCCTGCTCCACATGGCTTGACCGCTACTTCGGCATGCAGGATCCGACGAAGCTGGACCGCCAGACCGTCGTGCTGGTCGATGCGCTGGCCAGCGGCGTGTTCGGCGCCGACGTGCGCAGCAAGTGCACCGCCCGCACCGAAGCGTGGATCGACGAGCTGTCGCAGCGCGCCGGCTTCGTCGAGGAACAGCGCAACCAGTGGAATACGGCGCTCATTTCCAAGACGCCCAACCTGGACAGCGCGCAACGCTACCCCTATCTCGCCAAGCACAGCCCGACGTGGCAGAAGCTGGAAGCGAGCGTCAACGCAGCCGGCATCCATGCGGTGGTGCTGGAGCACTTCACGAAGATCTTCGACGGCGCCATTCCGCCGTCGCCGAACATCCAGGTCGCCGTCGACAACCTGCTGCATAAACTGGTGAAGAATTTCGACGACGAGGAACTGCCGCTGCGTCGCGACGACCGGCTGTGCCAGCTGGTCATCGACGAGCGGGGCAACCGCAAGAACGCGCAGCAGCGCTATGCGATGGAAAGCGCCGCGCTGGACGAGCAGATCAGCTTTACCCAGCTGCTCACCAATGCCGCGATGCATCCGGAAACGTCGCACGCCTCGCGCGCCACGCAGCGTTATGCCACGGCACTGTCGAAACAGTGGATCAGGGAAGCGCATGCCGACGTCACCGCCAGCGTCCGCGCCGCCGTGCCGGCCAGCGTGCAGATCGACATCGAAGGCTGGACCGGCCACACACAGGACGGCAGCAACGAAGCGCCATTGCAGGAAGGCCTGGACAAGCACATCGACGCGCTGAAGGCGGCCGCCCTCGGCGAACTGAAACTGGGCGCGATGGCGTGGGCGGCCGTGATCATCGGCGGCCTGTTCGTCCTGCTGGGACTGCCAAGCTTCAACTGGCTGCTGCTGGGCCTCGGCGCGGGCGGCATCGTGTGGTTCTTCAGCGCCCGTTCGAAGCTGGAACAGGCGCGCGCCGGCGTGGAAAGAAAATTCGCATCGCTGCGCGAACTGGCGCGCCAGGCCTTGAAGGCCTCGCTGGCCGAAGTGGTCGAGTGGCACCGCGAATTCGCGCGCCGCGATGCCGTGTCGGCGGACCTGGCCCGGCTGCTGGACCAGATCTCGGCGCAGCAGTTCGTGCTGTCGTCCCACGACAATGCCCGCCAGGTGCTGGCCTGATTTCAACTTGAGGAGACGACCATGACACGACCGATCATCACCGATACCCAGGGTCCGCAAAGCCCGGCACCGCAGGCTCAAGCCCAGCAGCCGCAGCAGGCGGCGCCCGTACAGCCGCCCGTCCCGAAGGACACGCTGGCCGGCGCCTTCCCGGCCTGGGACCTGGTGCCGACCACCACATTCATCCGCCGCGTCAAATGACCCCTGCTCCGCTCGCCAACCCGCGCACCAGCCCACGCACCTACAGCGAGTGGAGCGCCTGTCTCGACGTGCTGGAGGCGGGCCTCGACGATGCGGCCACCATCGCCGTCATGCGCCAGGGGACGCTGGACTGGACCGGCGGCGTGGCCGAAATGTTCTCGCGGCGGATCGCCGGCACGCTGGACGTCAAGCTGCAGCGCTGCGCCGACCAGATGGCGCGGCAGCTGGGCGCCGGCGGCGACGAAGTCACCATCGTCCGCGCGATGACCAATACCCGCACCATCCTGCGCAACCTGCACGAAATGGCGACGCTGCCGGTATTCCCGGCAGTGCTGTCGGAGCACCTGTCGAGCGAGCTGCAGCGGTATGCGCAGCGCACGCAGCAGTCGCTGGAAGACAGTGCGAAGTCGGACCGCACCGGCCGCCTGTCGGGCCTGATCCGCAACAACTCGCTGCTGCATTTCGCCGCCGCCCCGGCCGCGCCTGCCGGCAGCCCTGCCGTTTCGCCGGCTCCCGCGGCGGCGGCACCGGGCGGCATCCGCCGCCGTAACATTCTCCTTTGAGCCATGAGCGATACTCTCGAATTCCGCACCACGCTGGCCCGCTATCTGAAAGCGCGCATCCCCTTCATCTCGATCCGCACCACGGAACGGGCCCGCGTGCTCGACATCTTCCGCGACGTCGCCGCCGGCCTGAATGCGCCCGTGTACGTGCACACGCTGTCGCAAGGCACGCGCGAGCTGGTGAACAACCGCTCCGCCAACGAGGACCGCTCCGTCGTCGGCGCGGTGGACTTCGCCAGCCAGCAGATCGCCCAGCGCCAGAACCTCAGCTTCATCCTGACGGAAGTCGCCGACATCGAGGACGACACGGCGTTCTCGCGCCAGCTGCAGGACACGGCCATGCTGGCCGCCGAACATGGCGGCTGCGTGGCGGTGATCACGTCGAAACCCGTGTGGGGCCAGCTGCAGCGACTCGGCATGTCGCTGACGCTGTCGGCACCGAACGAAGACGAGATGCTGGCGATCATCCAGGAGCAGATCGGCGCCTACCGCGACCAGTTCCGCATCGAGTGGGACGCGGCGGACGAGCGCCAGGCCGCCGCCATCCTGGCCGGCATCTCGCGCATCGAAGCGGAAAACATCATCGCCACGCTGCTGGCCAACGGCAGCATCACGAAGGCCGACCTGGGTGAGCTGATGCATGCCAAGGACCGCATCTTTGCCGACATCTCCGGCATCGAACGCGTGCAGGTGCGCGGCGCGGAACTGAACGTGGGCGGCCTGGGCGGCCTGCGCAGCTGGCTGGACCGCGAACGCCCGCTGCTGACGGCCGACCTGCGCGAACGGGGCATCCGCCCGCCGCGCGGCGTGCTGCTGGTGGGCGTGCCCGGCTGCGGCAAGTCGCTGTCGGCCAAGGCCATCGCGCACAACTGGAACTTGCCCCTGTACCGGCTCGACCTGTCCACCATCCACGGCCAGTACCTGGGCCAGAGCGAGGGCCGGCTGAAGGAGGCGCTGAACACGGCCGACCACGTGGCGCCCTGCGTGCTGTGGATCGACGAAATCGAGAAAGGCCTGGCCGGTGCGATCGGCGGCGGCGATGGCGGCACGTCCACGCGGCTGGTCGGGCAGTTCCTGTACTGGCTGCAGGAAGCGCGCTCGCGTGTGTTCGTGGTGGCCACGGCCAACGACGTGTCGAAGCTGCCGCCGGAGCTGCTGCGCCGCGGCCGCTTCGACGAGCTGTTCTTCGTGGACCTGCCGACGCCCGCCGAACGCAAGGAGATCATCGACATCTACGTACAGCGCGGGCTGAAGGCGCCGCTGGCGGATGCGCTGTCGCGCGAGCTGGTCGACCTGTCCGAGGGGTTTGCCGGCTCCGACCTGGAATCGGCCGTCCGCGAAGTGGTCAAGGAAGCCTACCTGTTCGGCGATGCGCAGGTGTCGGACGAGCTGTTCCGTCGGGCTTTCCAGAACGTCGTGCCGCTGTCGAAGACGAGCCCGGAGCAGATCGAATCGATCCGCGCCTGGGGCCGCGAGCGGGCCGTGCCGGCATCGGGACAGGCGATCGGCGGCGTGGCCAGCACGGCACGCGCGCGGCGCGCCGTGCTGCTTTGATGCGCTGACCGGGCGCGGCCCGCCGGCCTGCCGGGCCCCCCGCTGCTGCTGCTGCTGCTGCCGCTACTGTTATTGCCGCCGATGCTGCCGCCCCCACGGTCGTGGCGGCGGTTTTCTTGTTTTTCAGCCGGTGCATTTTTCGGTTAGTTGCATTTTACCGGCAGGCGGCCAGCTACAGGCTGAACCTGGCCGACAGCTCGAACGTGCGCTGCGGCGCCAGCAGCACCTGACTGGCGGCGCGTCCGCCGTACGTGGCGTACAGCTTGTCCGTCAGGTTCCGCACCCGGAACGTCACCGTCGCCGGCGCGAAGCGGTAAGTCAGCGCGGCATCGGCCGTGGTGTGCCCGGCGATGCGGATCTGGTTGGCCGTGTCCGTGTACATCGCGCCCGTGCGGTTGGCGCCGATGAACAGGTCAAGCGGCAGGCCGTCGAAGCGATAGTTCGAGAACACGTTGTAGACGCGCTGCGGCACATTGGTCGGCACGTTCCCCACCCGCGACACCCCGCCCGCTTCGACCAGCGTGTCGTACTTTGCCCGCAGCGCTGCCGCATTGCCGGACAGCGTCCACTGCCGCGTGGCGTTCCATGCAGCAGTCAGCTCCACGCCGTTGGACGACTGCCTGCCATTGTTGACCGTCAGCGCCGGATCGACGGCATCGCGCGACAGCACGTCGCTCAATTCGATGCGATAGGCGGCGGCCGTCCAGTCGATCCCGCCAATACTCTGCTTGAAGCCGACCTCCGCCTGCTTCCCTTCCGACAGCGGAAACGCCGTGTTGGCGGCCGAGTACAGGAACAGCGTATTGACAGGAATCGACGCGGTGGTGAACTGCGCATACACGGTCGCGTCCCGGGCGACGTCCGCGACGATCCCCAGCCGCGCCGAATTCGTGCTGTAGCGCGTGCCAAATGCCGCGTAGGTGCCGGTATTCAGGTCGCGGCTGGTGCGGTCCACGTCGATGCGATCGTGGCGCAGGCCGCCGACCACCGTCACGCCATCGGCCAGCTTCAGCGCATCTTCCGCAAACACGGCGGCCGACCTGACGTCCGTCGTGTTGTCCACGCGGTTGCCGCCGCCGGTGGACAGCGCGGCCGAATGATCGAAATAGCCGACGGACGGCTGCAACGCCGGTACCAGCAACGCCGCGCGCGTTGCCGCGGAACTGTCGGAGAAGCGGCGCTGGCTGTCGAAGTCCGTGCGCGCTATTTCGGCGCCCGCCACGAAGCGGTTGCGCAGGCCGCCGAACGCGCCTGCATGGCTGATGTCGAACCGGTTGGCCGCGTAGTGCTGGTCGTGCGTGATCAGCGTCTGGTCGCGGACGATGTCGCCCGGCGCGGCAAACACGGCGCTCTCCGAGTTCATGAACATCCGCTTCGCCTGGTTCACGGCCAGCTCGTTGCGCCACGACCAGCCGCCGGCCAGCACGCCGCTGAGCTTTGCGCGCAGCCAGTAGGTTTCCGAGCTGTTGTCGTCATCGAGCACGTTGTAGTTGTTGGCGGCGATACGGCGGTCGATCACGCGGCCGTCCGGCGTCGACACGGCCGACGTGGGCTGCGTGGCAAACGCCGCCGGTACCAGCGGAGTGCCGAAGTAGCCCTGGTTGTCGTCCTTCAGGTAGTCGAAGGACAAGGCCAGTTTCACGTCGCCCGCCAGGTCGAACGCCAGGCCGCCGGTCAGGTGATCGACCTTCTCGCCGGCGCGCGCGATGGTGCCCACCTTGCTGTCGTTGTGGCTGTAGTCCAGCCGGTAGGCGCCCGTCTCGCCCACCGCGCCGCCCACGCCGACGCCAGCCCGCACCGAGCCGTAGCTGCCGTACGATACAAAGCCTTCGGCACCGGGCCGCGCGCGATCCGGCTTCTTCGTGACGAGGTTGACGATGCCGCCGATGGCCGAATCGCCGTTCAGCACCGAGGCCGGGCCTTTCAGGATCTCGATGCGCTCGTAGTTCCACGTGTCTTCCACGCGATTCGTCGTACCGGCGCCGGAGCTGCGCATGCCGTCGTACAGGAACAGGATGCTGTTGAAGCCCCGCGTGGTCACCGATACGGGCGCCGATGGCGGATTGCCGCCACTGAGGCCGGCGGCGCCGCGCAGCGCTTCCGTCAGCGTACGGTCGCCCCGCTGCTGCATCGCTTCCTGCGTCAGCACTTCGACCGATGCGGGCGCTTCCCGCACGGTCAGCCCGAGGCGCGACGCGCCGTCCGCCACGGCGTCGAAGGTCTGTGCGGCTTGCCGGCCGGAGATCGTGACGACGGGCGTGGCGGCGTCGTCCTGTGCGTGGACGGTGCCGGTACCGACGGCCAGCGCGACGGCGGAATAGAGATGAATCTTCATTGCGACTTTCTCAGAGAGGTTGAAATCAAACGATGGAATAACGGCGCAGGCGCCAGCCGGCGAACAGCAGCAGGATCAAGGCGGGAATGAGCAGCTGGGCGACGGCCAGCCAGCCCTGCGCGCGCACCACGCCGCCCGGCTCCTCCTGCCATGCGAATGACGGGATTTCGCGGAAGTCGCCGGGCCCGATGGCCCGGCCCGCATCGACGCGGGAAAAGAAGAACTGCTTCCACGCGGCGTGATAGGCCGTCACCTGCTGCATGAACCACGCGTGGCGGCGCTGGCCCGTGCCGGCCAGCGCGCTCATGCCCTCGAACGTGACGGCGGCCGGCGACAGCACGCCGTAGCGGTTCACCAGCGCCTGGCGGCGTGCCTGCTGCACGTCGAAGCGGTCCAGTTCCGGCTGCATCAGCGCATCCACTTCGCGCTCGATCATGTACATGCCGCGCAGCCGGCCCGCCATGCGCAGCTTGCCGCCGTCGGGCACCAGCACGTCGGGCTTGCCCACGTGTTCGTAGTCGGTGCTGAGCAGCCCGTTGTTGCGCGCCATCGCTTCGGCAGTGACGACACGGGTACGCGTGGCCAGTTCGGCGCGCGACGGCGCCGGCACGGCGGCGCTGACGACCAGGTTCAGCACGGACGGGATCACCAGCACCAGCACGACCCACGCCACGACGAGGATCATCGCGTTGGTCGACGACGGCTTGCCCAGCGCGTTCACGGCCAGCACCAGTGCAAACCAGAACAGCGCATAGGCGCCCACCATGGCGGACCACAGCAGGACCGCCGCCATGCCATCGTGCGCCGTTTCCGGCCGGGCCACCAGCAGCGCGGCAATCGGCACCAGCAGCGCCAGCGCCAGCACGACGGCGGCGCGCGTCAGCACCTTGCCGACCAACAGCGTGGCCAGCGCCAGCGGTTGCGATAGCAGCAGCCGCAGCGTGCCGCTTTCCCGTTCGCCGGACAGCAGGTTGTAGCTGAGCGCGAACACGACGAACGGCAGCAGATAGACCACGACGAAGGCCAGGTCGAAATTCCCGCTCAGCAGATGCCAGGGATTCTCGATGTCGTTGTTGCCGACGAAGCTGATCCGGCTTTCGTAGGTGACCTTGAACTGGCTGGGGAACAGGTCGTCCTGGCCCAGCGCGATCGGCGCCAGCGGCGCGGGCGGCATGATCGCGTG
The DNA here is from genome assembly GCA_002454505.1 of Oxalobacteraceae bacterium UBA6704. Lineage (GTDB taxonomy): Bacteria > Pseudomonadota > Gammaproteobacteria > Burkholderiales > Burkholderiaceae_D > Rugamonas. The sequence continues at coordinate 16,944 of DKJA01000093.1, forward strand.
GTGCGCGCCGTAGCCGCCGCCCATGTGCGTGGGATCGGCGGGATTGTCGAACGGGCCGGCGCGGTCGGTGCCGGCCAGGATGCGTTCCAGCTTCTCGAACTGGCCGGCGCGGCGCGCGGCGTCGTCCTTGACGATGGCTGCCTGCGCGTCGCTGCGGTGGCTGGCCTGGTGCATGCCGTTCGACAGCGCGTACAGGATGAGCGTGAGGAATACCACGCCGATGATCCAGAAGCCACGGTCGGCCAGCAGCAACCGCACTTCGTTGCCAATGACGAGCCGCAGACGGCTCGATGCAAATGTCTTGTTCATGTTTTATAGGGCCCGTTGGCGTGCGACCGCCACCCGGGCAAAAGTCAGCGAAAGAATCAATGCCGCGGCCAGCGCGCACAGGCTGCGCCAGCTGTGCGCCAGCGCCCAGCGCGGCGGCGGTGCGTGATACGCGAAGGCAGGCACCTTGCGCCACAGCTCGGGGCCGGACTGGTAGCCGAAGTGCTGCGCCTGCAGCTTGTCCGCATGTTCGACGAGGTCGGCGCTGACGACGTCCTGGATCACCCGCCGGTGCTGCTCGGCGGCCGTGGTGAAGGCACGGTGGTGGGCGAAGTCGGTGCCCGCCGCGCCCATCGAGAAGGCCCGCATCGACAGCAGCGGCAACACGATGCCGCTCCATTCCTGCACCGCCTGCTGGCGCTCCCACGTGTCCCACAGCCGGCCGAAGTTGCGGTCGTAGACGGCGTAGCTGTTGAGGTCGTCCAGTTGCAGCGCGCGGCCCCACTGGTTCAGCGGCACGTCGCGGCCCCACCGCTCGGTGGTGCCGAAGTTCGCCAGCCACAGCCTGTCCGATGCGGCCTTCAGGTCGGCGCCCAGCTGCCGGTTGAATTCCAGCCGCGTCGGCGTGGGATACCACTGGCGCGAGAATTCCGACATCACGCGTGGCGCCACCACCACGTTGACGATCCATAGCGACAGCAGGATCGTGATCGCCACTTTCGACGTGGACGACAGCGCCGACACGCCCAGCGTGACGAACACGAACAGGCCGAGGTACATCGCATAGCCAACGGCGAGCAGGCCGAAACGCAGCAGCGCATCGAGGCCCGTGCCCTCGTCGGCACCGGTCAGAACCGCGCCGCCGGCCAGCAGCGCCGCCGGCAACAGCAGTACCGCAAGCCCCATGCCGATCGACGCCGCCTTGCCCCACAGGAGCTTCGCGGCCGGCACGCCGAGACTGAGCGTCTGCTTCAGGATGCCCTGCTCCCGTTCGCCGGCAAAGGCATTGAAACCGAGGACGATCACCAGCAGCGGCCCCAGCACCTGTAGCACCCAGCCCACCGACAGATCGCCGAAGCGCTGCAGCCCGGTGGCATCCTGCGCCGGCCGGAACATCACTTCGCTCTGGCGGTGCGCCTGCAGCCAGATCGTGCTGCCGATATAGGGGTTGATGCCGGGGTCGAGGATGGCGAGTGCCGGATCGGGCTTGAACGCATGCATGCCCTGGTGTGCCGCGTCATGCGGATGGCGGCGCGGCTGCTTCAGCCAGTCCGCATAGTCGGCCGTCTGCGCCGCCTGCTGTTCGGCGCGCGCTTCCTGCCGGTGGCCGTAGCCGACCGCCAGCGCGGTGAGCAGCAACAGCAGCACGATGCCGCCGGCCCACAGCAGCCGGCCGTCGCGCCAGCGTTCCAGCAGGTCCCGCCTGGCGATGAGGAAGATCATGCCTGCGCTCCCATGTGCGCCAGGTACAGCCGCTGCAGGTCGACATCGCTGATGGCGCCGCTGGCCATGCCGTCGACGAGCCGGCCCCGCTTCATGATGCCGATGCGCGTGCCGGTGTGCCTGGCGTGGAACAGGTCGTGCGTCGTCGTCAGGATCGCCACGCCGGCCTGGCTGGCGCGCGTGAGCAGTTGCGAGAACTCGTTCGCCGCGTGCGGATCGAGGCCGGACGTCGGTTCATCGAGCAGCAGCGCCTTGACGTCCTTGGCCAGCGCCACGGCGATCCACACCTTCTGGCGCATGCCTTTCGAGTACGTGGCGACGCGGCGGTCGGCCGCCTTCAGGTCGAGGCCCACCTGCACCAGCAGCTCCAGCAGGCGCTCGCGCGGCAGCTGCCGGTCCAGCGCCAGCGCCGAGAAATAGCGCAGGTTCTCCAGGCCGGACAGCGCGCCATACAGCGACACCTGCTCCGGAATGTAGGCCACGTGCTGCTTTGTGCCCAGCGGATCGGCGGCGACATCGGTGCCGTTGACGCGCGCCGTCCCGGCCGTCGGCTGGATGAAATTGAGGAACAGGTTGATGGTGGTGGTCTTGCCGGCGCCGTTCGCGCCCAGCAGGCAGTAGATCTCGCCCGGCTCGACGCGCAGGTCGAGGGCATCGAGCGCAAGGTGTTCGCCGTATCGTTTGGTGAGGCCGATCGCTTCCAGCATGGTGGTCTTTCGAGTTGTGATCTGCCGGAGTGTAGCCTAACGATAACGCGTTATCAATATCATTGAGGAAGTATTTCGGCAGGCGCGCACCGTTCGCTATCGCACAGTGCGCCGATTTAACAAAGTTCATCATTGCAAAATGCACAATACCGACATTACCCACCACATCGCGGAAGTGCTGGCCGGCCTGCCCGCTGCCGATCCCGTCGCGGGCCTGCGCCGCCTCGTCGATGCGGGTCTCGGCGCGCTGCCCCTGCCCGGCCACGGCGCCACGCTGGCCCGCTGGCGCGCCCTCGCCGCCGTGGCGAGCCACGACCTCAGCGCCGTCAAGCTGTACGAAGGCCATACCGATGCGCTGGCCATCATGGCGGAGCTGCATGCACCAGCCCCGCCGCCCGGCAGCCTGTGGGGCGTGTGGTGCGCGGAAGGCCCGGATGCCGTGCTGACGCTGGATGCGGCACGCAGCGTGCTCGCCGGCCGCAAGGCCTGGTGCTCGGGTGCGCGTGGCATGACGCATGCACTGGTGAGCTGCCGCGATGGCGATGGTGCCGCGCGCATCGCCGCCGTCGCACTGGAGCAGCCGGGTGTACGGATCACGGACGAAGGCTGGCATGCCGTCGGCATGGCGGCCACCGGCAGCGTGGCCGTCGAATTCGACGGTGCGCGGGCAACGGTGCTGGGCGGGCCGCGCGCCTACCTGGACCGGCCCGGCTTCTGGCACGGCGGTGCCGGCATCGCCGCCTGCTGGTATGGCGCCGCCACGTCACTGGCCGAGCGGCTGCGCACCGCACTGCGCGGGCGTGCCGACGAACCGGCAAGACTGGCGCAGTTGGGCGCGATCGACACGTCGCTCAGTGCGGCCGGCGCGCTGCTGCGCGCGACCGCCGCGCTGATCGATGCATCGCCGCAGGACGACATGATGGTTGCCGCGCTGCGCGTGCGCCTTGCCGTCGAAGCGGCCGCGCAGGAAGTGCTGACGCTGACCGGCCGCGCGCTGGGCGCCGGCCCGCTGTGCCGCGAACCCCGCTTTGCCCGCATGGCGGCCGACCTGCCCGTGTTCCTGCGCCAGAGCCATGCCGAGCGCGACCAGGCGGCAGTGGGCGGTGCGGCTGCCGCGCAACCGTCATCGCCATGGAGGCTTTGACGATGTCCACGCCCTTCCCACGCCAGATCGAGGGCACCGGCACGCTGGCCGCCGCGTGGCGCCGGTCGCCGCAGCTGTCCGCCGTGCCGACGGTGCCGCTGGACCGGCTGCTGCCCGGCGGCGGGCGCCTGCTGGTGATCGCCCCGCATCCCGACGACGAGGTGCTGGGCTGCGGCGGCCTGCTGCAGCTGCTGGCCGCGCAGGGTCGCGCGGCGGTGCTGGTGGCCGTCACCGACGGTACCGGCAGCCATCCCGGTTCCACGCTGTGGCCCGAGCAGCGCCTGGCGGAAGCCCGTCCGGCCGAGACGATGGCGGCGTTGCGAGTGATGGACGTACCTGGCCTTGCGATCCACCGGCTCGGCATCCCGGACGGCGCGATCGCGGCGCACGAACAGCAGCTGCAGCACCGCCTGGAAAGTCTCGTGCAGCCGGGCGATACGCTGTGCGCCACGTGGCAGCTCGATGGGCACCCGGATCACGAAGCCACCGGCCGGGCCGCCGCCGCGGCAGCGCTGGCGCGTGGCGCGACCAGCATTGAAATGCCCGTCTGGGGCTGGCACTGGGCCGCGCCGGACGATCCCCGCCTGCCGTGGCAGCGTGCCGTCCGGCTGGCGATTCCGCCGCAGATGGTCGAGCGCAAGCGCGCCGCCCTGGCCTGCTTCGCCAGCCAGGTCGAGCCCGATGCCAGTACCGGCAAGGCGGCCATCGTGCCGCCGTCCGCGTCCGCCCGCCTGCTCAACGACTTCGAGGTCTTTTTCCTATGAACGCACCTGCCCACCTTGCCCACTTTGAACACCTGTACCGCAACGACGCCGATCCCTGGCGCGTGCGCGACAGCTGGTACGAACAGCGCAAGCGCGCCGTGCTGCTGGCCAGCCTGCCGCAGCAGCGCTACCGCAATGCCTTCGAGCCCGGTTGCGGCAACGGCGAGCTGAGTGCCGAACTGGCGCTGCGCTGCGACCGGCTGCTGGCGGCCGATGCCGCGCCGGCCGCGGTGGCACTGGCGCGCGCGCGTGTCGCGGCACATCCGCACGTGCAGGTCGACCACCTGACGCTGCCGGACGACTGGCCGCAACCCGCGCCCGCCGAACGGTTCGACCTGATCGTCATCAGCGAACTGGCTTACTACTTCGACGGGGCCACAGTGCTGCGGCTGGCGCAAGGCGCCGCGGCGGCGCTGGCGCCCGGCGGCACGCTGCTGCTGTGCCACTGGTGCCAGGACTTCGACGACCGGCTGCAGCCCACTCGCTTGGTGCACGACGCATTCGGCAGCCAGCCCGGCCTGCAACACGAACTGCGCCACGAGGAGCAGGCCTTCCTGCTCGATGTGTGGCTGCGCAGCGCCGACCTGGCGGAGGTGCAGCCATGATCGGCGTCGTCGTCCCCGCCCACAACGAGGAACGCTACCTGGGTTCCTGCCTGGCCGCGCTGCGCCTCGCCGCCGCCGATCCCGCGCTGGGAGGCGAAACGGTGCACATCCACGTGGTGCTCGATGCCTGCACGGATGCCTCCGCGCAGATCGTCGCGGAGCATGCCGCGGCGGATACGCACAGCGCAGTCACGTGGTCCTGCGTCGAAGCGCACAAGGTGGGCGTAGCCCGCGCAGCCGGTGCCGACATCTTGCTGGATCAAGGGGCGCGCTGGCTGGCGTTCACCGACGCGGACACGCGCGTGTCGCCGGACTGGCTGTCCACGCAGCTGGGCCTCGGCGTGGACGTGGTATGCGGCTCGGTCGGCATCGACGACTGGTCGGTGCATGGCGACGATGCGGCGCTGCTGCGCCATTATTTCGCGAACGTGTACCGCGACGTGGATGGCCACGAGCATATCCACGGCGCCAACCTGGGCGTGGCTGCGGCGGCCTATCGCAGCGCGGGCGGCTTCCAGCCGCTGCCCTGCCATGAGGATGTGGCGCTGGTCGAAGCGCTGAAGCAGATCGGCGCGAAGTTCGCGTGGACGGCGGCGCCCCGCGTGGCCACCAGCGCCCGCAAGGATGCCAAGGCGCGCGGCGGCTTCGGCGACAACCTGCTCAAGATCGTCGGCTGGTACGAGCCGGCCGCCTGACCTTACTTGGGCGGCTGCGCCAGCCGCTGCAGCTGCAACTGCGCCAGCGCGCCATACAGCGGAGGACTCAGCACGCGCGACACCGTGCTGGCCACGACGGCGCACGCCATCAGGCTGAGCACCATGCCGTGGCCGTCGACCATTTCCATCACGATGATGAAGGCCGTCAGCGGCGCCCGCGTGGCGGCGGCCAGGAAGCCGACCATGCCCAGCGCGATCAGTGCCGGCGCATGCGGATAGCCGGTCAGCAGTGCGATGTCGTGGCCCAGCGCCGCGCCGATCGACAGCGACGGCGCGAAGATCCCGGCCGGCACGCCGGACCACACGGTCAGCCAGGTGGCGATGTATTTGAAGAACGCGAACGCCGCCGGCACCGAGGCCTCGCCATCGAGCATCTGGCGGGTGGCCTCGTTGCCGCTGCCGAAGGTGGTGCCGTTGCCGAGCAGGCCGATGGACGCCACCAGCAGGCCGCACACGCCGGCAAACAGTACCGGATGACGCGCCCGCCAGCGGCTGGCGTGATCGGCCGACGTGCCGCTCAACGATGCCAGCAGCAGCCGCGCGAACAGGCCGCCCGCGGCGCCGGCCACCAGTGCCGTGACGATGCCGGGCCACAGCAGCGGCAGGCCGATCGGTCCCGCATGAATGACGCCGAAGTGCGTGGCGTTGCCGTTCACGGACACGGCGATCAGGCCGGCCAGCACGATGCCGGCGACGATCAGGCCGCTGTTGCGCTGCTCGGGCGAGCGCGACAACTCCTCGATCGCGAACATCACGCCCGCCAGCGGCGTGTTGAACGCGGCGGCAATGCCCGCGGCGCCGCCCGCCACCAGCAGCGAATGCGGCGTGACGAACGAACGCCGCGGCAGGAAGCGGCGCAGCGCCAGCATGATGCCTGCCGCGATCTGCACGGACGGTCCCTCCCGTCCCGACGACAGGCCGGCCAGCAGGCCGCCCGCCGTCAACGCGATCTTCGCGACGCTCAGGCGCAGCGACACGAACAGTCCCCGCTCCTTTTCTTCGACAGCGGGATCGAGGGCGGCCATCACCTGCGGGATGCCGGAACCGCCGGCGCCGGCAGCGAAACGCCGCGTCAGCCAGACGATGCCGGCGGTGCACAACGGCGTCCACACCAGCGCCAGCCACCAGAACTGCCGGAACCAGTGCAGGAAGATCGCCAGCGCGCCTTCGGCCAGCCAGGTAAATGCCACGACGGTGAGGCCGGCCAGCGCAGCCGCCCCCACCACCACGACGCGGGTCCACCACAGGTGGGGCGAAGCGAATTCACGTTTGAAGTTGGAGCGGATGTCGTGCGAGCGTGGCATGGGACGAGGCGGGCGGGCGCCGGAGAAGGGATGGGGCGTATGCCGCATTATAGAGATATATTTGTCCGAATGTATTTGACTGCCGTGTGCGCCATGCCACACATGGGCCTGTAAACCCGCGTTGCCGGTGAGATTTGGAGAGCTTTTCACGGCACGATGTGCGTATAATTGCCGTACAGCAACATAAACGATTGCACTACAAAGAGCCATGTCGGACAAATCATTGAAGGAAAGGCTGGAGGCGCAGAAGCGCGAGGTGGCCCAGGTGTTCGAGCAGATGCTCGGCATCCAGGACGCGCTAGACTACCTGCGCCGCGAACGCCTGGCCGAAGACGCGGAAGCGCTGGACGCCCCCAGTCGCACATCTCCTCACGCCCCGCCGCATCGCCGCAAGGGCGATCTGCAGCGCTCGACCGAAGACTGAATTTCCTCGCCGAATCGGAACGCTGCGGCTGAGTCCGGCGTCGGATAATCGCGCCGGGAGGAAGCATGGAATCAAGGAACCGCCGCGAAGGCAGCTACTGCGGCAAAACGTCGCAGTACGCAACCGGACAACGTCACCACATCCGCAGCAAACATTGCGACGGGCATCCGCCCGGCACGCACAGCGCCAACCTGGAGTTGCGCTGCCGCGACATCCGGCGCGCTCCGGGCGACCTCCCGCCGCTGCCCGCTGCCGGGCCTTAGCACCTCCGCCGCCCGGGGCGCTGCAGCGCCCTTCCCCCGCACGGTTTATCCCCTCGCCAAAAAACTGTTGACTTCGAATGCGTTTGCTTTATCCTTCACTAAACCGTTGCAGTAAATCGTTTTAGTGACTCCACACCGCGCCAATAAATTTCCTCAAAAACAGGGTCTGGCCCTGTTTTACAGGAAACTTTCTTGAAAAACAGGGTCTGTCCCTCTTTTTCTGCGGGCGTGGTGGCGGGAGAGGTAGTGGCGCGGTGGCAAGATTGTTGGCGGATTTTGGATTCCCACAGCGGCTGTCTTGCTCGCCTGCCTGAGCTTAAAAGAATTGGCAGTCAAATTTTTTTCACTGGCTTCTGCATCGATACAGTAAACCGTTTCACCTGTAGTATTGGCAACACCAGGCAATATCGCAGCAAATAAAAAATACATTCCTATAACGGAGACAAAGATGGCAACGAACACTCAAGCGCGGGGCTTGCCGCCTCGCCTCAGCCCCATGGCGGCCGCCGTGACCGTGACGGTCCTGCAGATGGCACTGCCCGCCTGGGCGCAGGAAGCGGCGCCGGCGACGGCGCTGCCGGCCGACCAGCCGCAGCAGTCGCAGCAAACGACCGCGCCGAAGCTGGAATCGGTGGTCGTCACCGCCAACCGCCGCATCGAGAAACTGGAGGATGTGCCGATGTCGATCTCGGTGCTGACCGAGGAAGCGCTGACCCGCAACAACGTGCGCGAGTTCGACGACATCGTCAACCTGTCGCCGTCGCTGACGCTGTCGCACGGCACCCAGGTCGGCACCAACAGCATCAATATGCGCGGCATCGGCACCACGTCGAACAATATCGGCATCGAGGGCGACGTGGCGGTGATCGTCGACGACATGCCCTACGCACAAGCGCAGATGGCATTCCGCGACCTGTCCGACGTGGCCCGCGTGGAAATCCTCAAAGGCCCGCAAAGCACGATGTTCGGCAAGAGCGCCATTGCCGGCGCGGTGGTCGTCACGACGAAGCCGATCGGCGCCGGCCCGATGAAGGGCAAGCTGTCGCTGTTCAAGAGCAGCGACGACGAATACCGCGTGGCCGCGTCGGCCAGCGGCCGCGTGACGGACGACGTGGGCATGCGCATCTACGCCAGCAAGACCAACTTCCCCGGCCTGCTGCACAACCTGAACACGGACCGGATGGAGAACGGCTCGGGCGGCAAGACCTTCATCGCCAAGCTCGAATGGCGCGTCACCCGCGACCTGGACGTGCAGATCTCGCCCCGCTACGACCACACGCTACGCTCCGGTAACACGCGCGCCGTGACGGCGATCGATCCGGGCGTCGGCTACCTGTTCAACAAGAACTACAAGGCGCTGTCGAACACGGCGATCTTCCAGGGCATTAACATCAACCCGTACAACACGACGGTGCGCCTGGATTCGCCGACCGGCCTGGATGCCACGGACCGCGGCATCGGCATCCGCGTCAACTACCTGTTCCCCGAATCGTCGCCGCTGGCCGGCCACGCGCTGACGTCGATCACCTCGCTCGATAAAAACTTCTCGAACGACTTCCGCGACAACGACAGCATCGGCATCAACTCGACCTTCTACCAGCTGGACCACTTCGGCAACCCGTCCGGCATCGAGGAGTCGCCGATGATCAACGGTACGCTGGACAGCAAGCTGTCCACGCAGGAGCTGCGCCTGACGTCGCCGGACGACGGCAACTTCCGCTACCTGGTCGGCCTGTGGCTGGCGCGGAACAGCATCGACCGCACCTACCTGCGCGGCAACCCGCTGGTCAAGGAAACCAGCTGGACGAACTACCACACGATGTCGTCCAACGTGAACCGGGCCATCTATGCCAACGGCAGCTGGGACTTCCTGCCGAAGCACACGCTGACGGCCGGCATCCGCTTCTCCCGCGAGACCAACGACTACATGTTCCACACGCTCGACAGCCTGCTGTCCAGCGCGCCGAACAACGTCCACACCGGCGAGAACTACTACGAAGCGCCGGAGCACAACGAGAACTACGTCACCGGCAAGCTGGGTTACAGCTACAAGTTCACGCCGGACGTGATGGGCTACGGCACCGTCTCCACCGGCAGCAAGGGCGTCGCCTACGACATGACCAGCGGCGCCAACAACGTCAACGTGTTCAAGCGGCTGCCGCTGGCATCCGAAGAAGCGACCAGTTTCGAGGCCGGCTTCAAGGCCAATCTGTGGAACAACCGCGCCACGCTGAACATGGCCGTCTACAAGACCCGGTTCACCGATTACCAGACGTCGGCCACTGAGCGCTTCACGGACGGCAGCCAGGCCAGCGTGTTGTACAGCATTCCATCGCTGGAGACGAAAGGCTTCGAGGCCGATGCCACCGCGCTGATCACCCGCGACCTGCTGCTCACAGCCAGCCTGGCCTATACCCATGCGACGGTACGCGACTGGCGGCAAGGCCCTTGCTACAGCGGCGCCAAGGACTGCAACGTGCCGAACGAACTGGTGCCGGGCGCCTTCCTGCGCGATGCCAGCGGCGGCACGATGCCGAACTCGCCCCGCTGGAAGATGAACCTGGGCGGCGAATACACGCTGCCACTGAAGGCGATTCCGTACAAGACGGCGATCAACGCCAACTGGCGCGCGCAGACCGACGTGCTGGGCGCGATCAGCCAGGACCCGGGCCAGTACCGTCCCGGCCATGGTATCGTCGATCTCGGTGCATCGATCGCCACCCGCGACAGCAAGTACAAGTTCTCCGTCGGGGTCAAAAATCTGTTCGACCACCACTACGCGGTCGGCAACACGGGTTCGTTCCTGAACTTCAAGCAGACGTCCGGTCCCGACATCAAGTCGTATGCCTGGCAGCCTGCGCGTGACGCCTTCCGCTATTACACCGCCCGGCTGGACGTGAACTTCTGATCCGCCGCCGTTTCAACGAAAGACTTTATGAACGAACCAAAAATTCAGGATGTCGCGCGTCTGGCGGGGGTTTCCCCGTCGAGCATCTCGAATTTCCTCAACAACCGGATGGGGCAGATGCGGCCCGACACGCAGGCCAAGATCCAGCAGGCCATCGAGCAGCTGGGCTACCGGCCCAACAACGCGGCGCGCCAGCTGAAGACGGGCGTCGCGTCGATGGTCGGCCTGCTGGTGCCGTCGCTGGCCAACCAGTTCTTCGGCGCGCTGGCCTGCGCCGTCGAAGCGTCGGCCGCCAAGTACCAGTGCCACGTGATGACCTTCAGTACCTTCCGCGACCCGGACCGCGAGCGGGCCGTGATGGCGGACCTGCTGGCGTATGGCGTGAAGGGCATCATCACCGGGTCGGCCCTCAGCGACACCGAGCACCTGGCGGCAATCACGTCGCGCTGCCCCGTCGTGGCCTTCGACATCAAGCGCGATGACGAATCGCACAAGCGCATCATGACGATCTCGGTCGACAACGCCGCCGCCACCGCGCAAGCCGTGCAGCACCTGGCGCTGCTGGGCCACAAGGCGATCGCGCTGGTGACACCGCCGCCGTACACGCTGAACCGGCAGGAACGCATCCGCGGCTTCCAGCAGGCCGTCGCCGCGGCCGGCATTGCCGGCGAACTGGTGATCGCCGATGCGACGGACGGCCCCAGCGACCCGCACGGCGACACCCGGCTGTTCGAATTGGGACGCAGCGCGGCCTCGCGCGTGGTGACGGCGGCCTCCCGCCCGACGGCCGTCATCGCCATCAACGACATGATGGCGATCGGCCTGGGCGTCGGCCTGAAGCAGCTGGGCCGCCGCATCCCGGCCGACATGTCGCTGATCGGCATCGACGACATCTTCTTCTGCGCCGCGCACGACCCGCCGCTGACGACGTTGCGGCAACCCATCCAGGCGATGGCCGACGCCGCCGTGCAGCGCATCCTGGCCCCGGCCGATGCGCCGGACGGCGAGCTGTTCGCGCCGGAACTGATCGTGCGGTCCTCGACCGCGACACCACCCCAATAACATTATTCTCACTGTAAAGAACGGAGACACCATGGAACTTCAAGGCAAACGCGCACTCGTGATGGGCGGCGCATCGGGCATCGGCAAGGCCACCTCGCTGGCACTGGCGCAAGCGGGCGCGGACGTGGTCCTGACCTACTGGAGCAGCAGCACCGAGGCGGACGAAGTGGTGGCGCAGATCCGCGCCACCGGCCGCCAGGCCCACGCGATCCGCGCCGACCTCACCGATGCGGCCGTCGCCGAGCAGGTGTTCGCCGAGGCCGAGAGCCTGATCGGCGACATCGATACACTGTTCGCCAATATCGGTGGCCTGATCCAGCGCTGCCGCGTCGTCGACATGCCGCTCACGCTGTGGAACGATGCGATGAACCTGAACCTGACCAGTACCTTCCTGATCTGCCAGGCCGCCTTGAGACGGATGGAGCCGCGCAAGGCCGGCACGATCGTCACGATGTCGTCGCTGGCCGCGTTCGATGGCGGCGGCCCCGGTTCGGCGCACTACGCGTCCGCCAAAGCAGCCGTCGCGACGTTCACCCGCGCGCTGGCCAAGGAAGTGGGCCCGCTGGGCATCCGCGTCAACGGCGTGGCGCCCGGCCTGATCGCCACCCGCTTCCACGACACGTTCAACACGCCCGCCAACCGCGCCGCGATTGCCGAACGCACGCCGGCCCGCCGCGAAGGCCAGCCGGACGACGTGGCCAATGTCGTCGTGTTCCTGGCGTCGGATCGCGCCGCCTTCCTGGGCGGCGAGATCATCCAGATCAACGGCGGCCTCGCGCTGTACTGACCGGAGGCCCGATGACTCAATTCTTTACACGGCGCCGTTTCATCGGCACCGCCGCCCTCGCCTTGCCCGTGCTGTCCACCTCCAGCGTGCTGGCGCAGGATTCGCGCGAAGCGCTCGGCCCGAAGGAAGGCAAGGCCACCAAGGGCCCGCATCCGCTGCAGGCCATCATGGAGAAGAATCCGGCCGCGCTGCGCGCCGAGCTGAAAGGCGTGCACCCGCGCGTGTTCACCACGGCGGCGGGACTCGACGAGCTGCGTAAGCGTGCCAAGACGACGCACCGCGACAAGTGGCAGAAAGCCCTGGCCGGCCTGGTGGCAATGAAGGAAGAACCGGCGCCATCGCCGGCGCAGAAACGCCGCGCGCAGAACACCGTCGCCATCGGCATCGTCGGTGCCGCCCTGGCCTACAAGATCGAAGGCGACGACAAATACCTGGTCGCGGCGAAACGCTACATGGAAGCGGCCGTCAGCTATCCCGTCTGGGGCTACACGTTCAGCAAACCGGATGTCGACCTGGCTGCCGGCCACCTGCTGTACGGCCTGGGCACGGGCTACGACCTGCTGTTCGACGTGCTGACAGAAGACGAGCGCAAACGCTATCGCGAGAAGCTGGCACGCCAGGCACGCCTGCTGTCCGCCCACTTCGCGCCGAAGCCGGGCAAGACGTTCTCGTACAGCCAGAACCACTGCTTCATCCCGATCGCCGGCCTGGCCATCGCGGCCTATGCGATCTGGGACGAGTTCCCGGAAGCGGCCGGCTGGGCCGCCCAGTCGCGCGCCATCTTCAGCCGCGTGCTGGACGTGGCGTCGCCGGACGGCTATTTCTACGAAGGCGTGGAATACTGGGTGTTCTCGATGCCGTGGATTATCCACGCGCTCGATGCGTTCGCTCATGCGGCCGGCGACGACCTGTACGACCACCCGGCGCTGCAGAAGTCCTACCTGTACATGGCCCACTCGCTGACGCCGAACGGCCAGGACATCTTCGATTTCGGCGATGCGTTCGAAGGCCCGCTGACCCGCTCCCGCCATGGCGAGGAAGCGGCGCGCACGCACCCGAACGGCAAGCTGCATTCGAACTTCAACCTGCTGTACCGGCTGGCGGCCCGCTTCAAGAGCGCCGAAGCGCAGGGCGTGGCGGACTGGATGGCATCGCTGGGCCACGTCTGCGCCGAGGACTTCTGGACGCTGCAGTGGTACGACCCGGCCGTCAAGGCCAGCCCGATGTCGGCCATTTCGCCGCACCACCACTTCGACGACCTGGGCACGGTGTACTGGCGCAGCGACTGGACGGACAAGGCCACCGCCTTTGCCTTCCGCGCCGGCCCGCCGGAAGGCCACCATGCCGCCACGCTGCTCGATAAGCTGCCGGACTGGCATCTGTCGATGGGCCACTCGCATCCCGATGCGGGCAGCTTCATCCTGTATGCGAACGGCACTTACCTGTCCGGCCCGATGGGCTATGCGGGTATCCCGCGCAGTAACCTGAGCAACACGCTGCTGATCGACGGCCAGGGCCAGGCCAAGGAGGGCTATGGCCACGATGCTTTCGCCGACTATCCGTATGCTCGCCTGGATGCCATCAGGCTGACCAAGGTGAATCTGACCAGCAGTGGCGCGGAAATCGTCGCGGACCTGACCGGCGCCTATCGCCCCGAACTCGGTGTCGACAAGCTGGAACGCACGTTCGCCTACTCGCGCGGCACGTGGACGACGACCGACCGGCTGCGCGCCAGCAAGCCGGTGGTGCTGACGGCGCAGGTGCACGGCGACACGACGATTGCGGCGGCTGGCAGTCAGCGCTACGTCGTCGCCGGCAAACCGGCCGCGCTGGAAGTCGATATCAAGACGGCTGCGGCGAAGGCGGTTGTCGAAAAAGGCATCGTCACCGCAGCAGGACCGCCAGGCAATGTGGACAAGGGCCCGCAGGAAGAAAGGGGCTCGGTGCTGCGCATCTCGCTGCCGGCCAGCCGCGAAGCGACGCTGGTGACGACGCTGAAGGCCGGCCGTGGTTGATACGGCGGCCATTCCCGACGTCGTCACCGTCGGCGAGGCGATGGCGCTGTTCATCGCCCGCGAGGCGGCGCTGCTGGCGGCGGTGCGCGAGTTTGAGCGCGCCACCGCCGGCGCGGAGCTGAACGTGGCTGTCGGCCTCGCGCGGCTCGGCTTCCACGTCGGCTACCTGTCAGCGCTCGGCAAGGACAGCCTCGGACAGAACCTGCTGGACTTCATGGCGGCCGAGGGAATCGACCGGCGCTACGTGCGCAGCGACGACCGTTACCCCACCGGCTTCATGCTGAAGTCGATGACGTCGGACGGCAGCGATCCGCAGATCGAGTACTTCCGGCGCGGGTCGGCGGCGAGCCACCTGTCGCCGGCCGACATCCCCGCCGGCTTTACGCAGGCGCGGCTGCTGCACGTGACGGGCATCTCGCCGGCCTTGTCGAGCAGCTGCCGCGAGCTCGTGTTCGGCATGGCGCGGCAGGCCCGCGCGGCGGGCCGCCTCGTCACATTCGACCCGAACCTGCGGCCACGCCTGTGGGCGTCGCAGGCCGACATGGTCGCCACGCTGAACGACCTGGCCAGCCTGGCCGACGTCGTCATGCCCGGCTTGGCCGAAGGCCGGCTGCTGACGGGCCGCGACGATGCGGCCGGCATCGCCGACTTCTACCTGGCCGGCGGCGCGCGGCTGGTCGTCGTCAAGCTGGGCCCGGAGGGTGCTTACTTTGCCGGCCCGGAAGGACGCGGCACCGTGCCGGGCGTGCCGGTCGCGCAGGTGGTCGATACGGTGGGCGCCGGAGACGGCTTCGCGGTGGGCGTCATCAGCGCGCTGCTTGAAGGTTTGACGCCGGCGGACGCCGCTGCTCGCGGCAATGCGATCGGCGCCCGCGTCGTGCAGTTCCGTGGCGATTGCGAAGGTTTGCCGACCCGTTCGCAGCTCGGGGATCCCGGACCGCAGCACTGACACTGACACTGAATACAGTACCGCCCAACCATCAAAAACATTACGGAGACAGGGCATGGACACACGAAGTACCGAAGGCAGTACAAAAAAAGGCCTGCGCTGGCTGGTCATCACGCTGGTGGCCGCCGCGACGATCATCAACTACATCGACCGCTCCGCGCTGGC
The DNA here is from genome assembly GCA_002454505.1 of Oxalobacteraceae bacterium UBA6704. GTDB lineage: Bacteria > Pseudomonadota > Gammaproteobacteria > Burkholderiales > Burkholderiaceae_D > Rugamonas. The sequence continues at coordinate 32,467 of DKJA01000093.1, forward strand.
CGTCATGTGGCCGGGCATCGCCGATGAACTGGGCCTCGACAAGCGCGATTACGCCAACATCATCACCATCTTTTTGATCGGCTATGCCGTCGGGCAGTCGTTGTTCGGCAAGATCTTCGACGCGCTCGGCACGCGGATCGGCTTTTTGCTGTCGATCCTCGTGTGGTCCGTATCGATCGGGCTGCACTTCGTCGCGCGCAGCGCCTTGTCGTTCGCGCTGTTTCGCGCGCTGCTCGGCATCGGCGAAGCGGGCAACTGGCCCGGCGCCACCAAGGCGATCGCGGAGTGGTTCCCGGTGCGCGAGCGGGCCTTCGGCCAGGGCATTTTCGGCGCCGGCGCTTCCGTGGGCTCGATCATCGCACCGCCGCTGGTGGCCTTCCTGTATGCCTTCGTCGGCTGGAAGACGACGTTCATCCTGATCGGCGCGCTGGGCTTCATCTGGATCGTGCCGTGGCTGATCGTCTATAAATCCGGGCCGGATGCGCACCCGTGGATCACGGAAGAAGAGCGCACTTACATCCTCAACGGCCAGAAACCGGAGCGCGTCGCCACGACCGAATACGTACCGTCGTGGTCGCAGCTGCTGCGCCACCGCCAGAGCTGGGGTGTGATCGCCGCGCGCTTCTTCATCGATCCCGTGTGGTGGCTGTTCGTCGGCTGGCTGCCGCTGTACCTGAACGAGAAGTTCGGCTTCGACGTCAAGCAGATCGGCATGTTCGGCTGGGTGCCTTACGTGGGTGCCGGCATCGGTGCGCTGGCCGGCGGCTGGTTCTGCGGCAAGCTGCTGCAGCGGGGATGGACCGTCAACCGGGCGCGCAAGTTCGTCATCGCGCTGGGCCTGGTCGTGATGTTCCCTGCCCTGCTGCTGACCGCCGTGGCCGACACGCCGCTGTTCGCGGTGCTGTCGATCGCCGTGATCCTGTTCGGCTTCCAGGCCGCGATCACCAATATCCAGACGCTGCCCAGCGACTTCTTCTCCGGCCGCACGGTCGGTTCGCTGGCCGGTATCAGCGGCACGTCCGCCGTGCTGGGCGTGATCGTCTGCATGCAGCTGGTGCCCGTGCTGACGGCCGGCGGCAACTACACGCCGTTCTTCGTGCTGGGCGCCGTGCTGGTGCCGCTCGTGTTCATTGCCATCTGGCTGGGCGGGCATGTCGAACAGGTGCGACCGCACGATGCCGCCGTTCACGGCCGCGCCACACGTACCAACCCTTGATCGGGAAACCATCATGACCTTCAAAACCTTCCATCGCGTACTGCTCGTGCTGGCGCTCGCCAGTTGCCAGGCCTTCGCGCAGACCGCCCCGAACCAGGATGCCTCCGCGCCGTTCGAAAAACTCGACGACGGCAAATTCCTCAAGAAGCACGAGGCCAACCTGGCCCGCGCGAAAAGCGGCCCGGTGGGCCTGCTGTTCCTGGGCGACTCCATCACGGACAACTGGCGCAAGGCGCCGGACATCTGGGACAAATACTACGGCAAGTACCAGCCGGCCAACTTCGGCATCGGCGGCGACCGCACGCAGCACGTGATCTGGCGCATCGAGCACGGCGAACTGGATGGCATCGCGCCGAAGGTTGCCGTGCTGATGATCGGCACGAACAACAGCCTCGAATACAACGCCGAAGAAATTGCGGCCGCCAACCGCCGCATCGTCGCCCTGCTGCGCGCCAAGCTGCCGGACACGAAGGTGCTGCTGCTGGGCGTCTTCCCCCGCGGCCCCCGCAACCGCGAAGGCGGCCCCGTCACGCCTGCCCTGAAAGCCGAAGCGGCGCAGCGGATGGTCACGATCGACGCTGTCAACGCCGACCTGGCGAAGCTGGACAACGGCAAGACCATCCGCTTCCTCAACATCAACAAGGTGTTCCTGGGCCCGGACGGCCGCATTCCCGACGCCGTGATGCCCGACCAGCTGCACCCGAACGCCGCCGGCTACCAGCTGTGGGCCGATGCGATGCAGCCGCTGCTGGTCGAGATGATGAAATAAGCTGATGAGTCCGTGTCCACTTTTGGGGTTGACCCCACGGTTGGACACGAGCTGATCAATTCAACTGTCGAGCTCGTGTCCAACCGTGGGGTCAACCCTCTTTTTGGACACGGCCTCGGCCGTAGCGCTCAATGCGCATCGAAGCGCACGCAGTTGCGCCCGTCGCGCTTGGCGCGGTACAGCGCGGCGTCGGCTCGGCTGTAGGCCAGTTCGAACGACGTGCCGGCCGGGTACCAGCCCACGCCGAGGCTGGCCGTCACGGGACGGGCGATCGGTGCTTCGTGGCGCAGCGCGCCGGTGGCGGCGCACAGCAGGTGGGCCATTTCCGCCGCTTCCGATGCGCACAGGCCAGGCCAGACGATGGAGAATTCCTCGCCGCCCACGCGGCCGATGGCGGCCGGTGCCGGCACGCGCTGCTTCAGGCAGGTAACGACGGCGCAGATCACCGCGTCGCCCGCCGGATGGCCGAATTCGTCGTTGACCCGTTTGAAATGATCGATGTCTAGCACCATCAGCGCGGCCGGTTCGTGTTCCAGGACGTCGGACGCGTAATCGATCAGCGCGCCGCGGTTCAGGGCGCCCGTCAGCGGATCGTGCGTGGCGCGGTGCTGCAGCTGCAGCGCCAGCTGGTGCAGCTCGCGGTTCATCTGCTGCATGTCGCGCTCGGCGCGGTCGCTGCGCTGGATCAGCCGGCGCGTCTCGCGCATCAGCCGTTCATAATGCACGGTCAGCTCGCCCAGCACGCGGCGGTAATCGTCCGCGCCGGCCTGCTCGCTGCCATAGGTTTCGCGGGCGCGCAGCAGCGCCTGGTACTCGGCCGCGAACAGGTCCGGTGCGGCCATCATCACTGCGCCTCCCCGTCCAGCGGATGATCGACGAAGTCCAGCGCCGGAAAATCGTCGCGCAGCTCCTGGCCGAATTCCATGATCGTCTCGTCCTCCTCGTCGCGGTACCAGTTCAGTCGCACCTCGTTGCCGGCCAGTGCCGCCTCGTTCAGCGCGTCGAAGAAGGCAAACAGCATCTTCGTGCTGGAGCTGTTGAAATAAGCCAGCGACACATTGACCTCGATGGCGCAGCCCTCGCAGCCTTCGAGCCAGGCGCGCGTGCGCTCGATGATCGGCCCGTAGAACGCGGCGGCATTCTCGGGATACGATTCGCCGCGGACGGACAGCCGGTGCTGGTCGAAGTCGAGGGAGACCTCGGGCGACATCGGCGAGGCGGGCAGGAAGAACGATTCCATGGTGTGAGATCCGGTCAGATGGTGGCGGCGATGCAGAACACCGTGCGATGGGTGTCGTCGGCATCCGGCATGAAGTGGAAGTCCAGCGGCGCGCTGGCGTCGCGCGCCATCGTCAGGAAGCCGAGACCGGCGCCCTTGCTGTCGGCCGGCGTTTCCTGGCGCAGCGCCGTCTTGTAGGCGGAGCGGATTTCGTCGACCGTCATCGCGCGCAGCGGTTCGAGGCGGCTGCGGATCGAGTCGACCTTGTCGTTGGCCACCGGGTTCGCGCACAGCAGGTAGAACTGCTCGCCGTCGCGGCCGATGCAGAAAGCGCCGCCACGCATTTCGGCAACCCCGTGGCCATCGGCTTCGTCGGCCGGCGTCAACGCGTCCGCCGAGTAGTGCATGATGTTCTGCGACATTTCGACGAAGGCCGAGAAGATGCGCCGCCCCGTCGGTCCCGCGGTGCCGGCCGCATTGAGGCGCGCCTTGATCGTCTCGGCGATCGCGCTGACGACGTGCTGCGAGAAATAGCCGGCATAGAAGAAGATCACCTGGCGCTTGTTCGCGGCCTGCCAGAACTCCTGGAACTGTTCGTATTGCAAAGCGCTTGCTCCTGTCATGGTCGTGCGCAGAAAAAGGTCACGTCGTCGCGGCGCGGCTGTTCGCCCTGCCAGGCCGCGAAGTCGTCCAGCAGCGCCTGCGCCAGCTGCGGCGCCGGCAAGGCGCGCCGCGCCAGCAGCTGTTCGCGGGCGCGGCGCTTGCCGTAGGAGATGTCGCGCGGGCCGCCGATCTGGTCCACCAGGCCGTCCGTGCAGGCAAACAGCAGGCTGCCCGGTTCGATCGTCACCTGGCGCACCGCCCACTCGTGTCCGGACGGCGTCTCCACATAGCCGACGCCCATGCGGTCCGCATCGAGCGTCGTCCATGCCGCGTCGTCCGGGCCCAGCACGAACAGCGGCACGCGCGCGCCGGCGTAGGACAGCTCGCGGCTCGCGCTGTCGAAGCACAGCACGGCGGCATCGAGACCGTCGTTCGAGACGGCCGCGCCGGCGCACTGGCGGTGCTGGCCAAGCATCGTCTTCACGCCGCGGCTCAATTCGGCCAGCAGCCTGGCCGGATCGCAGGGACCGTGCTGCTGCAAGGCCTGGTTCAGCAGCGACGATGCGATCAGCGTCATGAACGCGCCGGGCACGCCGTGGCCCGTGCAGTCGGCGATGGCGGCGCACCAGCCGCCGTCATGGCTGCCGAAGTAATAGAAGTCGCCGCCGACCACGTCGCGCGGCTCCCACACCAGCGCCGCATCGGCCAGCGTGGCGGCCAGTGCTTCGTCGGACGTGCGCAGCAGCGAGCGCTGGATCACGCTGGCGTATTCGATGCTGTGCATGACCTGCCGGTTCTTCTCGGCCTGCATATTGGCGACAACGTTCATCAGCTGCAGCCCGAAGCCGACGCCTTCCAGCATGCCGGCGCGGGTGACGATGAAGCCGTCGGCCAGCGCCTTCTCGCCCGATTCCACGGCGCGGAACGTCAGCGCCTCGATGCTCAGGTCCACGTCGACGATCAGCGGCTCCTTGTCCATGAAGGCGATGCAGCTCTTGCGGCCGTACAGCTCCTGGTAGAACGGCTTGGACATCTGCGACATGAAGATGTTCCGGCTGATGAGGCCAATCGGCCGCGACTCTTCCACGACGGGCAACGTCATCAACTCGCGGCGCTCGGTGAACAGCATCAGCACGTCGCCGTTGGTCGTTTCGGACGGCACGGACACGGTCGGCACGCACAGGTCCGCTGCCGTCGTCTGCCGGAAGCGCGGCAGGTGCAGGCGGGATGCGTCGAAGGATGCGTTCATGGCGTCTCCCCAGGTGACCGGGCTTGGATAGTTGCCGGTATTCTAGATACGTTTTATGACGGAACCGTGACGGCCATGGCAAAACGCAACAATTCTTGTTTCGCAGATAAACAACGTACTCGTCCCCTTACTCCTTTGGTTGACTCATCCTTCCCGATAGCTCACACTGACATTGGTTGCGCTAACAAAAATAGAATTCGGGAAGCAAACTTATCCACGACAGGCAAGCACAGGCAGGCGGACGATAACCGCTACCATGCCCGCCAGCGCACCGCTACATTCTTGGAGGAATCGTGAATCACGCGCATCAATCCCGGCCCACGTACGGCCGGGCTATCCTGTCGCTGCTTGCCTTTGCCATGCTGGTGCCCGCTGCACAAGCCGCCGACGAACTCGCCCCGCGCCAGCGACTGCAATTCAACGACGGCTGGCGTTTCCATCCTGGCGACCCGGATGGCAATTCGGCGCCCTATCTGTACGACATCCGTCCCGAAGTAAAACAGTCGGCGGACGGCAAGGTGGCCGACGCGATGCCGGAAGAAGCGGCCCGCATCGCCCGCGGCAATGCGCCGCTGCTGAAACCGTGGATCCTGCCGACCGGGAATGCGTTCATCAAGGATCCGACAAAGCGGCACGTCCGTCCCGCGCAAGGCCCGGCCATCGACGCGCCGTTCGCGCAGTTCGGCTACGACGACAAGGCCTGGCGCTCCGTCCAGCTGCCGCACGACTGGGCCATCGAAGGCCCCTTCCTCACCACCGGCCCTTACGGCGGCATGGGCCGCCTGAAGACGTGGGGCCCGGCGTGGTACCGCAAGACGTTCGCCGTGCCGTCGGCCGACGCGGGCAAGTCGGTGTTCCTCGACGTGGATGGCGCCATGTCGTATTCCAGCGTGTGGGTCAACGGCCAGCTGGCCGGCGGTTGGCCTTACGGCTACAACTCGTTCCGCATCGACCTGACGCCATATCTGAAACCCGGCGCGGACAACCAGCTGGCAATCCGCCTCGACAACCCGCCGGAATCGGCACGCTGGTATCCGGGCGCGGGCCTGTATCGCAATGTGTGGCTGACGAAGACGGCGCCGCTGCACGTGGGCCAATGGGGCGTGCATGTGGCGACGCCGAAGGTGTCGCGCGAATCGGCGCAGGTGACGTGGCAGGTCGCACTGGACAATGACGGCAAGTCACCGGCCGACGCGGAAGTGACCACGCAGCTGTACGCGCTCGACGCGCAGGGCCGCGTCACCGGCAAGGCCGTGGCCACCGTCGCATCGCCGCGCACGACCATCGCTGCCGGCGGCAGCGCGACCGTGTCCGGCGAAACCACGCTGGCCAATCCGCGGCTGTGGGGACCGCTGCCGAACCAGCAGCCGAACCGCTACAAGGCCGTGACGACGGTGCGCCAGGCCGGCAAGGTCGTCGACCGCTACGAGACGCCGTTCGGCATCCGCTCGCTGCGCTTCGATCCGGACTCGGGCCTGTACGTCAACGGCGAGCACATTCCGCTCCGCGGCGTGAACAACCACCACGACCTGGGCGCGCTGGGCGGCGCCTTCAATGTACGTGCGGCCCAGCGCCAGCTTGAAATCCTGCAGGAGATGGGCACCAATGCGATCCGCATGAGCCACAACCCGCCCGATCCGCAGCTGCTCGACCTGACGGATCGCATGGGCCTCGTGGTGATGGACGAAGTGTTCGACTCGTGGGAGCGGAAAAAGACGCCGCTCGACTTCCACCTGATCTTCCCCGACTGGCACGAGCAGGACCTGCGCTCGATGCTGCGGCGCGACCGCAATCACCCGTCGATCGTCATGTGGAGCGTGGGGAACGAGGTGGGCGAACAGTACACCGCCGAGGATGGCGCGAACATCGGCCGCAAGCTGGCCGCCATCGCGCATGAGGAAGATCCGTCGCGCCCGATCACCAACGCGATGAACTTCGCGAAGGCGGACATGCCGCTGCCGGGCACCGTCGACGTCATCAGCCTGAATTACCAGGGCACCGGCATCCGTACGCTGCCCGGCCAGTTCCCGGCATTCCGTGCCGCCTTCCCGGACAAGGTGATGCTGCATACGGAAAGCGCGTCGGCGCTGTCCAGCCGCGGCGAGTACCAGTTCCCCGTGCCGGGCGTGACCAGTGCCGCCGTGCGGCCCGGTGTGGGCGGCGATCCGAAGACGCAGCAGGTCAGCGCCTACGAACTGTTCGCGGCCGATTTCGGCAGCTCGGCCGACCGCGCGTTCGGCGCGCTGGACCAGCATCCCTACACGGCCGGCGAATTCGTCTGGACCGGCTTCGATTATCTCGGCGAGCCGACGCCCTACTACGGCGCGCGCAGCTCGTACTCGGGCATCGTCGACCTGGCGGGCTTCAAGAAGGACCGCTACTACCTGTACCAGTCGCGTTGGCGCCCGGAGCTGAAGATGGCGCACATCCTGCCGCACTGGACGTGGCCCGACCGCGTGGGCGAAGTGACGCCGGTGCACGTGTTCACGTCCGGCGACGAGGCCGAGCTGTTCGTCAACGGCAAGTCGCAGGGCAGGCTGAAAAAAGCGCCGTATGCCTACCGCCTGCGCTGGGACTACGTGGTGTACGAGCCAGGCGAAGTCTCGGTCGTCGCCTACAAGGACGGCAAGGAATGGGCCCGTTCCTCGGTGCGCACAGCCGATGTGCCGGCCGCGCTGCAAGCCACCGCCGACCGCACGACCATCGCCGGCGACGGCAAGGACCTGTCGTTCGTCACCGTGCGCATCGTCGACAAGAACGGCCTCGCCGCCCCGCGCGCCAGCCAGCGCGTGCGCTTCGCCATCGACGGCCCCGGCGAACTGGTCGCCACCGACAACGGCGACCCGACCAGCTTCGAATCGTTCCAGTCGCCGGAGCGGGCCGCGTTCAATGGGCTCGTGCTGGGCATTGTGCGCGCCAAACCGGGCACCTCCGGCGCCATCAAGGTGCGCGTGACGGCGGCGGGGTTGAAGGAGGCTGTGGTTACCATACGCGCCGCGCGTTGAGGGATGGGGACTGTCCCCGCAGGGGCCTGTCCCCGGGGTTGCTCTACGCTTCCCATATGTTCCGACAAACCTCAACCCCGGGGACAGCCGTA
>DKJA01000166.1 GCA_002454505.1 Oxalobacteraceae bacterium UBA6704
AGGGCGCGCAGCAGCACCACGGTGCTAGCCACGGACAGCGCGAGGCCGAACACGAGGCCGCCGCCGATGGTCCAGTCCCACCAGTACGCCAGGCCCATGCCCATCGCGGTGGCCGCGACGATCTGCAGCACGGCGCCCGGCAGGGCCACCTTGCGCACTTCCCACAGGTCGTCCAGCGAGAAGTGCAGCCCGACGCCGAACATCATCAGCATCACCCCGATCTCGGCCAGCTGGCCCGCCAGCGCGGCATCGGCCACGAAGCCCGGCGTGGCAGGGCCCAGCAGGATGCCGGCGGCAAGATAGCCCACCAGCGCGGGCAGTTTCAGGCGGGTGGCGAGGAAGCCGAAGACGAGGCCGAAGCCGAGGGCGGCGGCGATCGTCGTGATCAGGGTGACGTCATGGGGCATGCGGGGAGGGTTCCTTTCAGTGTTCGCGAACGGGGTGGCGATCGCCACCGCGTCTTCGAGTATAAACGTAAAGGATGCAGTTCCCGCAATATGGCTGCAACATCAAGCCCTATGCGGCATAGTTCACAGCTTTTGCACGACGACGCTGCCGATCGAGTAGCCCGCGCCGAACGAGCAGATGACGCCGTACGCGCCGGCCGCCAGGTCGTCCTGGTACTTGTGGAAGGCGATGATGGAGCCGGCCGACGACGTGTTGGCATACGTGTCCAGCACCACCGGCGCTTCGTCGGCGGTGGCATCGCGGCCGAGGATCATCCGCGAGATCAGCTGGTTCATGCTCAGGTTGGCCTGGTGCAGCCAGTAGCGGCTGATCTGCGGCACTTCCAGGCCGGCGCTGGCGATCGAGCCCTTGATCATCTCGGCCGCCATCGGGCACACGTCTTTAAATACTTTGCGGCCCTGCTGCTTGAACAGCTTGTCCGGCTGGCCGACGCCCGCCTCGTCGAAGCGGTTCATGAAGCCGAAGTTGTTGCGGATATTGTTCGAGAACGACGTCTTCAGCTTCATGTCGAGGATCGCGAAGCGGTGCGCCGACGTGGCCGCATCGGCCGCCTCGATGACGATGGCGGTGCAGGCATCGCCGAAGATGAAGTGGCTGTCGCGGTCGCGGTAGTCCAGGTGGCCGCTGGTGATTTCCGGGTTCAGCACCAGCACGGCGCGGGCCTGGCCCGTCTGCACGGCGGTGGCCGCCGTCTGGATCGCGAACGTGGCGGACGAACAGGCCACGTTCATGTCGAAGCCGAAGCCGTCGATGCCCAGTGCCTGCTGCACTTCGACCGCCATCGCCGGGTAAGGGCGCTGCAGGTTCGAGCAGCCGACCAGCACCATGTCGATGTCGGCCGGCGTGCGGCCGGCGCGCTCCAGTGCCTCGCGCGCCGCGGCGACGCACATTTCCGCCTGCAGCGACAGTTCTTCATTCGGCCGTTCGGCGATGCGCGGTGCCATCCGGCGCGGATCGAGGATGCCGGTCTTTTCCATCACGTAGCGGGACTTGATGCCGGATGCCTTTTCGATGAAGGCGGCGGACGACGGCTCCAGCGCCGTCACGGTGCCGGCCGCGATGGCCGCGGCATTGTCGGCGTTGAACAACGCGACATAGGCATTGAAGCTCTCGACCAGCTCCTCGTTGGAGATCGCATGGGCTGGCGTGTACAGACCGGTACCGCTGATGACGGCTTGTTTCATTGTGCAGGCTTTCGGATACGTTGACGGGCGGTGTGCCCGGATACGCCGCCGATTCTACCTGAAGACACCATCAAAAACGGCGCCGGATCCTGCAAAGGATGGCGCCGTTGCGGGCATTGCACTCGAAAGCGTATTACCGCGGTGCCGCCGGCAAGGTCGCCTGCACGATCTTCGATTCCGGCTTGGCCAGCTGCACGGGCAGGCCCTTCAGGTGGTTCAGCGCCTGCACCAGCTGGAAGTCGTCCGCGCCGCCGTATTCGAGGGGGCCGCGCTTCTTCTCCTGGGCGAGGATGCGCATCTGCTCTTCCAGCTCGTCGCGCTGGGTCTTGTCCGCTTCCTGCTCCTTGTCGTTGGCCAGGTGGCGCGTCAGGTCCGTCTCGCGCATGCGCAGCGCGTTCAGGCCGTCGCCGTCGGCGTATTCGTCCACCGCCAGGTCGGGCACGATGCCCTTGGCCTGGATCGAGCGGCCCTGCGGCGTGTAGTAGCGGGCCGTCGTCAGCTTCAGCGCCGTGTCGCTGGTCAGCTGGCGGATCGTCTGCACGGAGCCCTTGCCGAACGTCTGCGTGCCGATGATCGTCGCGCGCTTGTAGTCCTGCAGCGCACCGGCGACGATTTCGGAAGCGGATGCGGAACCCGTATTCACCAGCACGGCCAGCGGCACGCGCTTGACCGCTTCCGGCAGGCGCGCCAGCGGATCGCTGTCGCTGCGCAGCGAGTAGTACTCGGGACGCGCATAGTAGATCTGCTTCGAGTCGGGCAGCTGGCCGTTGGTGGACACCACCGCCGTATCCTTCGGCAGGAAGGCCGCCGCCACGCCGATGGCGCCCTGCAGCACGCCGCCCGGATCGTTGC
>DKJA01000068.1 GCA_002454505.1 Oxalobacteraceae bacterium UBA6704
ATGTCCTTCAGCGGGATCGATGCATCGTCGGACAGCAGCTCCGCATCGAAGCGGAAACCGCGCGACAGCTCTTCCTGCGCGAACAGCGTGTTGACGACGAGCGTGGCCTGCGGCCCGTCGCCGTGGGGGAAATGCAGGCGCAGCAGGCGGCCCGATTGCAGCAGGCGGACGATGTCCTCGTGACGTGGCATGTCGTTCATGATCGTGGCCATCCATACTCTCCTTGTGAATGGGGCCGCAGCAGGTAGCGGATCTCGCGTTGCGCGGGCCGGTCCGCCGCATCCGGCAGGAAGCTGTCCCAGCCCAGCCGGACCATCGCGGCGCGCTTCCCCGTCAACGTCAGCGGGCGGATGCAGGACGGCCCGGGCAGCAGGCACACTTCGAACTCCAGCATGCCCGGCCGGACCGCCATGTCGAGCATCCGGGCCAGCATTGCGGCGCCCTCGCCGCCCGGCAGCAGCCGCTCGAAATCACTGCGCGCCATCGGGCCGATGACGAGCCGCACGCGCCGGTCCAGCACCCACACGCGCGTGCCGAGCGTGGCACCGCTGCCCAGCACGGGGTTGGCCGTACCCAGCGTGCTGCGCAGCCCCGGCGGAATGGGGTCCCAGCAACCGGTCAGCGATTCGAGCCGCACCGGCAGGCCGAGATGGCCGGCGACGATGTTTTCCAGCGCCGCGGCGGAGGTCGCACGGGCTCCCAGCAGGCCGCTGTACCAGGCCGCCGCATCGCCGTGGCCATCGTCGCGCGCGGCCAGCGCCAGCAGCTGCGGGCACCATGCGTCGTGCCGCTGCGTATCGAGCGTATGCTCCACGCGATGGTGGCAGCCCGCCTGCCAGAACAGCGTGACCATGCGGCGCGAATACACGTCCAGCCAGGCCGCGCCTTCGTGCCCTGCGATATGCGCGACGCGGTCCGTGTAATGCAGCGGCAGCGTACCCGCGGTGCCCAGCAGGCCGATACAGGCAGGCGTGACGACGATGCCGGCCACGCCGTCGTGCTCCTCGCCACGCACCGCCTCCACCTCGCTGGCGGGAAAGCCGAGCCCCAGGCTGTTCTCGAAGCGCAGCACATGCGCCAGCGCTTCGTCGTAGGGCACGCCGCCGCGGCCCAGCCACTGCACCAGCAGCCGCACGGCCTGGCCGAAGCCGAAGCGCCACGGCTCGGCGAACAGCCGGCCGATCACGCCAGTGCCGAGGTGCCGCTGCGGCGTGCGCATCGCATGAGCTCCCGGTTGTCGCGCTGCGACAGCAGCACCAGTTCGATGAAGCTGTTCACCTGCACATACATGCCGAGGAAGCGGTCCATCACCTGCGCAAACAGGTGGATGCCGCTGCCGACGAAGGCCTCCTCGTTCACGGTGATGTGAATCTCCAGGCCATGCACCAGCGACGCGCCACGCCGGTGCTTGACCCACGCCTGGGTTTCCTCGTGGCGCAGCCCGACCACGCCGGCGATCAGCCGCTGCGACACGGGCGACTGCGGCAGATCGTGCAGCGCCAGCAGCTCGCGCAGGCCCGGCAGGCCATCAGGCAGCAGCGCGCGGTGGTTCAGCGACAGGTGCGAGATGAGCCGCCAGTGGGCCTGGCCGGCCGGAAAGCGCCGCGGCCGGCTGGGGCGGGCCAGCAGGCGCACGACGGGGTTGTCCGATGCATCCGGCACGGCCAGGTCGCCGTCCGGATCGCCAGGACGCATCCGGCAAGGCAGGTCGCGGTTGGTGCAGGTGAGCGCCAGCGACAGCGTGCTGCGTTCGACGGCCAGCGCATCGTCGCTGCCGTCGACGAGCGACAGCCGGCTCTCGAAGCCCGGACTGACCGCCGCCAGCGTCTCGTCGCGGCGCAGCACCCAGTAATGGCCGCCCTCCGGATCGCCATGGTGCGGCGCGTACATGGGTGCGAACTTCGTCAGCTTGTCGCCACCGGGCAGGTGCTTCAGCATGCTCACTTCGTCCACCGAATACACCTCGAACGCTTGCGGGCGGGTGGGATGGCACTGCACCGCATAGTCGGCAGCCATCTGCGTGACGGCCACCGGCTCGCCGGGCCGGCGGAACAGGTTGACGACCGGTGCGCAGAACAGCCGCAGGTGCGCGGCGTTCAACGTGCGCAGCATGCGCGCCGCGTCGCCGTCCGGCCGCAGCCGCGACAGCGCCAGGTGCAGCGTCGCGCTGTTGCAGCCTGCCGGCAGCAGCGGCCGCAGGGCGGCCAGGTCGATGTCCACGAAGCGGAATTTGTCGGGGAAGCAGAAGTACTCGGTGAGCAGCCGCCATGCCGGATGCGTGCGCGGGCCGGCCGGGATCAGCGCCTCGCTGCCATCGAAGCCGGCGGCCGTGATGGGCACCGTCGGCAATTTGGCCCAGCGCCCTTCGTCGGTCTGCACGAAGGCGCGGCTGGCATGCAGCAGCAGCGCATCGCGCAGCGCGGCGGCGAACGACGGGTCGCCATCGATGTGGATGCGCAGCGCATCGAGCGGCAGGTCGGATAGCGCATCGGCCGCGATGGTGATCGACAGCGCTGCCGTCGCATCGGGCGGCAGCGTCGTGCCGGTGGGTGCGCGGATCAACGGATCGAAGGATGCGGCGGCAATGGCCACCGGCGCCAGCGTCACTGGCGCCGCCGTGCGGAAGCGGCAGCGCACGCTGTCGCCATGCGTCGCTCCCAGTTCCGTACCCGCCGCAATGGTGCGTGTGCCTGCCAGCGGCAGCTGGCGCGGGGCGAACGAGGCGATCGAGCAGGAAGGGAAAGGCCGCAGGTAGTGGGGAAACAGCGCTTCGAGCAGGGCTTCGGTGAACTGGGGCTGGCCATCGTCGAGGCGCTTGTTGATGCGAGCCGACAGCAGCGCCACGCCCTGCAACAGCCGCTCGACATGGGGATCGTCGTCGGCGCCCTGCAGTCGGCCGGCCACGCGGGGAAACCGGGCCGCGAACTCCTGGCCGTAGCGCCGCAGCAGCACGAGTTCGCGTTCGAAGTACGGTAACAGGTCTTCCATGGGCCGCCCCTCGCATAGGTGGAAGGTCCCATTATCGGGAGATTACCTTCCAGCAATTTGCGAGCGCGCAAAGGAATTCGCAGCGGAAACATTCATGCTGTGGCGATCCACGCCAAGGAGATTCCGATGACACTGCCCCCGAAAATTCTATGGTCCGAAGGCCTGACGCTGGGCCCCCAGCAGTTCCAGCAGCAGGACCGTTACCACGAAGGCCGGCTGCAGCAGCTGGCCGCCACGCTCAATCCCTTCCTGTGGGGCGTGCGCCGCGCCGAATGGAGCGCCGATGCGCTCGCCGGCAACGTGCTGCAGGCCGAGGCGCTGTCGCTGCTGTTCCAGGATGGCGAGATCTACGATGCGCCCCGCTCCGATCCGGCGCCGCCGGCTGTCGACCTGTCCGCGCTGCCGGCCGATGTGCAGGCCTTCACGTTCCACGCCGCGCTGCCGCAGCTGAACGTCCACGGCGGCAACCTGGGCGATACGGGCCGCTACGTGAAGGCGGACCTGGAAACGGCCGACCTGTTTTCCGCCGCGCTGCCGCAGGACGTGACCTACCTGACGAAGAGCGTGCGCCTGCTGCCGCACACCGAACCGCGCACCGCGCAACTGTCGTTCCCCGTCGTGCGCATCCGGCGCGCCGTGGCGGGCGGCTTCGAGCTCGATCCCGCTTTCGTGCCGCCGTCGGTCACGCTGGCCACCAGCGGCTGCCTGCCCGAGCTGCTCGATGCACTGCTGGGCAAACTGAGCGCCAAGATCGACGCGCTGTATGCGCGCCACCGGCAGAACGACCGGCAGGCGCTGGAAGTGCACGCCGGCGACTTCTCGTCGTTCTGGATGCTCAACGTGATCTGCACGGCCGCCGCGCCGCTGACGCACTGCGCGCGGCACCGCATGCATCATCCCGAATACGTGTTCGACAAGCTGACCGCGCTGGCCGGCGGCCTGATGACGTTCTCGCCGAAATACGGCCTGGCCGAGCTTCCGGAATACGACCACCAGGATCCGGCCGAAGCGTTCACGGCGATCGACCGGATGATCCGCGACCTGATCGATACGGTGATCTCGTCGCGCTGCTTCACCATTGCGCTGACCACCGACGAGAACAAGCAGACGCACCACAACGGCGTGCTGGAGTCGTCGCGCATCGACCACCAGACTGCGCTGTGCCTCGCCGTCAATGCCGACATGCCGGCGCTGGAACTGGTGGCGGCCGTGCCGCTGCGCTTCAAGATCGCCGCGCCGGCGCACGTGGAACGGCTGGTCGGCATGGCGTTGCCCGGCGTGGAGCTGGTGCACATGGCGCAGGTGCCGGCCGAAGTGCCGGTGCGGCCGAACACCTATTATTTTTCCATCGAAGCCAAGGGCGCCCTGTACGAGGAGATGCTGAAGGCGCAGGCCATCACCGTGTACACGCCGACCGGCATGAAGGGCCTGCGGCTGGAGCTGTTCGGCATCGTGCCGTAACGCCTCAGGGCAGGCCGAGCGCCTTCCTGATCTCGCGATTGACGATCTTCCAGGAAGGCGAACTGGCCGCCACTTCGTCGTAATGGCTGCCGCCCGGCAGTTCGATGACGTCGGCGGCGTCGCCAGCGGCGCGGGCGCGGCGCGCGTAGTCCTCGCCCACTGCCAGCGGTGCGATGCTGTCGTGCTGGCCGTGGATCAGCACCGTGCGGATCCCGGCCGGCAGCATCTCGGCCGGCGACGTGTCCGCAAACACGTCCGGCCGCGCCGCGGTCGGCCTGCCGGCCAGCTGCGCCGTGCTGCGGTCGCACGACGACTGGATCAGCGCCGCCTGGTTGCGCAGGTCGGCCAGGCCGCCCAGGCTGACCACGGCGGGAATCCTTAACGGCTCCTTCGTCCACGCCGGGCTCCATTGCGGCAGCCGGTGGCGCGACGCGGCCCATTGCGCCAGATGGCCGCCCGCCGAGTGGCCCACGGCCACGATGCGCGTCAGGTCCAGCCGGTTCGCCTTCGCCTCGGCCTTCAGCCGGTCCACCGCCGTCGCTACGTCCTGGTACATGCCGGGATAGCCGCCGCCCTCTTCATCGTAACGGCGGTATTCCACGTTCCATACCGCGATGCCCTGCGCAACCAGCGCGCCGGCCAGGTTGCGCATCTGCGTGATGCCGCCGAACTGCACGGTCCAGCAGCCGCCATGGATCAGCACCACCACGGGGAACGGGCCATCGCCTTTCGGCCGGAACAGTTCGGCGAACTGCGAAGGCGCGCTGCCGTAGACGACATGCCTGTCCGGATCGGGGCCTTGCAGGGCGAGATAGTCCTGCAGCGACATCGGCGCAGGGGTGGCAGAGGCGGCGGTGGTGGCAACGGTGGCTGCGGCAAGCAGCGAGTGGCGGAGGATCTTCAGCATGGCGGCTCGATAAAAAAACGGGACAAGGCGCAGCATACCGCGCCCTGCCCCGTCCGACCATGCTCCCCGCAGGTTTGAAAACTGAATACTAAATCTTAGAACTTGAAGCTGGCCCGCGCGTAGTAGTAGCCGCCATTGATGCCGAACGGTGCGAACGACGGATACAGCGTCACGGCGGTGTTGTCCAGGTTGCGGCGGTAGGTGGCCAGCAGCTCGGCGTTCACCTGGTCCGGGTACTGGTTGAACAGGTTGTTGGCACCGGCGG
The DNA here is from genome assembly GCA_002454505.1 of Oxalobacteraceae bacterium UBA6704. Taxonomy (GTDB): domain Bacteria; phylum Pseudomonadota; class Gammaproteobacteria; order Burkholderiales; family Burkholderiaceae_D; genus Rugamonas. The sequence goes on from DKJA01000068.1 coordinate 5,622, forward strand.
ACACCGTCCAGTTCTTGTTGACCCGGTAGCTCAGTTCCAGGTCGGTGATGGCCGTGGTGTCGATCTCGTTCTTGTAATACGTGCCGCCGTTCGGCGACTCCCAGTTCGACGCCTTGCCGTAGATTGCTTCGCGCAGGTTGACCGTCCAGTCGCCCAGCCGCCACAGCATGCCCAGGTTGACGCGGGTCTTCGGCGATGCCGTTTCCAGGTTCGAGATGGCCGTGCGGTCCAGCAGCGTCTGCGGTTGCAGCTGGGCCGGCGCCTGGTTGATTTTCGTGACGCGCACCTGGTTGTAGTTGGCCGCCAGCGACCAGTCCACGCGACCGTAGTCGCCGTAGTTGCTGTTCAGCGTGGCCACCAGCTCCACGCCGCGCGAACGGGTGTTCACGGCATTGGTGAAGATGTTGATGCCCGTTTCGCTGACGGTTGGATCGAGCACGTTGCCGTTGGCGAGAATGGCCGCCACCACCGCCGGCGAGTTGACGGCGCCGCCGGAACCGTACACCGAGCCGGAACCGACGATGCGGTCGCGGATCTTGATCTGGTAGGCGTCGAACGTCACGGAGATGTTGTTGGCCGGGTTCAGCACGAAGCCGGCCGACAGGTTGGTCGACTCCTCGGGTTTGAGGCCTTCGATGCCCACCAGGCGCGCGCCCGCCGAATTCGGCGCCAGCTGCACGAAGGCGCTGGTCGGCGACACGTTGGTGGCCGAGTAGTACGACTCGGCCAGCGTCGGTGCGCGGAAGCCGTTACTGAACGTGCCGCGCAATGCGAACGTCGGCGTGAAGTCGTAGCGGCTGGTCAGCTTGCCCACCTTGGCGTTGCCGAAGTCGCTGAAGTGCTCGTAGCGTGCCGCCAGGTCGACCGTCAGGCCGGCGATCGGAAAGGCGATGAAGTTGGCGTAGATGGCCTTGTTGTTGCGGTCATGCTTGCCGGCGTCCGTCAGCGAGAAGCCCGGATAGGACTGCGAGCCTTCCTTGTAGCGGGCATACTCGTCGCCTTCGACGATCTCGTATTCGTCGACACGGTGCTCGAGGCCCATCGCGAACGTGGACGGTTTCGCCCAGCCCATGTCGAACTCGCGGCTCAGGTCGAAGTTATTGGTCCACTGGCTGGCGATGAATTCGCCGGCCTTGAACGACGTGGGCGTGAAGCCGGTGTCGTAGTACAGCGATGCGTTGGCGGTGTCCTCGACGCCGATTTCCGCCTTGTCGCGGCCATAGGTCGTCGACAGTTCCCAGTTCCATGCGCCGCCGATCTTGCCGCGCGCACCGGCCGTGAAGGCGTAGTCCGTTTCGCGCATCGTCTCCTTCGGATCGAAACCCTGCGGATAGACTTCCGGGATCCGGCTCGGCATCCGGTAGTTCTCGTGCGCGCGGGCGTGCTTCTTGCCCCACGTGCCGAAGGCATACAGCGACGTGTCGTCGCTCAGGTCATACCCGGCATTCAGTGCCAGCGTGTTCAGGTGGTACTGCGCATCGCCGGAGATCTTGTTCAGGTATGGGTAGCCGGGAATCGACTCCAGCCCCTGGTTGACGATATTGGCAGGATCGGCCACGCGCGGGTCGATGCCGCCGCGATTGCTGTAGCCGTGGTAGCGCGATTCGCCCGTCAGGCTGATGAACGACTTGTCGTTCGGCGCGAAGCCGATGTTGGCCGTGCCGTCGCCCGTATGGCCGCCGCCGTCACCATAGCGGCCGCCGTTGACGTTGCCGGACAGGCCCTGGTTGTTCGATTTCAGGATGATGTTGACGACGCCGGCAATGGCGTCGGTGCCGTACTGCGCCGCGGCGCCGTCCTGCAGCACCTCGATGTGGTCGATGGCCGCGACGGGAATGTAGTTCAGGTCCGCCGCCGCGCCGCCCTGGTAGGCGCCGCCCAGCACGGCCAGGTTGGCGGTGCCGTGCCGGCGCTTGCCGTTGACGAGCACCAGCGTGTTGTTCGGGGACAGGCCGCGCAGCCGTGCGGACAGCGTCAGGTTGGCCGTGTCGCCGCCGAAGGCCTGCGCGGTGAACGAGGGGATGTTTTGCGCGATCGCCTGGATCAGGTCCGGCTGGCCCGTGCGTTGCAGCGAGCCGGCGTCGATCACCTGGATCGGCGATGCGCTGTTTTCCGCTTTCAGGCCGCTGGCGCGGGTGCCGGTGACGATCACGGCACTCATGGAGACCGGTGCGCCGGCGGCGCCGGCCACGTTTTCCGTCTGGGGATCGGGTGCGCCCGCCGGCTCGGCGGCGAGGGACAGTCCGGTGTGCAGCAGCATGGCGGCGGCGCCCGATTTGATGATGGCCTTGTGCATTGCGTGTTTCCTTTTCTTGTTGTGAAGTCGAAAATCTGGATGCAATAACAGCAGCTACAACGTGACGGCGAGACCTCCGATCCGGCAGTGCCGGCGCTCCCCATGAGGCCCCGCGTCTCTTTCAGTGCAGTGGTTTCAGTACTGCGGTTTCAATACTGCGATGGCGGCTTATTTTTTGGCGGCGACCACCTCGATCTCGACCAGCCAGCCGGTCGAATTCAGGCCGGCCACCTGCATCACGGCGCGGGCCGGCAGGTTCGGTTGCGGGCCGCCGAAGAACTGCGTGTAGCCTTCCATGAAGCCCTTGGTGTCGGCGCGGCCGCCCTTCGACGGATCGCCGACAAGGAAGACCTGCATCTTCACCACGTCGCCCATCGTCAGGTGCATGCCTTTGAGGATCTCCTCGATCTTCTTCAGCACGTTGACGGTCTGCGTTTTCGTGTCGCCGTAGGCGGCGATCGAATCGGGATTGGCGGCCTTGTCGACCACCGGCGGCACCTGGCCGCTGATGAAATGGATCGTCGCGTTCGGCGGGATCGTGACGGCCTGCGCGATGGGGAAGTCGGAACCGGGGATCTTGTGGCGGACGATGTCCTGCGCGCCGGCGGCTGCCGCGGCAGTCATCAGCAGGGTGGCGGCAATGGCTTTCTTCATGCGGTGGGTCTCCATGGTTGACATCAGTGTTTGTTTGAAAGTTGACCGCCGGTGTAATGCGCGGCCTGCACTTCGTTACGCAGCGCGGCAACCTGCGGTTCGGTCAGCGCACCGCCCTTGTTGCCCCAGCTCGAGCGCACGTAGGTGAGCACGGCGGCGATGTCGGCGTCGGTCAGGCTTTGCGAGAAATCGGGCATGCCGCCGCGGCCCTTCAGCAGCACGGTGGCCGGGTCCTGCGCCGGGCCGACGACGAACGTGTTGCCGGCCAGCGCAGGGAAGGCGCCGGGAATGCCCTTCCCGTTCGGCATATGGCAGGCCGCGCAGTTTTTCTGGAACACCGACTTGCCGTCGACATCGGCCGCATGGGAAGGAACAGCAGCAGCAAGCAGCGCCAGCGCGGTAAGCAGACGTCTCATGCCATCGCCCTTTCGTGGATACGCGCCATCTGCTGCCATGCCGATTCGATGGCGCCGGCCTGCCAGCCCGTCAGGTACGACAGGTGTTCGCCCGCCAGCAGCACGCGGCCCTCGCCTTCCAGCAGCACCGGATAGGCGTCCTGGCGGTTCTTGTCGTTCCATTCGGCCCAGCCGCCCAGGTTGTACTGCACGCGGTGCCACGCGACGGAGAAGGCGCTCTCGAACGATTCGCGGTAGGCGGGGAAGATCTTCTCGCCCGCGGCGATGGCGAATTCGGCCCGCTCCGCCGGCGTCAGTCCGCTCACTTCGATGGCGTTCAGCTGGTAGTTGTAGTAACCCAGGACCACGCCCTTTTTCTTCTGCCAGTTCGACGACGGCAGCGAGATCGTGTTGATGCCTTTCAGGTCCGTCAGCACGTGGCCGCCGTAGATGTGATCGTCCTCTTCCCAGAAGCGGCGCTTCATCTGCAGGCCGATCTTGCCGACCGGCGCGTAGGCGACGGATTTGATGGCTGTCTTCAGCTTGTCGGAGAAATCCGTGTCGACCATGCGCAGCGTGGACAGCGGCAGCGTGCACAGGCAGTAGTCGGCCGTGACCGTGCCGGCCTTGCCGGTGGCAGTGTCCTTGTAGGTAACCGTCACGTTGTTCTCGCCGTGGCGGATGGACTGCACCTCGGCGCGGTATTTGATGTGGCGGCCGACGCGTTTCTCGAACGCCTTCGGGATCATGTCCATGCCGCCCACCGGCTGGAACATCGTGTTCTGCATCGGGAAGTCCTGCACCGCGCTGTACACCTTGCCCACGCCGGACGCCAGCAGGTCATGGAAGCCCAGCGGGTCGGACAGCGTGCCCGGACCCGGGTTCATGCCGGCGCCGGGATTGACGGCGAAGCCGCGGCCCGTGCGGCCCTTGTAACTGAGGTCGCCCGCTTCCAGCTGGCCTTCGTGCTTCAGGTAGTCGAGCAGCGAGCGCTGGTCGTCGGCCGTCAGCTGGCGGTCCAGCGTGTGGTCCTGCACGGACTTGGCCAGCAGCTCGGCCACGTGGCCGCGCATGTCGGCCTTGATCTGCGCGGGCCGCAGCCGCTGCTTCGACAGCGGGCCGCCGTTCTCCAGGTAGACGAACGAGTGGTCGTTATCGTTGACCATGACTTCCAGCGGGATCTCGAACTGTCGCGTGTAGTGCAACGTGGACTGGTGGTGCAGCGGAATGCGCCACGGCCCGTGGTTGATGTAATGGCCCTTGTCGAACGTGCAGCGCTGCGGATCGCCGCCCAGCTCCGTCAGCTCGAAGCCGTTGCGCGCCGTCTGGCAGCGGCCGCCGGCGAAGCTGCGCGCCTCCAGCACCTGCACCTTGTAGCCCAGCTTTTCCATTTCGTACGCGGCCGTCAGTCCGGCCAGGCCGGCGCCCAGGATGACGACCGACTTGCCCTTGCCGCTGCCGCTCAGTACCGGCGGCCCCGCCATCGTCGAAGCGATGCCCATGCCCCAGGCATTCATCGCGTTGAGCAGCAGTCCCGTGCCGCCCACCGCTGCGGCGCGGTACAGGAAGTCGCGCCGCGTGACCGATTGCGTAGTGTTGTTGTTCCCCATCGATGCCCCCATCTCCTGTTTGAAATTCGCTTCCCTTGCCGGGTATATCTAAGCAATGGGTGTGCCATTTCTGCGGCGGTAAGGACTGTTTTTGTGGTGGCGAATTTAGTTCGTTCGTGCCGGCACCATTCCTGCTCGCGGCGAAGCAGGCCTTGCTGCCTAAGGGCTGCCGCGAAATCGGACTTTGTTTGGATTGGCGGCGGCATGCAAAGTCGTTGCGTGCAGCGGGCGCGCACCACGGCGATGCGTGAGGCTGCCGGGGACTGTCCCCGTGCTTCATGGGGACTGTTCCCTCGGTTGCTGTTGAAGTCAAAAGCAACCCCGGGGACAGGCCCCTGCGGGGACAGTCCCCAAAATGTTGAAGTCAAAAGCAACCCCGGGGACAGTCCCCTGTGGGGACAGTCCCCGACAACCAAAAAAAACGCGCCCGAAGGCGCGCGAAAAGATACTACGAGGGTAAATCGTTCAGCCGACGAAGCCCGCCACGATGCGGTCGAAGCTGGCATGCTGGCCCGGGGCGGGCCGGCGCGGCGCGTCGGCGCGGGCGAATGCCGCCGCCTGCTGCGCGTGGCGGTCGAGCCGGTAGCAGGCATGGAAGCGCATCGGCGCGGCGGGGTCGGGCAGGTACACGCAGTCCGGTTCCGCGGCGTCGTAGGCCACGCGCACGGCCCAGCGGCCGCGCTGGCGGGCCCGCTCGAACCAGCGCTCTTCCACCGCCTTGGTGCAGCTGTAATGCACGCCATCGAGGCTGATGCCGTCTTCCGTCACCAGCGCTTCGCGCACGGGCAGCAGCGCGCAGCGCACCAGCTCTTCGCCCACCTGCTTGAAGGCGGCGCCCCGCTCGCGGATGCCCCAGTCCCACAGCTGCAGCGGAGCCGGCCGCGTTTCGCCGTCGCCCGCCTCCTGGCTTTGCAGATTGTGTTCGACCACGGCGTCGATGACGAGGCGGGTGAACTGGCCGATGTCCAGCGCACCGTCCAGCGGCGCCAGTTCCGGCGACAGCGCCGGCGCATCGAGGCGCAGCAGGCCGAAGCGGCGCTCCAGTGCGGCGCGGGCCGGCACGTCGCCCGGCACAGCGGCGGCGCAACGCACGCCGAAGTTGTTCAGCAGCGCTTCGCTGACGCCATTGCCTTCGCTGCGCAGCATGCCCGGCACCAGCACCAGCTCGGGCAGGTGGTGGCAGGGCCAGTCCTGCGACGCCAGCGCGCGGCCATGGCGCTGCGCATGGCGGGCTTTGTCCGCCGCGCAGTGGGCCAGCGCCAGCAAGGCCTGCTGCGCCGATGGCGCTTCGAGGCTGACGTGGAAGCCCGTCACCATGCCGGAGAACGCATCGCGGGCCAGGTAAAGCACGGGACGGCCGGCCAGTTTGCGGCGGTCCGCACGTTCGACCAGCTGCACGTCCGCCCGGACGGCAGCGATGTGGAAGGCCGCGCCGGGGCGGCCGATCGCTTCGACGGTGGCATGGGGCGGCAGCGGCAGCGGGCGTTCGGCGCTGCGCAGCAGGTTGCCCTGGTCCAGCCAGTAGCTGAACTGGCCGAAGCTGGGCAGGCCGATGTCGGCTCCCGGCTCCCCTTCGGCGCGGGTAACGAGCCACGTGTCCGGCGCGGCGCGGCGGGCGCAGAAGAATTCGCGCAGCATCGCCTCGTAGGCACCGCGCCGCGAGAAGCGCTGGGCCGTGTACGAGGCGACGGCCACGCGGAAGATGCGGCGCATCGCATCGTCGACGTTGACGCCAGGGGCGGCGCCGTCGCGGCGCGGGCGGCCCCGCTTGATGCCGGCCGTCGACGAGCGCGTCTTGCCGCGGGCGCCGCTGTTGCTGTAGTCCGGCAGCAGCGCGTTCGGCGTTTGCCCGCGCTGCCAGTAGCGGCGCAGGTAACGGTAGATGGTGGGGTGCGACACGCCGTGCCGCTCCGTGTAGTCGGCGATCAGCTGGCCGCGGCGGCGCGGCTCGTAGATGGCCGGCTCGTCGCGCGTCAGCTCTTCGACGATCTGCCAGGCCCGCTCGCGCAGCGCCAGGTGGCCGGGCTTGATGGCATCCTGGTCGGCGACGACAAGGTAGGGATCTTCCGCCAGGCGCTGGGCGCGGCCCGCCTGCAGGTCGGCTTCCAGCACGTGCATGCGGGCCGTTTCCACGTCGCAGCCGTTGCCGGCTACGTCGAACAGATAGGCCACCGTACGCGCGGGATCGATCCACAGTACGCGGAGGATGCGGCGCGGTGCCGCATAGTCGAGCAAATCGTTTCGCAATAACATCTGCGCTCCCCGTGACGAGAAAATGCAGATACCTATGCAAGTATCGGGCCAAGCGTAAAAAAGCCCCTTTTCAGGGGCTCTTCGGACACTCGTGCTTTATTAAGCCACGCTTAAAGCTTGATCCTGGTGCAACACAGCACCGCGTCCGTGCAAACCGGCTGTTACAAATTTTCCCAGCTTACAGCCAGCTTACATGGACTATCGGTTTCAGCGCGCTTTCGGCTTGCTCGGTTTCGCGGCCGGCTTGCCCGCCGGTTTCTTCGGCGGCGTGTGCTTGGCCGATTCCGGCGGCATCGCGTCGGCCAGGCTGATCTTCAGCTGCTTGCCGCCGACCCACACCTTGCCCAGGTGCTTGAAGATCTCGTCCGGCATCCCGGCCGGCATTTCCAGCACGGTGTGTTCTTCGAAGATCTCGATGCGGCCGATATAGCGCGCTTCCAGGCCGCTTTCGTTGGCGATCGCGCCGACGATATTCGACGGCGTGGCTTCGTGCTGGCTGCCCACTTCGATGCGGTAGGCGCGCATCGGCAGCGTTTCCTTGCCCGGTTTTTCCTTCTTCTTTTTCGGCGGTGCGTCGTCGCTGTCCACGGCGGCCGCCACGATGGCATCCAGGTTCTTGCGTGGTGCCGGGGCTTTCTTTTCCTCGGCCGGTGCAGCGGCGCGTGCCGGTGCGACCGTCGGCGTTTCGCCGTCGCGGCTGATGCGCAGCTGGCGGCCCGCCACGCGCACGCCAGACAGCGTCGTCAGCACGTCCGGTGCCAGGTCGGCCGGCATGTCCAGCACCGTGTAGTCGTCGAAGATCTCGATGCGGCCGATGAACTTCGAATCGACGCCGCCTTCGTTGGCGATGGCGCCGACGATATTGCCCGGCTTGACGCCGTCCTCGTAGCCCACCTCGATACGGTAGGTGGCCATGCCCGGCTCCGGATCGCGGGCGATGCGTTCCTTGCGCGGTGGACGTTCGCGGTCCGGACGTTCGGCACGCTCAGGGCGGTCGGAGCGCTCGAAGCGTTCGCGCGGTGCGCGCTCCCGCTCTTCCCGGGGCGCTGGCGCCTTGCCATCCTCATGCCAGCCCTTTTCGGCCTTTTTATCGAGCAGCAGCGGCGCATTCCCGCGTGCCATCATGGCCAGTGCGGCGGCGATGTCGGCCGCCGGCACGTCGTTGTCGCGTTCGTACTCTTCGACCAGCTTGCGGAACTGGTCCAGGCCGGGCGACGCCAGCGCTTCGGTGATCTGGTCCTTGAAGCGGGCGATGCGCACGTCGTTCACGGCCTGCAGCGTCGGCAGCTCCATCTGCTTGATCGGCTGGCGCGTGGCGCGTTCGATGGTTTTCAACAGGTTGCGTTCGCGCGGCGTGATGAACAGGATCGCGTCGCCGGTGCGGCCGGCACGGCCCGTGCGGCCGATGCGGTGCGTGTAGCTCTCGGCGTCATACGGCACGTCGTAGTTGACCACGTGGCTGATGCGCTCCACGTCCAGGCCGCGCGCGGCCACGTCGGTGGCCACGAGGATGTCGATCTTGCCGTCCTTCAGCTGGCTGATGGTGCGTTCGCGGGCCGCCTGCTGCATGTCGCCATTGATGGCCGCCGCGGAGAAGCCGCGCGCCATCAGGCGTTCGGCCAGTTCCTCGGTGCCCAGCTTGGTGCGGCTGAAGATGATCATGCCGTCGAACGGCTCCGCTTCCAGGATGCGGGTCAGCGCATCGAGCTTGTGCATGCCGGAGACGAACCAGTAGCGCTGCGTGATGTTGGCGGACGTGGTGGTCTTGGCGGCCACCGTCACTTCCTTCGGGTCGTGCAGGTAGGTGGTGGCGATGCGGCGGATGGCCGACGGCATCGTGGCCGAGAACAGCGCCGTCTGGCGCGATTCCGGCGTCTCCTTCAGGATGCGCTCGACGTCGTCGATGAAGCCCATGCGCAGCATCTCGTCCGCTTCGTCCAGCACCAGCGTCTTCAGTTTCGACAGGTCCAGCGAACCCTTGTCCAGGTGATCGATGACGCGGCCGGGCGTACCGACGACGACGTGCACGCCGCGGCGCAGTGCCGCCAGCTGCGGGCCGTAGCTCTGGCCGCCGTAGATCGGCAGCACGTGGAAGTTCGGGATGTGCGCGGCGTAGCGCTGGAAGGCTTCGGCCACCTGGATGGCCAGCTCGCGCGTCGGCGCCAGCACCAGCGCCTGCGGCGTGGTCTGGCGGATATCGATGCGCGACAGGATCGGCAGCGCGAACGCGGCCGTCTTGCCGGTACCCGTCTGGGCCTGGCCCAGCACGTCCTGGTTGGCCAGCAGGTGCGGAATCGTCGCGGCCTGGATCGGGGACGGGGCTTCGTAGCCGACCTCCTTCAATACCTTCAGCAGCGGTGCGGACAGGTCGAGGTCGGAAAACAGGGGGGAATTTGTTGTTGTAGTGGCTACTGCGTCAGTCATGGCGGCACTCGCGAAAAATTATTGTTCGAATCGCCCAATGCGACAGAAAGACGCTAGTTTACCTTGTCCGGGCCGAGGCCGGGATTTCCCACGTCCGAACCGTCCGGCAGCTCAGCCGTTTTTGCTCTATATTGGCGGTCATAAAAAACGGGGGCGGCACTTTTTCGCGACATGCGCGGGAACGGGTGCCTGCCCCCGTTTTGTTTTCCAACGTATTTTTTCACCACGCAGGAGTCACTCATGGTTCGATCCTCCCTCTTCCTGGCTGCCGCGCTGGCGGCCGGCAGCGCCGGCGCCGCCACCTACGGCCCGGAGCTGCAGGGCTTCAAGTACCCGCATCCGGTGCAGCAGTTCGCGTTCGATTCGCAGGGCCAGCAGCTGAAGATGGCGTACATGGACGTGGCGCCAACCGGCAAGGCCAATGGCCAGGTGGCGGTGCTCATGCACGGCAAGAACTTCTGCGCCGCCACGTGGGAAGACACGATCACGGCGCTGACGCAGGCGGGCTACCGCGTGGTGGTGCCGGACCAGATCGGCTTCTGCGCATCGAGCAAGCCGGCGCACTACCAGTACAGCTTCCAGCAACTGGCGACGAACACCATGGCGCTGCTGCAGAAGGCCGGCGTGAACAAGGTGGTGCTGGTCGGGCACTCCACCGGCGGCATGCTGGCCACGCGCTTCGCGCTGATGTATCCGCAGGCCGTGTCGCAGCTGGTGATGGTCAACCCGATCGGCCTGGAAGACTGGAAGCAGCTGGGCGTGCCGTTCCGCAGCGTGGACCAGTGGTACGAGCGCGAACTGAAGCTGTCCGCCGACAGCGTGCGCAAATACGAGAAGAGCACGTATTACGTGAACCGCTGGAAGCCGGAATACGAGAAATGGGTGGACATGCTGGCCGGCCTGAACGCGGGCCCCGGCCACAAGGTCGTCGCATGGAATTCCGCGCTGATCTACGACATGATCTACACGCAGCCCGTGGTGCACGAATTCCCGCAGCTGAAGATGCCCGTCACGCTGATGGTCGGCACTGAGGACACGACGGCGATCGGCAGCGACATCGCGCCGCCCGACGTGAAGGCCAAGGTGGGCAACTACAAGGTGCTGGGCAAGGAGGCCGTCAAGCTGATCCCGCAGGGCACGCTGGTGGAGTTCCCGGGCATGGGGCATGCGCCGCAGATCGAGGATCCGGCGGGGTTCCACAAGGCGTTGTTGAAGGCACTGGCGCCATAGTTGGCTGGGGACTGTCCCCGCAGGGGCGGTACGGCGATCCGGCTGTCCCCGGGGTTGCCCTTGATTCTTGCCGCGCTCCCACAACGGCAAAACCAGCCCCGGGGACAGGCCCGCGTAAAGCGGGACAGTCCCCAGCCACGCCCCGGGGTTGCTCTTGATTCTTGCTACGCTCCCACAACGTCAAAACCAGCCCCGGGGACAGGCCCGCGTAAAGCGGGACAGTCCCCAGCCACGACCCGGGGTTGCCCTTAATTCTTGCTGCGCTCCCACAACGGCAAAACCAGCCCCGGGGACAGGCCCGCGTAAAGCGGGACAGTCCCCAGCCACGACCCGGGGTTGCTCTTGATTCTTGCTACGCTCCCACAACGGCAAAACCAGCCCCGGGGACAGGCCCGCGTAAAGCGGGACAGTCCCCAGCCACGACCCGGGGTTGCCCTTGATTCTTGC
>DKJA01000067.1:0-11412 GCA_002454505.1 Oxalobacteraceae bacterium UBA6704
GCATCGGCACGGTCAAGGCGGACGATCCGCAACTGAACGTGCGCGCCGTCGAAACGCCGCGCCAGCCGCGCCGCATCGTCGTCGACAGCCGCCTCGACATCGATCCGCGGGCGCGCGTGCTGGCAGGCGGCGGCACGTGGATCGTCTGCGCCATGGGCAACCACGAAAAGGAAGCGGCGCTGCGCGATGCGGGCGCCGAGATCCTCACGCTGCCGAACGCGCACGGCAAGGTCGATCTGCCGGAACTGATGCGCGAGCTGGGCCGCCGCCAGATCAACGAACTGCACGTGGAAGCGGGCACGAAGCTGAACGGTTCGCTGGTGCGCGAGCACTGCGTCGACGAGCTGCTGCTGTACCTCGCCCCCACATTGCTGGGCGATGCGCAGGGCATGTTCGCCTTGCCCGCGCTGACGGATCTGGGCGGCAAATACCCGCTGAAATTCCACGAAGTGCGCCAGCTGGGCGACGACCTGCGCATCCTGGCCCGTTTCAATCAATCATAACCAAGGACCTTATTCATGTTTACCGGAATCGTCGCCGCTGTCGGCACCATCAACACCGTGACCCCGCTGCCCGGCGGCCATGACGCCGGCGTGCGCCTGGTGATCGGCGCCGGCGGCCTGCCGCTGGCCGACGTGGGCCTGGGCGACTCGATCGCGATCAACGGTGCGTGCATGACGGTGGTCGAAAAAACGCCCGACAGCTTCACGGTGGACGTGTCGCGGGAAAGCCTGAACTGCACGGCGGGCCTGGACAATGTGGGCGAAGTGAACCTGGAAAAGGCGCTGACGCTGAACGAGCGCCTCGGCGGCCACCTGGTGTCCGGCCACGTGGACGGCCTGGGCACCGTGCGCAAGTTCGAACCGGTGGGCGAATCGTGGGAACTGATCGTCGAGGCGCCGGCGGCGCTCGGCAAGTACCTGGCCTTCAAGGGCTCGATCGTCGTCAACGGCGTGTCGCTGACGGTGAACCGCGTCGAGGACGTGGCGGAGGGCTGCCGCTTCTCGATCAACCTGATCCCGCACACGATCCAGGTCACCACGCTGAAGCACCTGGCTGTCGGCAAGCAGGTGAACCTGGAGATCGACCTGATCGCCCGCTATGTCGAGCGCATGCTGTCCGTCGAACAGGCGCAGCGCTAGTTCATGAAGCATTTCCTTGCCGGCCTGCTCCTGTGCGCAGGCTGCGCAAGTGCTGTCGCGACCAGCCCGGCGTTCGTATTCGAGCCGGCCGGCCCGCAGAAAATGCCGGGCAAGGAAGTCTGCGCCGGCGATCTTTCTCACCCTTCCTCCCTTGCTTCCGGCAACGATACCGCCGCGATGACGGCGCTGCTGTCCGGCCCCGAATACGCATCGGTGCGGCCGCTGTTCCTCGCCGCGCAGCCGCAGGTGATGTGGTGGATCCGCAAGGCCGAGTCGATGGACCTGCAGTCGGTGCTGACGGCCTTCCACGAAGCGAACCACATGCTGGACTTCGCACTGTCCGCCTGCCACGGCAACCGCGCCGTATTCCACTTCCGCGGCGAAGTGCACGTGACCGATTACGTGCGCGGCCAGGCGCCCGCGTTCGCGATGGCCGCCCGCGAAATTCCCGACGAACTGAAACAGCAGCCGGAAGGCCGTTATGCCGTCTATTTCGGCAATCGCAATGTGTACCGGGGCGACTTCTTCCCCCTGATCGACGAACTGAATGCCCACGTGGCCGGTGCCGAATTCGAAGTGGCGATCGCCGGCACGCCGCTGTACCGCGACATGGCCGCCCGCGCCAATTCCATCAACGGCAATATCGGCGGCATGGCCGACTTCATGCTGTACACGGTGGCTTACCTGAAGGCGCTGCGCGCCGACGATCCGAAGGCGTGGCAACGGCTGGTTGCCCGCAAGGCGATGATGGCGCACGTGCAGCGCCTGTGGACGGCGGCCGAAGCGGTGCTCGAGAAAGCCGCGCCGCTGGCGCCCGAAAAGGGCGGCCTGTACCAGTTCCCCACGGCGGCGTTGAAAGCCGCCTATGCGCCGGCGATGCTGGCGGAGCTGGACAAGGCCGGCATCCGCTACAGCGCGCCGGCACCCTGAAGCCGACGCGCCTGCTGCCGCTTACTTTGCCTTCTTCGGCGCGATGAAATCCTGCTCCACGGCCTGCCGCAGCAGCGCCGGCGGCAGGATGCCCTGCGCGATGACGAAGTCGTTGAACGCCTTCAGGCTGAACTTGTCGCCCAGCTCGATCTCGGCCAGCGTCTTCAGCGCGCGCAGTTTTACATAGCCGTAGTAGTAGGCGGTGGCCTGGCCCGGCATGCGGTACGAGTAGCGGTCCACTTCCGATTGCGCGAACGGTTCGGAAAGCACCACTTCATGCATCAGGAATTGCTTCGCGGCGTCCGGCGTCATGCGGCCCAGGTTGATCGACGGGTCGAGCATCGCGCGCGCCATGCGCAGCAGCCGCGCGTTCAGCGACACGAGTTGCGCTTCCGCCGGCATGTACGGCAGCATCATCGCTTCCGAATACAGGCCCCAGCCTTCCACATTGGTGCTGTTGAAGGCGAAGTTGGCGCGGGCGATCGACATGCCCTGTTCCACCATCGATGCGAACTGCAGTTCGTGGCCCGGCCGCGCTTCGTGGGCGGCCAGTGTCCACGCCATCGCTTCGAAATCGAAGTCGTCCATCTTCGATGTCGATTTGGCGTTGGGGTTCGCCAGCGGGATCACGAACTCGCCGTATTCGCCCGTGTTGCCGATCATTCGCGGTGGACTCATGAACGGCGCCGGCGAGCGGGCCGCTTCGGCCGGCGTGGCGACACGGATGTTGGCGGCGCGGTCCGGCAAGGTCACCAGATCGTGCTTGCGGATGACATCCTCGATTTCCTTTACACGTGCGCGGTAGTACGGCATCAGCTGGTCGGCCGGGATCGAGGTTTTCTTCAGTTCGCGGATCACGTCCCGATAATCGGCGGAGGGCAGCTTGCGCTGCGCCGCGATCGTGTTGGCGACCACCTGCATCTGGTCGCGCACTTCCTGGAAGTCGAAGCTGGCCCGCTCGATCATCTGTTCCGGCGAGATGTCGACGCCCACGTTGACGAGGCGGTTCGCATACACCTTCTCCGGCAGCCGCACTTCCTTGCGGGTGCGCGGCAGGATTTTCGCGCGCGTCCAGTCGTCGTAGTCCTTGATCTGCTGTTTCAGCGCGTCGACGTCCGCTTCCCAGCCCGTCAGGTTGGCCTTCCTGAACAGATCGGCGATGCCCTCGAGGTAGGTGGGATTGTTGTTCAGGCCTTCCTCGACTTCGCCGATGTAGGGGCCGACCAGGCCCTTGCGGGCCAGCTGTTCCTCGCCGCGGGCGCGGGCCAGCGTGGCGATCGGCGCGTAGCCGGCTTCCTTGCCCGCGTAGCGCTTCAGGCGCACCAGCGCGGCCTTCTGGCGCTCCGGCTTGTTGCGCGGATCGAGCAGCGAGCGCAGGCCCTCGAACACCACTTCGCCCACGTTGACGTAAGCGAGCAGGTATTGCCGTTCCAGCTTCATGCTGGCGATCTTCTGTTCGCGCGACGTGATCAGGATATCCAGGTCCTGCTTCACTTTCGGATCCTTTTCCGCGGCGCGCTGCCGGCGCAGGCTGGCCAGCCGCTGCTCGGTGTCGGCCAGCTGGCGTTCGTAGTCGCGCGGCTTGAAGTCGGCCACCGCCGTATCGAATTCCTCGCTGCCCAGCGACGACGCATCCTCCGGCTGGAACTTGCCCGTGTCCTTGACGACCGGCTGCGCGTAGGCATCGCTTTTCGCGACCCAGGCGGGGGCGGCGGCCGTGGCGATGCTGGCGGCAAGAAGAAGCGTGGTGAGGGTGGCGAGACGGAGAGTGCGGCCGGCTTGAGACATGGAGCTCCCTTTGGATGAACTGCCCGGGCGGGCAAAAAGGGATTGTATGCCGAAGCCGGCCGTGAAGAAAACCTACAGCAGCGTGGCCGTCAGCGTGATGTCGGCCTTGAGCAGTTTCGACACGGGGCAACCGGCCTTGGCCTTGGCGGCCAGTTCCTGGAATTTCGCGTCGTCCGCGCCAGGGATTTTCGCCTGCAGCGTCAGGTGCACGGCGGTGATGGCAAAGCCGTCGTCCTGTTTTTCCAGCGTGACGTCGGCCTTGGTTTCCATCTTCTCGGCCGTCAGGCCCGCTTCGCCGAGGATCAGCGACAGCGCCATCGTGAAGCAGCCGGCATGCGCGGCGCCGATGAGTTCTTCGGGGTTCGTGCCCGGCTTGCCTTCGAAGCGGCTGGCGAAGCCGTAGGGGTACTGGTCCAGCGCGCCGCTGTGCGAGCTGATCGCGCCCTTGCCATCCTTGATGCCGCCAGACCAGACGGCAGATCCGTAAGTTTTCATGCTTTCCTCCATTGGGGTTGGTCGGTGTAGCCCGGCTATCTTAGACCGATCGGCGGAAAAGCGACGCCCTGCTTATGGCAGAGATGCGCGGCGGCACGCCCTGTTTCAAACGGTGATATCGTCAACCGTAGCGGGCTGCCGGCAGCCCCGGTACATCCACCTGCACGGCAAACAGCGCGCCCGCCAGCGGATCGTTTGCGCGCGCCGCGGCATCCATGCCTTGCCATGCGCTGGTGATGTACAGCGTTGTCAGGTCGGCGCCGCCGAAGGTCACGGAGGAGGGCTGCGTCACCGGCATCGCGACGGTCGCCAGCAGCTCGCCGGAAGGGCTGTAGCGGCACACGCGGCTGCCGCCCCATTGCGCGATCCACACGCAGTCTTCGCTGTCCACCGTCATGCCATCGGGCGATCCTTCACCTTCGGCGAACTGGCGCCACAGGCGCGGATTGGCCGCCGTGGCGTCCGGCTGGACGTCGTACGCATGGGTACGGTTCAGCAGGCTGTCGTTGTGATACATCGTGCGGCCATCGACGCTGAAGGCAGGGCCGTTGCAGATGTGGTGTTCGGGCAGCACCGCGTGCAGGCTGCCGTCCGGATCGAGGCGGAACAGCTTGCCGTCCGGGCGATGCACGTCGCGCGCATTCATCGAGCCGGCCCACAGGCGGCCGGCCGCATCGGCCTTCGCATCGTTCAGGCGGAAGCCCGTCTCCGCGCCGGGCAGCTGGTGCAGGTACTCGATACGCACCGCGGGTTCGAGCCACAGCCGCACGATGCCGTCGCGCAGGCCGGCCATGAAGCCGTCGCCATCCTTGCGCGGCACCAGCCAGCAGATGTGATCCGGCAGCGGCCAGCTGTGACGGGCGCCGTCCGCGTCCAGCGCATGCAGTGTGTTGCGGACGAGGTCGACGAAATACAGGCGCTGCTGTTCCGGCAGCCACAGCGGGCCTTCGCCCAGTTCGGCGGCCAGCGGCCACAGGCAGGTTGGTGTCATGGCGGTGGGGAGAGTGGGGGAAGCGTTACGGTACCCGAAAAGCGGGCGGTGCTGGGGGGCCGGTGCGCAGCAATCATCATCGTGATTGGGGACTGTCCCCGGGGTTGCTTTTCGCTTTTTGGCTGATCAGGCAGAAGAACAACCCCGGGGACAGGCCCGTTCCGGGACAGTCCCCCAGAAGCAGCCCCCTACGCCGTCTGCTTCTCCACCTGCAAGAACGCCTCGCGCACCATCTGCCGCATCTCGTCGTCGTCCCACGGCTTGCTGAGGAATTTGTAGATGGCGCCGCGGTTGATCGCTTCCTTGATGCTGGCCAGGTCGGCGTAGCCGGACAGGATCATCCGCACCGTTTCCGGATACAGTTCGCGCGTGCGGGCGAGGAATTCGGTGCCGTTCATCAGCGGCATGCGCTGGTCGGAGATCACTACCTGCACGTCGTTGACTGCCAATAGTTCCAGCGCCTCGGTGGCGCTGTGCGCCAGCAGCAAGCGATATCCCTCGCGGCGGAAGGCCCGCTCCAGCGAGCGCAGCACGCCCGGCTCGTCGTCCACCAGCAGCAGCGTGCGCGTGGCCGGCACCACGGTCGTGGTGGGCGCCAGCATGCGCTGTTCGCGCAGCAGCGTGGCCAGTTCGTCGGCCGGCAGCGGACGGCTGAACAGGTAGCCCTGGATCTTGTCGCAGCCCATGTCGCGCAGGAAGGCCAGCTGGCCCTCCGTCTCGACGCCTTCGGCCACGACGACGAGGCTGAGGCCATGCGCCAGCGCCGTCGTCGCGCGGGCAATCGCCGCGCTGCGCGGATCCGTCGTGATGTTCTTCACGAAGGTCTGGTCGATCTTCAGCTTGTCGAGGCGGAAGCGGGACAGGTAGCCCAGCGACGAATAGCCGGTGCCGAAATCGTCCAGCGACACCGACACGCCCATCGCCGCCAGCTCGTTGAGCTGCATCTGCGTGTGCTCGCTGTCGTGCATCATCACCGATTCGGTCAGCTCCACTTCCAGCCAGCGGGGCGCGAGGCCGCTGCTGTTCAGCGCATTGCGCACCACGGCCGGCAGCGTGCCCGCCGCGAACTGGCGCGCCGACACGTTGACGGCCACCGTCAGCGGCGGCAGGCCCGCCATCTGCCACGCCTTGTTCTGCCGGCAGGCTTCCTCGATGACCCAGTTGCCGATCGGGAGGATCAGGCCGCTGTCCTCGGCCAGCGGGATGAAGTCGGCCGGCGGCACGTTGCCCAGTTCCTCGCTGTGCCAGCGCAGCAGCGCTTCCATGCCGGCCACGCGGCCCGTCGCCAGCGCCACCTGCGGCTGGTAATACAGCCGCAGTTCCTTGCGTTCCAGCGCGTGGCGCAGGTGGATTTCCAGCGACATCCAGCGCAGCGCGTGCGCATTCATCTCGCCGGTGTAGAAGTGGAAGCTGTTGCGGCCATTGTCCTTCACGTGGGACAGCGCCACATCCGCGCCGGTCAGCAGCGCGCCCGGCGTGGCGCCGTCCCGCGGATACAGGCTGATGCCGACGGAGGCTGTCACGTACAGGTCCTGGCCGGCCAGCCGTACCGGCTGCGCCACCTGGTCCATCAGCTTGCGGACGGTGACGATCACATCGTCGACGTTGTGGCAGCGGGTCAGCACGACGGCGAATTCGTCGGCGCCCAGGTGGGCCAGCGTGTCGCCTGGCGGCACGATGCGCGCCACGCGCGCGGCGATCTCCTGCAGCAGCGCGTCGCCGGTGGCGTGGCCCAGCGCGTCGTTGATGCGCTGCAGGCGGTCCAGGTCGAACAGCAGCAGCGCGATCTGGCGGTTGCCGTGCTGCGCCGACGTCATCGCCAGCTGCAGGCGGTCGTTCAGCAGGTTGCGGTTCGGCAGCAGCGTCAGCGGATCGTGGTTGCTGACGAAATCCAGCTGCGTGTGCGCTTCCTTCAGTGCGCTGATGTCGCTCGATACCGACACATACGCCACCACCTGCTCGCGCTGGTCCTTCACGGCGTTGATGCGCAGCCGCTCCGGATACACCTGGCCGTTCTTGCGACGGTTCCAGATCTCGCCGGCCCACTGGCCCTGGGTTTCCAGGCTGTGCCACATGGCGCGGTAGAAAGCGCCGTCGTGGCGGCCGGAGCGCAGCACGTTCGGATTCAGGCCGACGACCTCGCGCTCCGTGTAGCCGGTAATTAGTTCGAAGGCGGGATTGACGGCGATGATGTTGGCGTGCGCATCGGTCATCGTGATGCTGTCCTGCGTGCTGTCGAACACCTGCGCGGACAGCCGCAGCCTTTCCTCGAGCGCGCGGCGGGCCGTGGTGTCGCGCACGATGCTGGTGAAGATCGCCTGGCCATCCACGTTGACGACGGACAGCGCCAGTTCGGCCGTGAACTCGTCGCCGTTCTTGCGCCGCAAGGTCATCTCGACGAGGCGGCCGCTGTACACCCGTTCCCGATTGCGCTGGAAGCGTTCCACGCGGTCGTGGTGTTCGCCCAGCGAGCGCTCCGCGATCAGCTGCGTGATATGGCGGCCCAGCATTTCCTCTTCCGTGTAGCCGAACATGGATTCGGCGGCGCGGTTGAAGTGCATCACGTGCTGGTCCTGGTCGGAGCCGATGATGGCATCGGGCGCCGATTGCGTCATCGCGCGGTAGCGGGCCTCGCTGGCGCGCAGCGCGGCATCGGCGCTGCGGCGGGCCGCCATTTCCATCTGCAGCTGGGCGGCATGGCGCTGCACCACCTCGTACAGGTTCATGTTCTCGTAGGCCACGGCCAACTGGGCCGCCAGCATGCGCAGGAACTGTTCGTCCTTGTCGTCGAAGCACGGCGCGCCGCGGCGGTTCGCGGCGTACACCCAGCCGTACAGGTGCAGCTGGTCGCGCACGGCGATGCCCAGCAGGTTGTCGACGGGCGGGTGGCCGCCGGGCAGGACGGGCATGTCGCCATCGGCGACGCAGCGGCGCAGCGTGTCGCGGTTGTCCATCATGTTGCCGGGGAAGCCGCCGCGCTCCAGCAGCACCGGGCGCACCAGGTCCGCATCGATGCCCAGCGTTTCCACGTGCTGCACGTGCTGCTCGTTCGGATCGAGCAGGCACAGGACGACGATGTCGGCATCAAGGATCGCGGTGGCGGCGGCGCAGAAGCGCGATGCCATGGTGGCCGTATCGCGTTCGCCGTTCAGCCGCAGCGACAGTTCGTGCAGCGCCGCCATCCGCTCCACGGTGCCGGTGGGCGTGGCGGCCGCGCGGAGCGCCGATGCGGTGGCATCGGGCAGCATGCACGCCACCGGTTCCAGGCCCAGCGCCGCATCGACGGCATCGAGGATCGCCTGCGGGTCGGCCGGTTTCGGCAGCACGGTATCGACGCCGCAGCTGGCCGCCATCGTGCGCAGTTCCGGCAGCGAGTAGGTGGCCGAGAAGAAGATCACCGGCGTGGCGGCGATTGCCGGCGTGGCGCGCAGCAGCTGGACGAACTCGTAACCGTCCATCGTGGGCATCAGGATGTCGGTGATGACGAGGTCGGGCCGGTGGGTGCGGCACAGCTCAAGCGCCTGGGCGCCGTCGGCCGCCTGCAGCAGCCGGTGCGGGGTGAAACCCAGCAGCGTGGCCAGGTATTCGCGGTTCGTCGGCCGGTCGTCGACGATCAGGATGGTGGACATAGTGCCTTTTTCACAAAGGGGTCCATTGTTGGGAAATCATGCTACGCCACCCCCACGGGGGCGGGCGCACGGCTGTTCTGCTGATGGCGATGGTAAGACACCAAGGCTGAGTTCGCCAAATTGTTTCTTGGTTTCAGTGCGCGCATGACACATTGTCCGGCGCAAAAGCTTTCGCGGCGGCCGATAGTCGGGTAGAGGCGCCTTAAATCCATTAAAATAGCGGGTTAGGAAACACGCGAAGGATTTAAAACATGTCTATCTCCAGCACCGAAGAAATCGTCGCCGAGCTGCGCGCCGGCCGCATGGTGATCCTGGTCGACGAAGAAGACCGCGAAAACGAGGGCGACCTGGTGCTGGCGGCCGATTTCGTCACGCCGGAAGCGATCAATTTCATGATCCGCTACGCGCGCGGCCTGGTGTGCCTGACGCTGGCCGAGGAAATCGTCGACCGGCTGGAACTGCCGCTGATGGCCACCCGTAACGGGACGTCGTTCGGCACCAATTTCACGGTGTCGATCGAAGCGGCCGAAGGTGTTACCACCGGTATTTCGGCGGCCGACCGGGCCCGCACGATCCAGGTGGCGGTGGCCAGGGATGCGAAAGCAAGCGACCTGGTGCAGCCGGGCCACATCTTCCCGTTGCGGGCCGTCAAGGGCGGCGTGCTGATGCGCGCCGGCCATACGGAAGCCGGTTGCGACCTGACCGCGATGGCCGGCCTGACGCCGGCGTCGGTGATCTGCGAGATCGTCAAGGACGACGGCACGATGGCGCGCCTGCCCGACCTGCTGGAATTCGGCAAGGAACACGGCATCAAGATCGGCACCATCGCCGACCTGATCCACTACCGCAGCGCCAAGGAATGCATGGTCGAGCGGGTGGCCGAGCGCACGCTGCGCACGGCGCACGGCGAGTTCCGCATGATCGCCTTCCGCGACACGCCGAGCGGTTCCGCCCACCTGGCGCTGGTCCATGGCGAGATGCTGCCGGGCCGCGAGTCGCTGGTGCGCGTGCACCAGCCGGTGTCGATCCTGGACCTGCTGGAAACGGAAACGACGACCCACTCGTGGAACGTGTCGGCATCGCTGAAGGCCATCAAGCAGTCGGAGCAGGGCGTGATGGTGCTGCTGAACTGCGGCGAGACGGCGGAGCAGCTGTTCGGCCAGCTGCAGGCACTGGACCAGCCGGCCAGCAAGCCGGCCGGCCGCGCCGCCAGCATGGACCTGCGCACCTATGGCATTGGCGCCCAGATCCTGCGCGCTGTCGGCGTGCACCAGATGAAGCTGCTGGCGAGCCCGCGCAAGATGCCGTCGATGACGGGCTTCGACCTGGAAGTCACCGGCTACGTCGCGAAGCCGGACGCGTAAACCATTCAACACTATATAAGAGGCTAGTCATGACCGTAGGAAGCTACGAAACCAATCTGAACGGCGAAGGCCTGCGCATCGGCATCGTCCAGGCCCGCTTCAACGAAGACGTCTGCCACGGCCTGCTGTCGGCCTGCCTGGCCGAACTGAAACACCTGGGCGTGGCGGACGAAGACGTGCTGCACGTGGCCGTGCCGGGCGCGCTGGAAATCCCGCTGGTGCTGCAGAAGATGGCCGAGTCGGGCCAGTTCGACGCGCTGGTGGCGCTGGGCGCCGTGATCCGTGGCGAAACCTACCACTTCGAGCTGGTGTCGAACGAATCCGGCGCCGGCATCACGCGCATCGGCCTGGACTTCGGCATCCCGATCGCCAACGCCGTGCTGACGACGGAGAACGACGAACAGGCCGAAGTGCGCATGGCCACCAAGGGCGCCGATGCGGCCCGCGTGGCCGTCGAGATGGCCAACCTGGCAATCGCCCTGGAAGAGCTGCAGCCGGACAGCGGCGAGGACGAGTAAAAGCGTAAGAAAGAAGGAAGATATGAACGATAAAAACCTGCACGCCAACCCCAGCAAGAGCCGCACGCCGCGTCACCGCGCCCGCGAGTTCGCGCTGCAGGGCCTGTACCAGTGGCTGCTGAACAACGAGCCGGCGAAGACGGTGGTCAACAACATCCGCGGCGCCCATGGCTTCGACAAGGCGGACGGCGATTACTTCGCCGCGCTGCTGTACGGCGCGATCGAGCAGTCGGTCGAGCTGCGCGAAGCGTTCGCACCGCTGGTGGACCGCGGCATCGGCGAGCTGTCGCCGGTCGAGCACGCCGTGCTGCTGCTGGGCGCCTACGAGCTGAAGAACCAGCTGGACATCCCTTACCGCGTCGTCATCAACGAAGCGGTCGAGCTGACCAAGTCGTTCGGCGGCATCGACGGCCACAAATACGTCAACGGCGTGCTGGACAAGATGGCACCGAAGCTGCGTGCCGACGAAGTAGGCGCCGACCGCAAGCGCTGATCCGCTCCGCGCCTGCAAAGCAAAGCCACCTTCGCGGTGGCTTTTTTGTTTCCTGTAAAACA
>DKJA01000067.1:11597-12062 GCA_002454505.1 Oxalobacteraceae bacterium UBA6704
CCCTGTTTTACAGGAAACATGCGCGAGCTGGCACGGGACGAAAAAAAGCCACCTCGCGGTGGCTTTTTGCAGTGGCTGGCGGCGCTTACAGGCCGGCCAGCTGTTCGGCAGGCTGCTGCTCAGACTTCGGCGTTTCGGCAGCGGGTGCCTTCGTGCTGGCGGTTACCGTGGCCGGCGGGGCCGGTGGCGTGAACGTCGGCACTTTCTTGCCGGCGGAGACCTGCTTCAGGCGTTTGTACTCGGCCATCACGCGCGAGCCGTAGCCGTCGTCCGTTTCGAAGGCGGCGGCGCCCACGTAGATTTTCAGGCCGGCCTCGACGGAGCCGCCGCGCTTCACGTAGTCCTTCAGGATCAGCGAGCCGACGCGGATGTTGGCGACCGGGTTCAATGCGGCCTGCACGCCGCCCATGTCCTGGAATTTCTCGTGGTGCACCTTCGACATCACCTGCATCAGGCCCTGCGCGC
>DKJA01000070.1:0-48676 GCA_002454505.1 Oxalobacteraceae bacterium UBA6704
AAACAGGGTTGACCCCAGGGTGGACACGGCCTGAGCCGTTAGCGCGGCGGCTCAGATCAGCGCGGCTTTTTCGGCAGCGGTCAGGCGTTTCGCGGCGACGACGACCACTGGCATCGTGGTGTCGCGAACGTCGTTGCGGGCGATCAGGGCGCTGTCGGCGGCGATGGCCAGCGGCTTCGTGTCGGTGGTGAAGAAGCTCACGCTGAGCGCCACGGCAACGATGGCGACGAAGATGGCTTCCATGTGTTTGAGTGCGTTCATTTTGTGCTCCTTCAGGTAAGTGGTGAACAAGGCGTTGTGCGATGTTTGTACTGTACCTAAAGGCATTTCGCCGTTCCATCGGCGTGCGATGGAACGGCGAAATGGCGGAATGAAGCGCGAAAATGCGGCGACGAGCCAACTCCCTTACTCTTCCCCCGCCGCCCGATCCAGCTCCCTCAGCCACGCCAGCTTCTCGGCAATCTTCGCCTCGATCCCGCGCGGCACGGGCTTGTACCAGCGTGGCTCGGGCATATCGTCCGGCAGATAGGTTTCGCCGGCCGCGTAGGCGTTCGGCTCGTCGTGGGCGTAGCGGTACTCGTGGCCGTAGCCCAGTTCCTTCATCAGTTTCGTCGGCGCGTTGCGCAGGTGGACGGGCACTTCGCGCGACTTGTCCTTCTTGACGGCGGCCATGGCCGCGTTGAAGGCGTTATAGCCGGCATTCGACTTGGCCGCGATGGCCAGGTAGACGACGGCCTGCCCCAGCGCCAGCTCGCCTTCCGGTGAGCCGAGGCGTTCATAGGTTTCGGCCGCGTCGTTCACGATGGTCAGCGCGCGGGGATCGGCCAGGCCGACGTCTTCCCACGCCATGCGGATGATGCGACGGGCGAGATAACGCGGGTCGGCGCCGCCGTCGATCATGCGGCAGAACCAGTACAGCGCCGCGTCCGGATGCGAACCGCGCACGGACTTGTGCAGCGCCGAGATCTGGTCGTAGAAATTGTCGCCGCCCTTGTCGAAGCGGCGCGCATTCAGCGTCATCGCGTTCTCGACGAACTTCGCATCGATCTTCTTGATGCCCGACGACTGCGCCGCCGTATCGGCCTGCTCCAGCAGGTTCAGGAAGCGGCGCGCATCGCCGTCCGCGAAGCCCACCAGCGTGTCGATGGCCACTTCGTCGAAGTCCAGCTCGGGCAGCGCGGTGGCCTGCGCCTTGGCCAGCAGCTGGCGCATCTCGGCATCCGTCAGCGATTTCAGCACATACACCTGCGCGCGCGACAGCAGCGCCGAGTTGACTTCGAAGCTGGGGTTTTCCGTCGTCGCGCCGATGAACGTCACCAGCCCCGATTCGACGAAGGGCAGCAGCGCATCCTGCTGCGCCTTGTTGAAGCGGTGGATCTCGTCGACGAACAGGATCGTGTTGCGGCCGTACTGGTCGAGGTTCTGCTGCGCCTGTTCCATCGCGGCGCGGATATCCTTTACACCAGCGAAGACGGCGGACAGCGCGATGAACGCGGAGTCGAACGCATTGGCGGTGAGGCGCGCCAGCGTCGTCTTGCCGACGCCCGGCGGGCCCCACAGGATCATCGAATGCGGCTTGCCGGCCTGGAAGGCCAGCCGCAGCGGCTTGCCCTCGCCCAGCAGGTGCTGCTGGCCAATGACTTCGTCCAGCGTCTTGGGGCGCAGCGACTCGGCCAGCGGCTGGCGGGGTTCCGCGGAAAACAGATCGGCCATAAATCCTTTTATTGCGTCACGACGTCGGCACCCTTCGGCACCGTGAACTTGAAGGCCGTGGCGCCCAGCACCGGGTTCTTCTCGAATTTTTTGAACGACAGCACGGACACCTGGCCGAAATTATCCGTCAGCTCCATCGCCTCCGGCTGGCCGTTTTTGAGGCCGATGGTGATCAGCTCGAAACTGGTGTCCTTCGCCTTCGGCACGGCCTTCAGCCATTCCAGGCCGTCGCGGGTGCCCGCTTCGGACAGCGTAAAGTTCTTTTCCAGGTCGTTGGAGCCGAACAGGATCGCCGCCGGCGAAGAGCCCAGCGCGTCGCCCAGCTTCTTCACGGTGACCTGGTTCAGATCCTTGTCGTAGATGAACAGCTGTTCGCCATCGGCCTGTAGTACCTGTTCGTACGGCTTCTGGTACGTCCAGATGAATTTGCCGGGACGGGCAAACGTGAACGTGCCGGTGGATGGCGCCGACGTCTTCTTCACGCCGTCCACGTTCTTGGTCAGCGTCTGCGCGAACTCGCCGCGCGCCGCCTTGGTGGACGATACGAAGGTCTTGAACTGGTCCAGCGCGGCCGCGTGGGCGGCACCGGCAAACACGCCTGCTGCCACGATGGCAGCGCCGATGAAACGATTCATACGATTTATCCTTTTTATTCTGCCGAGGCTGCGGGAACGAGGATGTCCCGGTTGCCGTTCGATTGCATGGCCGATACCACGCCGCTCTGTTCCATCTGTTCCAGCAGGCGCGCCGCGCGGTTGTAACCGATGCGCAGGTGGCGCTGCACCAGCGAGATCGATGCGCGGCGGTTCTTCAGCACCACCTGCACCGCCTGGTCGTACATCGGATCGGCTTCGCCGCCGCCCTCGCCCGCCGCCGCGCCTTCGCCGCCGCCCTCGCCTTCCAGCGTGCCGCCTTCGAGGATGCCCTCGATGTAGTTCGGCTCGCCCTGCAGCTTCAGGTGGGCCACCACGCGGTGCACCTCGTCGTCCGACACGAAGGCGCCGTGCACGCGCACCGGCAGGCCCGTCCCCGGCGGCATGTACAGCATGTCGCCCATGCCCAGCAGCGTTTCGGCGCCCATCTGGTCGAGAATCGTGCGGGAGTCGATCTTGGACGACACCTGGAACGCGATCCGCGTCGGGATGTTCGCCTTGATCAGGCCCGTGATGACATCCACAGATGGGCGCTGCGTGGCCAGAATCAAGTGCAGGCCGGCCGCGCGGGCCTTCTGCGCGATGCGGGCGATCAGCTCTTCCACCTTTTTACCGACCACCATCATCAGGTCGGCCAGCTCGTCGATGATGATGACGATGGTCGGCAGCTTCTCCAACGGTTCCGGCGAATCGGGCGTGATCGAGAACGGGTTCGGGATCAGCTCTTCCTTCTTCTTCGCCTCGGCGATCTTGGCGTTGTAGCCGGCCAGGTTGCGCACGCCCAGCTTGGACATCAGCTTGTAGCGGCGCTCCATCTCGTTGACGGCCCAGTTCAGCGCGTGGCCGGCCTGGCGCATGTCCGTGACAACTGGCGCCAGCAGGTGCGGGATGCCTTCATACACCGACATCTCCAGCATCTTCGGATCGATGAGGATCATCCGCACATCCTGCGGATCGGATTTGTACAGCAGCGACAGGATGGTGGCGTTGATACCCACCGATTTGCCGGAGCCCGTGGTACCGGCCACCAGCAGGTGGGGCATCTTGGCCAGGTCGGCGACGACCGGCTTGCCGGCGATGTCCTTGCCCAGCGCGACAGCCAGCGGCGAGGCGTTGTCGTTATAGACCTTCGAGCCGACGATCTCGGACAGGCGCACGATCTGCCGCTTCGAATTCGGCAGTTCCAGCGCCATGAAGTTCTTGCCGGGGATCGTTTCGACCACGCGGATCGACGTCAGCGACAGCGAGCGCGCCAAATCGCGCGCCAGGTTGACGATCTGGCTGCCCTTGACGCCGGTGGCCGGCTCGATCTCGTAACGTGTGACCACAGGGCCCGGGTAAGCGGCCACCACTTTCGCCTCGACGCCGAAGTCGGACAGCTTCTTCTCGATCAGCCGGCTGGTGAATTCCAGCGTTTCGACAGGCACGGTTTCCTGCACGGGCGGCGGCTCGTCGAGCAGCGCCAGCGGCGGCAGGTCGGTGTTCTCGATGTCGCGGAACAGCGGCACCTGCTTTTCCTTTTCCACCCGTTCCGATTTCGGCACGGAGGTGATCTGCGGCTCGACCTTCAGCGGCGGCGCGGCCACCGGGTGCTTCTCGACGAACTTCTCGCGCTCCTTGACGACGATCTCTTCGCGTTTCACCGTCGCGACAACGCCCTGGCGGCGGTCTTCGCGGTCTTCGTAACGCAGCACCACCCAGCCGATGGCCGTCTCGAGGGACGCGCCGATGCGCTCGGCCACGGCCAGCCACGACACATGGAAGAACAGCGAGATCCCCGTCGCAAACGACAGCAACAGCAGCAGCGTGGCGCCGGTGAAGCCCAGGCCCACATGGGCCGCGTGGCCGATCAGCTGGCCCAGCACGCCGCCGGGTGTGCGCGGCAGTTCGACGGGCAGCGTGTACATGCGCAGGAATTCCAGCCCCATGCTGCCGATCAGCAGCAGTGCAAAGCCGATCAGGCGGATGATGCCTTCGTGGCTGTGTTCCTCTTCTTCCTCCGTCTCCAGCACGAATTTGTGCGTCAGCCGGCGGTAGCCGCGCCACACGAAGCGGATCAGGTAGACGCACCACCACCACGCCGAAAAGCCGAAGATGAACAGCATCAGGTCGGCGATCCACGCGCCGCCGCGGCCGCCCAGGTTCTTCACGTCCGGCACCAGGCTGGCGTGCGACCAGCCCGGATCGCCCTTGTGGTAGCTGGCCAGGATCAGCACGAAATACAGGCAGACGGCGGCCAGCGCGAACCAGCGCGCCTCGGACAGCAGGCGCACCAGCCGGCTCGGCAGCGGCTGCCGCTCGGTCGCCGTGCGCTTGTAAGTATTGGACGTTGCTTGCGTGGTTTTGCTCATGCGATCTTATTGCAGCGAAACAGGCTGCGCGATGTTGCACACGGGGAATAATTTAACATTGCGCTTATTTTAAGCCATCCGCGCCCCGCCGGGCCTCCCGATTCAAGCAAAGCTGCCATCGCTTATAATCTCGTTTTGCCCGTCCGGTGCGCTGTGCCAGCCACTTGTTCTTACCGGCAACGGCTCCCATATACGTTTCATCCCAAAATTCGCAGAGAAGCTCTCATGACTACGACCAAACACGCCCGCGTATTGATCCTCGGTTCGGGCCCGGCCGGCTACAGCGCCGCCGTCTACGCCGCGCGCGCCAACCTGCAGCCGATGCTGATCACCGGCGTCGAACAGGGCGGCCAGCTGATGACCACCACCGACGTGGAAAACTGGCCCGGCGATCCGATGGGCGTGCAGGGTCCGGAGCTGATGCAGCGCCTGCTGCAGCACGCCGAGCGCTTCAATACCGAGATCGTGTTCGACCACATCCACACGGCGAAGTTGAACGAAAAACCGTTCCGCCTGATCGGCGACGCCGGCGAATACACGGCCGACGCCGTGATCCTGGCCACCGGCGCGTCCGCCCAGTACCTGGGCCTGCCGTCGGAAGAAGCGTTCATGGGCCGCGGCGTGTCCGCCTGCGCCACCTGCGACGGCTTCTTCTACCGCGGCCAGGAAGTGGCCGTCATCGGCGGCGGCAACACGGCCGTCGAGGAAGCGCTGTACCTGGCCAATATCGCGTCGAAGGTCACGCTGATCCACCGCCGCGACAAGTTCCGCGCCGAGCCGATTCTCGTCGACCGCCTGATGGCCAAGGTCGCTGAAGGCAAGATCGAACTGAAGCTGAACAACAACCTGGACGAAGTGACGGGCGACGACAGCGGCGTGACGGGCCTGACGCTGAAATCGAACGACGGCGAGATCTCGAAACTGACCGTGCACGGCCTGTTCGTGGCGATCGGCCACAAGCCGAACACGGGCATCTTCGAAGGCCAGCTGGACATGCACAACGGCTACCTGAAAACCCGCGCCGGCACCGAAGGCATGGCGACGGCCACGTCGATCCCGGGCGTGTTCGCCGCCGGCGACGTGCAGGATCACATCTACCGCCAGGCCATCACCAGCGCCGGCACGGGCTGCATGGCGGCACTGGACGCGCAGCGCTACCTGGAAGCGCAGGAGTAAGACGTATGGCGGGCGGGCTGAAAAACTTCGCGGACCTGAAGGCCCTCGGCAAGCAGCTGAAGGACGATGGCGAGGCGCGCGCGGCTGCCGAGAAGGAACGCGTCGAGCGCGAGAAGAAGGCGGCCGCGGAGGCGAACATCTTCCGCGGCAGCATGGGTGGCGTGCAGAAGATGCCGGAGTCGGACCGCTACGTGCCGCAGCTGCCGCGCACGCCGATCAAGGCCGCCGCCGCGCCGAAGCGCAAGCTCACCGCCGCCGAACAGCAGCAGGACAATGCGGCCGTGCTGCAGGAGTCGCTGTCCGACCTGTTCGAGGTCGACCACTACATGGAAGAAGAACCGGCGCTGAACTACCTGGCGCCGGGCGTCGGCAACGACGTGATGAAGCGCCTGCGCAAGGGCTACTGGCCGGTGCAGGAAGAGCTCGACCTGCACGGCCTGCGCCGCGACGAAGCGCGCGACGCGATCGGCCACTTCCTGCGCGTGGCCAACCAGCGCGGCTGGCGCTGCGTCTGCGTGATCCACGGCCGCGGCTTCGGCTCGCGCGGCGGCGAGCCGGTGCTCAAGTCCATGGTGCACAGCTGGCTGGTGCAGACCGACGGCGTGATCGCCTTCACCCAGGCCCATGCCGCCGACGGTGGCGAAGGCGCGCTGATCGTCCTGCTGCGCGCCGCGCTCAAACCCGAACGCTGAAGGGGGACTGTCCCTGCAAGGGACTGTCCCCGGGGTTGCTCCTGGCTGTTTGCCCAGCGCTGAAAAAAAACCGGTGACAGGCTCCATTTATCGAGAAACATTGCTCGATAAATGGAGCCTGTCACCGGTTTATGCAGAGTCAAAAACAACCGAGGGGACAGTCCCCTGCAGGGACAGTCCCCAGCGCCGCGTCTGCTTATGGTAGCCTCTGGCTGTCACCACCTCACCCGCCGCGCATGAAAATCGTTCCGCACGTATCGCTCGTCACTGTCATCGAAGTGATCGCCATCATGGTCGGGGCGTTTTCCGGGTTTGTCGAGGCGCGGCGCAAGCGGATGGATATCGTCGGCGTCATCATCGTCGCCTTCATCGCCGCGTTCGGCGGCGGCACGCTGCGCGACATCCTGCTCGATAAACGCCCGCTGTTCTGGGTGCAGCACCAGGAATACACCATTCTGCTGTTCGTGATGGCGCTGACGGTGGCGCCGTTCATGAAGCACATCCGGCACATCGTGTCGGAGCGGCTGATCGTCGTGGCCGATGCGGTGGGACTGGGCTTGTTTGCCGTGGCCGGTGTGTCGCAGGCGCAGGCCGCCGGCATGCCCGTCTTCATCGCGGCGATGATGGGCGTGATCACGGGGATCTTCGGCGGCGTGCTGCGCGACATCGTCTGCAACGAAGTGCCGATGGTTTTCAGGGACGGCAAACCCTACGCGATCTGCGCGTTTGCCGGCTGCTGGCTGTACATCCTGCTGCAGCGGGTGCATGTCCACGAGGACGTGGCACTGTGGGTCAGCGCCGCCACGATCTCCGTGCTGCGGCTGCTGACGTGGAAGTTCGACCTGCGCGTGGGCCGGCCGGGCTAAGGTTTACACGGCGGCCTTAAACGGCGTCCGGCCCCGTCTCGCCGGTGCGGATGCGGATCACCTGCTCCACGTTCTGCACGAAGATCTTGCCGTCGCCGATCTTGCCGGTGCGGGCCGCCTTGATGATCGCGTCGACCACCTGCTCGGCCACGCCGTCGTCCACCACCACTTCCACCTTCACCTTCGGCAGGAAATCGACGACGTATTCGGCACCCCGATACAGCTCCGTGTGGCCCTTCTGGCGGCCGAAGCCTTTCACTTCCGTGACGGTCAGGCCGGTGACGTTGACGTCGGCCAGCGCTTCGCGCACTTCGTCCAGCTTGAACGGCTTGATAACGGCGGTAATCTGCTTCATCGTATTCTCCTTATTGAAAATTGGTCGTCACACGTGGCTCAGGCATCCGGCACGGTCTTCAGGTTCGCCAGCCACAGCACGGACTCCGAATCGCTCGGCGCGCGCCAGTCGCCCCGCGGCGACAGCGAACCGCCCGAGCCCACCTTCGGCGCGTTCGGCACGCAGCTGCGCTTGAACTGGCTGGTCTGGAAGAACCGGCGCAGGAAGATGCCCAGGTTGTGCTTGATGTCCTTCAGCGTGTATTCGTTGCGGGCCACGTGGGCTTCGTCCGGCCACGGGCCCACGCTGTTGTCCTTCCACGCATGCAGCGCCAGGAAGGCCACCTTGGTCGGCGCGAAGCCGAAACGCAGCGTGTAGTACAGGTTGAAGTCCTGCAGTTCGTACGGGCCGATCACGCTTTGCGTGCTTTGTGCCGGCGCCGTGTCGCCTGCCTTGCCCGGCACCAGTTCCGGACTGATCTCGGTGTTCACCACTTCCAGCAGCACCCGCGAATCCGACTCGCCGAACTGGCGGCTCTCGGCCACCCAGCGCACCAGGTGCGAGATCAGCGTCTTCGGCACGCTGGCGTTGACGTTGTAGTGCGACATATGGTCGCCCACGCCGTAGGTGCACCAGCCCAGCGCCAGCTCGGACAGGTCGCCCGTGCCGACGACGATGCCGTTGTGGTGGTTCGCCAGCCGGAACAGGTGGCTGGTGCGCTCGCCCGCCTGCACGTTCTCGAACGTGACGTCGTATTCCTCTTCACCCTCCGCATACGGGTGGCCGATATCCTTCAGCATCTGGATGCAGCTCGGGCGGATGTCGATTTCGTGCGCGGCGCAGCCGACGAAGTCCATCAGCTTGCGCGCCTGGTCCAGCGTGCGCGAGCTGGTCGCAAAGCCCGGCATCGTGTAGGCGAGGATGTTCGTGCGCGGCAGGTCGAGCCGGTCCATCGCCTTGGCGCAGACCAGCAGCGCATGGGTGGAATCGAGCCCGCCGGAGACGCCGATGACGACCTTCTTCATGCCGCTCGACGACAGCCGCTGCACCAGCGCCTGCACCTGAATGTTGTAGACCTCCATGCAGCGCTTGTCGCGCAGCGCCGGATTGGCCGGCACGTAAGGGAAGCGCGCCACGGTGCGCTGCAGCGGCAGCACCGATTGCGAAGGCACTTCCAGCGCGAACTTCACGGTACGGAACGCTTCCACCTGCTGCGCGTGGCGGCGCACCGAGTCGCCCCACGTGTTCGTGCGCATGCGGTCACGCGACAGGCGTTCAAGATCGACGTCGGCAAAGATCACATGCGAGTCGTCCTGGAAGCGCTCCGCTTCGGCCAGCATCTCGCCGTTCTCGTAGATCAGCGCCTGGCCGTCCCACGCCAGGTCGGTGCTC
Source organism: Oxalobacteraceae bacterium UBA6704 (assembly GCA_002454505.1). GTDB lineage: Bacteria > Pseudomonadota > Gammaproteobacteria > Burkholderiales > Burkholderiaceae_D > Rugamonas. The sequence continues at coordinate 9,178 of DKJA01000070.1, forward strand.
GACTCGCCCCGCCCGGCCGACGAATACAGATAGGCGGCCAGGCACCGGGCCGACTGCTGGCCGACCAGCTGGTGCCGGTAGTCGGATTTGCCGACGACGATATTCGAGGCCGACAGGTTCACCAGCACCGTGGCGCCGGCCAGCGATGCGTACGACGACGGCGGAATCGGCACCCACACGTCCTCGCAGATCTCGGCGTGGAATCTGAACAGCGGCAGGTTCGCCACCTGGAACAGCAGATCCGCGCCGAACGGCACGCGCTGGCCCAGCAGCTCGACATCGGTGGCGAGCGCCTCGTCGGCGGGGCTGAACTGGCGCGCTTCGTAGAACTCGTTATAGTTGGGCAGGTAGACCTTCGGCACGATGCCGTGCACGCGGCCGCCGGACACGACCACGGCGCAATTGAACAGCCGGTGCTCGACCCGCAGCGGCATGCCGACGATCAGCGCGGCCGGAATGCCGATCGATGCCTCGACCACCAGCGCCAGCGCGTCCTGCACCGAGTCCAGCAGCGCACGCTGGTGGAACAGGTCGTCGCAGGTGTACGCCGACAGGCCCAGCTCCGGGAACGCCACCAGCAGCGCGCCATTGGCGGCGGCCTGCTCGGCCAGTGCGATCGTCTGCGCCGCGTTGTAGAGCGGATCGGCCACGCGGCAGCGCGGCACACCGACGGCGACGCGGACGAAATCGTGGGAGTACAGGTTGTGGAATGACATTCGGGACGGCCCTCGCTGCGATGGCGAAGATTTTAACATTGAGCTTGCGTCAACGTCGCTCGGGGACTGTCCCGCTGGCGGGACTGTCCCCTCGGTTGAATTTTGGCGATTCTGCATCAAGTTCAAAGACAACCCCGGGGACAGGCCCCATGCGGGGACAGTCCCCACCAATTTGCGTACAATGCCCCGATGACCTACCGTACTGGCGTTCTTTCATCCCTCGGGCAGGCCGGCGAGGCGGCATGGACCGCGCTGCTGGCGCGCCAGGAGCCGGACCGCGCACCGAATCCGTTCCTGTCATTTGCCTTTCTCCATGCGCTGCACGAATCGGGCAGCGCCACCGCCGACACGGGCTGGCAGCCGCAATACCTGGCGCTGTGGGATGGCGACGAGCTGGCCGCCGCGCTGCCGCTGTACGTCAAATCGCATTCCTACGGCGAGTATGTGTTCGACTGGGCATGGGCCGATGCGTATCACCGCAGCGGCGTGGACTACTACCCCAAGCTGCTGTCCGCGATTCCGTTCACGCCCGTGACCGGGCCGCGCCTGATGGCCCGCGACGATGCGGCGCGTGCCGCGCTGGTGGCGCTGCTGTGCGAACAACAGCAAGCGTCGGGCACGTCGTCCACCCACGTGCTGTTCCCGCCGCAGGGCCAGGCCGAGGCGCTGCGCGATGCCGGCTTCCTGCTGCGCAGCGGCGTGCAGTTCCACTGGCTGAATCAGGATTACGCGGACTTCGATGCCTTCCTCGCTTCGCTGGAGCACAAGAAGCGCAAGAACATCCGCGCCGAGCGGCGCAAGGTCGCCGAGGCGGGCGTGACAATGCGGCGCGTGCGCGGCGTCGACATCACCGCGGAGGAGTGGCGCTTCTTCCACCGCTGCTACAAGAATACCTACGCCGAGCACCATTCATCGCCGTACCTGAACCTGGATTTCTTCCGGCGCATCGGCGCCACCATGCCGGACAATATCCTGCTGGTGATCGCCGAACGGGAAGGCCGGCCGATCGCCGCCTCGCTGCTGATCCACACGGCGGACACGCTGTACGGCCGCTACTGGGGCGCGCTGGAACACGTGCCGTGCCTGCACTTCGAGACCGCCTATTACCAGCCGCTGGAGTTCTGCATCGAGCAGCGCATCGGCACGTTCGAGGGCGGCGCGCAGGGCGAACACAAGATGGCGCGGGGCTTCCTGCCGACGAAGACGTGGTCGGCGCACTGGCTGGCGCATCCGGCGTTTGCCGATGCCGTGGAACGCTTCCTGGAACGGGAAGGCGGCGGCATCGATGCCTACATGGACGAACTGACCGAGCGCAATCCGTTCAAGGCGTAGCTGCGCCCTCGCGCAGCGCCAGCGCCAGCCGCTCCTGCAGCTCCGTACCAACACGCTTGAAGCCAAGCAGCCGCGCGGCATAGCGGATCAGGTCTGCATCCTGGCCACCGGCATTGTCCTCGCGTGCCAGCGCCAGCGCAGCGCGCAGTTCCAGCATCGAGATCGTTGCCGGCTTTTGCGTAGCGCCGGTTTCGTTGGTGCGGTCCCGCACGGGCGGATTGGCCGCCTGCTCCGCCGTGTACCAGAAATCGCCCTCCGACTGCAGCTGCGCGCCCGCTGTATCAAGCGCGGTGCGTGCCAGGCCGAGAATGCGCGTGCCCGCCTTCTCCTTGCCGAAGCAGAAGGCGATGCGCCGCGCCACTTCCTCGACGTGCACTGGCCCCTCTTCGCGGACGATGCGCAACACCAGTTCGGCCAGCCGGTAAGGCGGCGTTTCATGCGGCTCGCCGCTGCCCATGTCGGCGTAGCAGCGCTGGTACAGCGGCACATGGCGCGGCGTCACCTCGGGCAGTTCCAGGTTCAGCACCACCTGTTGCGGCGGCCTGGCCATGCTGCTGCCGTGATTGGCGCCGGTGATCTTCAACGCCTCGCCGCCCAGCGCATGGGCTGATTCCAGCGTGGCGCGCAGGCGCTCGATCTCTTCCTTGCGGCGGTAGAACCAGTCCGTGCTCCACACGCGGTGGAAGCGCCAGCCCAGGTGTTCCAGCACGTCGCGCCGCAGGCGGTCCCGTTCGCGGGCCCACTGCGCGCCGCGATAGGTGGCGCCATCGCATTCGACGGCCAGCAGATAGCTGCCTGGCCGGTCGGGGTGGCGGATGCCCATGTCGATGCGGAAGCCCGCGCTGCCCACGTGCGGGTCGGCCAGATAGCCCATGCCCCGTATCGCTTCCGCCACGTCCTGCTCGAACGGCGTGGCGGCATCCGCTGCCACCGAAGCGCCGCCGACGGCTTCGTCGCCTTTGGCGAACTCCAGGAAGTGCTTCAGGATGCGCACGCCGTCGCGTGTGGTGCGGCCCGGATCGATGTCGGCCGGATCGAACGACGCAAACACTTCGCACCGCAGCCGCGCCCGCGTAAACAGCACGTTGAGCCGCCGCTCGCCGCCTTCGCCGTTGACGGGGCCAAATGTCATGCTGGTCAGGCGGCCGCCGGCCACCGAAGGGCCGTAGCACACGCTGACCAGGATGACATCGCGCTCGTCGCCCTGCACGTTCTCGATATTCTTGACGAACACGCTCTCGGCCTGTCCTTCGCGCAGGAAGTCGTTCAGCACGGGATCGGTACGGCGCTGCAGTTCCAGCAGCTCGGCGATCAGGTTCTTCTGCGCCGACGAGAACGTGACGATGCCCAGCGATACGTCGGGCTGCGCGCGCGCGTGTTCCGCCACGCGGGCGACGATCGCCTCGCCTTCGAGGCGGTTGTCACGCTTGGCGCCACGGTCATACACGCCGTTCACGCGCGTAAAGGTCAGGCCGAAGGCGGGATCCTTCTGCAGCGGCGAAGGCGGCAGGATCAGCTGGCCGGCATAGAACTCGCGGTTCGACACCTGGATCAGCGACGGGTCGCGCGAGCGGTAATGCCAGCGCAGCATGCGCGAGCCGAGGCCCCGGGCTTCGCACAGACTGAGCACGCTTTCCATCGCGCCGATCTTCGCGGCGCTGCCCAGCAGGTCCGCGCCATCGCCCTCTTCCTCGTCGGCCTCGCCCTCCGCCTCGTCGCTGAGCAGCCGGTCGAAGAACGACGACGGCGGCAGCTGCTTCTGGTCGCCGACGACGACGATCTGCGCGGCCCGCGCGATCGCGCCCAGCGCGTCTTCCGGCCGCACCTGCGACGCTTCGTCGATCACCAGCAGATCGAACTGCATGGCGCCCGGCGGGATGTACTGGGCCACCGAGATGGGGCTCATCAGCATGACGGGCTTGATGCGCTGCAGCGCATTGCCGGCGCTGGAGAACAGCTTGCGCAGTGCGATGTGGCCGCGCTTCTTGCCGATCTCGCCGCGGATCACCTTCATTTCGCCCATCGCCCCTTGCGGCACCTGCGCCAGGTGGGCGGCGACGATCGTCGTCACGTTGTCCTTCAGCCGCGCGCGTTCCAGCGCCGCGAAGTCGGCGACGAGCCGGTGCCGGTCCAGCTGGCCGATTTCGCGCAGCTGCGGCGAGCTCTCGCGCGCCACCTTCCACAAATGCTCGGCACGGGCAAAGCGGATTTCCGTGGCCGCGGCAGGTGCCGCCATGCCGCCACTGCGCATCTTTTCCGCCACGTCCGGCACGCCGACGTGGACCAATTCCGCGTGCAGCGCCTGCAGCCGGCGCCAGCCATCGTAGCGGTCCACGGCCGCCGCCATCCGGCCCAGGCGGTGCGCCACTGCGGCCAGTTCACCATGCTGCAGCGTGCCATCGACCTGCAACAGGGTAAAGGCTTCACTGGCCAGCGCAGCCGCCGCCGTCAGGCGCTGCTGCAGGTCGCCGTGCAACCGGGCGAGCCGTTCCGGCTGCGCTGCCAGCGCAACGATCGCTTCCGGCGTGCATGCCAGCGGCGCATTGCGTGCGCGCTCCGCCCATGCCGCCACGGGCACGAGGCGGACAAACTCGGTGGCATCCTGCCGCCACGCGGCGCCCAGCGCCTGCACGGCAAACGCTTCATCGGCCTGCCAGCGTGCCTTCTGCGCGTGAATCGCCAGCAGCGCATCGAGCAAGGCGAGACGTTCCGGGGGCTTTTTCGGCAGCGCGCCGCGCAGCATGCCGGCCAGTTCGCGCGACGCGCCCCGGTAGGCACCGCCCCAGCGGGCAAACCACGATTGGGTGCCCGCCACCAGGCCCGCGCGCAGGCCGGCAGCCTGGGCATCGAATGCGGCATCAACGAATGTGGCGGCTGCGGCATCGCGCGCGGCACGCCAGGCGGCGCCGCCTTCCAGCACCTGCCGCAGCCGCGCCGGATCCGGCAGCGCCAGCATGGCGAGCGCGAGGTCGGCGGACTGCGGCGGCAGGCCGTCGAAGGCGGCCAGCGTGGCGGCCAGTCGACGGCTCGTTTCCAGCGTGGGTGCGATGCCGAGCGATAGTCCGGCGGCGATGGACAAAGCCAGTTCATCCAGCTCGCCCAGCGCAGCGGCCGTGCGGGTCAGCAGCGCGGCCAGACGTGCCATGTCCACCGGCTGCAGTTCCAGGTTGCCCACGCCGGCAAACGGGTGGGCAGCGGGATCGCCCTCCGCAGCCAGCACCGCGCCGTAACGCGCCACCGTATCCAGCAGCGCATGCAACTGCTGCGGATCCAGGCTGGCCACGGCCGTGCCATCGATGACGGGCGCCGGTGCGCCGGTGCCGATGAAGCGCGCCTGCGCGCCCAGCACGTCGAACGGCGTTTCGCCGCTGGTGCCGATCGGCGTGTGCAGCTCGCCCGCGATGGCGTTGAGCCGGTCGCGGGCGCCGGTCAGCGCCGTCGGTTCACCGGGCATGCCGGGCACCGCCGCGGCCCGCGTGATGGTGCGCGCCAGTTCGGCGAGGATGTCCTTCTTGCTGGCCGTGCGCGAGTGCAGTTCCAGGCAAACGTCGCGCAGCCCCACTTTCACCAGCCGGTCGTGGACGACGGACAGCGCGGCCATTTTCTCGGCGACGAACAGCACCCGCTTGCCCTCGCTGACGGCCGCCGCGATGATGTTCGTGATGGTCTGCGACTTGCCCGTGCCGGGCGGCCCCTGCACGACGAGGTTGCGGCCCCGCCGCGCTTCCTCGATGACGATGGCCTGCGACGCGTCCGCATCGACCACGTGGACCATGCGGGCCGGCGGCAGCACGTCGTCGAGCCGGTCGTCCGGGCCGATGGCGGGCGGTTCCGCGTCGAAGCCTTCGAACAGCAGGCCGCGCGTCAGTGCGTGGCCGGCCAGGGCGCCGTCCGGCCACGCGTCGGGCGCCAGGTCGCGGTACATCAGCAGCTTGGAAAACGAGAAGAAGCCCAGCTGCATCGCATCGGCATCGAGCTTCCATGACGGCTGCGCGGCCACCACCTGCTGCACGGCGGCGAAGTACGCGGCGGGCGTCCAGTCCTCGCCGATGTCCAGTTCCGGCAGCGCGATGCCGAAATCGTCCTTCAGCCTTTGCTGCAGCGGCAGGTTGGTGACCACGTCCTCGTCGCGCAGGCGCAGGTCGTAGGTGGACGTGCGCTGGTTGCGCACCAGCTGCACCGGCAGCAGGATCAGCGGCGCTTCGCGCGGCGTGGGCGGCGATTTATCTTCCACCCATGTGAGGAAGCCCAGCGCCAAATACAGCACGTTGACGCCGGATTCGTCTTCCGCCGTCTGCGCCTCGCGGGCGGTCTTCAGCAGCCGCTTGGCCAGCGCGTCCGGGCCCAGCCGGGTTTCCAGGTGGCTGTCGGCATAACGCTCGGCATCGAAGCCTGCTTCGCCGGCATCGGCCAGCTTCACGGCTTCATCTTCGGCCGGCACGTCACGGCCGATGGCGAGGAATTTCATCGCCTTGCCGCCGGCCAGGATGCCGTAGACGTCTTCCGACCTTTCGTTGACGATGTTGACGACGTTGCCCCGCGTGTTCTGCCGGTTGACGTGGACCAGCCGGTTGCGCGTGCCCGTCTCGACGAGGCGCTTGCGCGTGTCGTCGAACAGGCGCGCCAGCGCCGGGTTGTCTTGGAGGTCGGTATCGGGTGCGCGGGTCATGGCGGCGATTATAAGGGACACCTCCGCTGCCCGCGGGCGCACACGGTTCAGGTCATGACGGAACCGGACGCCGCCGCCATCGAAAAATGATCTATATTGTTTAGATACTTTCAAGCACGGCCGGAGGCAGCCATGGAGGCAAGCGAACACCAATGCATCGTTTCGTACCGCACGCTGGGGCGGATGATCGGCTGGGCCGGGCTGCTGATGCCGGTCGTCGTCCGCGGCGGCGGCCTGCTCGTCGAGGGCATCCAGACCACCGATTCGCTCAGCGCCTACTATTACACGAGCATGCGCGACATTTTCGTGTCGATCACCGTGCTGACGGGCGCCCTGCTGGCTTGCTATCGCACGGCGCACCGGCTGGACAATGTCGTGGCCACGTGCGCCGGTCTGGCGGCCATCGGCCTGGCGCTGTTCCCGATGGATCCCACCTATGCCGCCGAGCTGCTGGTCCGCTATCCCGACCTGGGCACGGCCAGGCACTATTCGAACCACGGGGCACTCGGCTATCACCTGCTGTTCGCGATCACGTTCGCGGTGCTGTCGTTCTATCTCGTCTTTTTCCGGTTCGGCGCGCATACCCCGGCGGACAGCGCGCAGGCATCGCGACGGCGCATCGTCTACAAATGCTGCGGCGGGATCATGCTGCTGTCGTTCGCCGCCATCGTCCTGCTGGGAACCGCGGCCCACAGCGCCTCTTTCTTCTGGCCGGAGACGGCGGCCGTGGCCGCTTTCGCCATTGCCTGGCTGGTCAAGGGCGAGGCCGTGCTGCGCGATCCGCTTCCGCTGCACCGCGCAATACCGGCGCAGCCGCAACCGGCAAGCGGCCAAAGGAGGTAACCGGAATTCAATAGAGTGCATCCTCAAGCAGGCTCTGCAAATCAGGTGTATGGTCGGGGCTTTAACGCGGATTTAACCTCGATCCATTCAACGCGAACAATAACAATGCGTCACCTTACCTCCTCTCGCAAACCCGCCCAGTGGCTGCTGCTTGTCGCCCTGCTGGCGTGCTACCCGCTGTCTTTCGTCACGCCGCCGAAATGGGCGTGGGAAAACAGCGTCATCGAAAACTCGCAGGTCGTGCTGCTGCTGCTCGGCATGGTCAGCGCCGGCATCACCTACGCGCGTGAAAAGCCGGGCAAGCTCGGCATGCTGGGCCTGGCCGTGATGCCGATCTGGCTGATCCTGGCGGCCCGCGAACTGAGCTGGGGCGCCGTGTTCGGCGCGCCGCTGTCGTTCAACCTGCACGACGGCCCCGTGTTCTCGTCCCGCGTGCTGGCCTACAAGCCGCTGGTGATGCCGGTCGTGGCGGCGCTGCTGGCCTGGTCCGGCTGGATGACGTGGCGCCACCGCCTGGACAAGCTGATCGTGCGCATGGTCACCAGCGGCATGTTCCCGTGGTTCGCGATTCTCATCGGCGTGGCCGGCGCGCTGGGTTCGGCCTGCGCCGAAGAGCACTTCCAGTGCGGGCTGGCCATCGTGCCCGAACACGCCGTCGCGCTGGAAGAGCTGGTGGAACTGGTGGCCTATGCCTCCGTGGTGGTGGCACAGGCGATCATTTACCGCTCCTACGCGGTGGCCGCGGCGGCCAGGAACGCCGTCACGGGGCCGGCCGCGCAGCACTAGTCCCGTCCATACTCCCAGCGCCAGGGGACGCCCGTTTCCCCCAGCGCCGCGCGGACGATGGCGGGAAACGCCCGCTCCGCGCGCACGTCGTTCGCCAGGATCACCACGCAGCGCCGCTCGCGGCGTACGCACACGAGCGTGTTCCCCGTCGTGTCGTTGTGGCCGCCCTTGTAGAAGCCCGGTCCCTGCGGGCCGGTGAAGGTGACCACGCCCAGCCCCGCCGACAGCCCGGCAAAACGCTCGCCAGGTGGCAGCTCCGGCTGCAGCGTGGGGAATTGCGAGCGCGTGGTGAGCGCCAGCTGCGGCTTCAGCATTTCCTCATGCGCCGCCTTGCTCAATCCTGTGCCGTTGACGACGGCGGCCGCAAAACGGGCCATGTCGGCAATCGTCGTGTCCATCGACCCGGCCGCCCGCACGCGGCTGCGCTCGTCGTGCGGTTCAGTCTTGCCGTCGGCCGCCCAGCCGTCCGCCATATTGGCGGCAAACGCGGGCCGCCAAATCATGGCCGTATCCGGCATGCCCAGCCGGTCGAACACGCGGCGCTGCATTTCGTCGCCCAGCTTCAGGCCCAGCCCGTGTTCCAAGGCGAACTGCAGCAGGATCAGGCCTTCGCCCGAGTAGGCGTAGCGCGTGCCCGGATTGAAGTGGATGCGCAGCTTGCCGTCCGGTTCGTCGAAGTGGAAATTGGCGAAACCGGTCGCATGGGTCAGCGTATGGCGCGGCGTGATCAGGCGCCAGCGGGGATCGTCGCGCAGGTCGGCCCAGTGGCCATAGGCCGGCAGGTTGCCGTAATCCGGCAGCGGCTGCGCCAGGTAAGCAGCGATCGGTTTGTCGAGATCGAGCTTCCGCTCGTCCACCAACTGCAGCACCGTGTAGGCGAAGACGCTCTTGGTCAGCGATGCGCCGTACATGACCGTATTGGTCTCCAGCCTGTCGCCGCGCGCATTGCGCTCGCCGTACGCGCGAACGAAGGCCGGGTGATCCGGCCCGATGACCGCCACGGCGATGCCGCGCGCGCCCGTGTCGCGCATGCCGGCCTTGACGGCCGCCTCCACCGCGGCGGGGTCGGGCGCCGCCGCCTGGCCGACATTCAGGATGGAAACCAGTACCACGCCCAACAGCAAATTGCGCATGCGACCTCCGGCTCGACAGTGAATGGAAGCACGATTATGGCATTGTGCGGACCGTCCCCCCGGGTCGGAATATATTGCACCGGCGGCCCGGCAGCCGGCTCGGGCCGCCGCGCTGCCGCCGGCCTGGCATGTCTTCGCGAAGCCGGCAGTGGAACGGTCACCAGCCGCCGCCCAGCGCGCGAAACGCGGCCACGGCGGCACGGGCATTGTCGGCATGGACGCGCGCCAGCTGGTCGCGCGCGGCCAGCAGCTGGCGGTCTTCCTGCAGCACTTCGTACAGGCCGACCGCGCCGTCCTGATACGCCGCCGACGCAGCATCGCGCGCGCGGCCATGGGCATCCACTTCGGCCGCCAGCTGGGCGTGCTGCTGCTCCAGCTGGTCCAGCGCCACGAGCGCGTTCTCGACATCCTCGGTGGCGCGCAGCAGTGCCTGCCGATAGGCCACCAGCGCGCCGGCATGGGCGCCGCGCGCCTGCGCCACTTCCGCATCGACGCGGCCGAAGTCGAACAGCCGCAAGTGCAGCGCGCCGCCGGCCTGCGGCTGCAGGGCGGCCGCCGTGAACAGGTTGCCGCTGCCGAGGCTGGCGAAGCCCAGCGCCGCGGACAACGTCACCTTCGGGTAGTACTCCGCCAGCGCCACGCCGATGCGGTCGTTCGACGCGGCCACGCGGCGTTCGGCGGCGATCACGTCCGGCCGGCGGCGCAGCAGGTCCGCCGGCCCCTGCGCGACGGCGATCGCGGGCAGCGCCGGATCGGCATCCGGCTGCGCGGCCAGTTCGGCGGCATGGCTGCCGGGCTGCGCGCCCATCAGCACATCGAGCCGGTTCAGCTGCACCGCCAGTTCGATGCGCAGCGGCGGGATGGTCGCCCGCGCCTGGGCCAGCTGCGCCTCGGCCTGCGCCACTTCGCGGCTGGCGGCCAGGCCATCCTGCCGGCGCAATTGCACCAGGTTCAGCAAGCGTTCGCTGGTCCCGGCCTCCTCCGCCGCGATGGCGATGCGCCGCTGCGCGCCCCGCACGCGGAAATAGGCATCCGCCGCTTCCGCCGCCACCGACACGCGCACGCCCAGCCGGTCCGCCTGCGCCGCCTGCACTTCCGCGTCCGCCGCATGGGTCGCGCTGCGCAGGCCGCCCGCCACGTCCAGCTCCCAGCTGGCGCCGGCACCGATGTCGTACAGCGACTGGTTGCGGTCGTAGCCGGGGAACGAGCTGGCGATGCGGCCCATCGGGCTTTCCAACGACTGCCGCTGGCGCTGCGCGGCGGCACTCAGCGCGCCGGCCGGCAGCTCGCTGGCGCCGGCCTGTCGCGCGGCGGCGCGCGCCTGGTCGATGCGGGCCAGCGCCGCGTCGAGGTCCAGGTTCTGCGCCAGCACGCGGCCGACGATGCGCTCGAGTACCGGATCGTGGAAGCCGGTCCACCACGCATCGAGCGGCGGCGCTGGCGCCTGCGCGGCCGGCGCCGCGTTGCGGTAGCCGGGCGTCAGCGCCACCTGCGGCGGTTCGTAGTGCGGCGCAGTGGCGCAGCCGGCCAGCAGCAGCGCCAGCACTGCTGCGCATAGGGTCCTGTGGTGCATCGATCGCTCCCGAAAAGGTTGCTTGTGTTATTGAAGTAAGGAGTATATAGTCACTTCAATGTTCGCAGCAACCTACTTTTTTAAGGAGTGACGATGGAAAAGACCGACCTGAGCGGAGAGCCCTGCGGCGCGGCCCGTGCGCTGGACCGCGTGGGCAGCTGGTGGACCATCCTGATCCTGCGCGACTGCTTCTACGGCATGACGCGCTTCGACGAATTCCAGAAGAGCCTGAAGATCTCGACCAATTCGCTGGCCAGCCGCCTGGCCGCGCTGGTCGACGAAGGCCTGCTGGAGAAGCGCCAGTACAGCGAGCGCCCGCCCCGCTTCGAGTACATCCTCACGCAGCGGGGCCGCGACTTCCGCCCCGTGCTGCGCACTCTGGTCGCGTGGGGCAACCAGCACTTCGCGCCGGAAGGCCCGGCGATGCAACTGACCGACATGGAGACGGGCAAGCCCGTCGAACTGCAGCTGATCGATGCGAATACGGGCGTGCCGATCACGGAACAACGCCACCGCATGATGGAAGGCCCGGCCGCCACCGACGAGATCCGCGCCCGCGTCCGGCGCCAGCATGCAATGCTCGATGCTCAGGCGGCCCAGGCGAGCCAGGAAAACCCGGGAGAGCAGGCATGAGCGCCGCTGCCGCAACGGGCGACAACGGCCACGTCGTTGCCATCGCCCCAGCCTCCCGCAGGAAGCTGGTCATTCGGGGCGTGCTCGTGCTGGCGCTGCTGGCCGCCGCCGGCTTCGGCGCGCGCTGGTGGACCGACGGACGCTTCCACCAGCAGACGGACGACGCCTACGTGGGCGGCAACATCACGGTGATCGCGCCGCGCGTGGCCGGCTACCTGGCGGAAGTGACGGTAACCGACAACCAGCCGGTGCACGCCGGCGACGTGCTGGCGCGGCTGGACGACCGCGATTACCGGGCCGCCGTCCACAAGGCCGAAGGCGCCGTGGCGGCGGCCGAGGCAGCGCTGGCCAACCTGGCCGCGACGGCGCAGCTGCAGCAGGCCGTGATCGGCCAGGCCCGTGCCGGCGTGGATGCGACGGCCGCCGAAACCAGCCGGGCGCGCGACGACCGGCAGCGCTACCGCAGCCTGTCCGCCAAGGCCGCCGTGTCGGTGCAGAGCGCGCAGAAGGCCGATGCCGATTACCTGCAGGCCATCGCCAACGGCGCCAGGACGCAGGCGCAGCTGGTGGCCACGCAGCGCGAACTGGCCGTGATCGCCACCCGCCACCAGCAGGCGCAGGCCACGCTGGCCCAGGCGCAGGCCGAACTGGAAATTGCCCGTCTCAACCTGGAATACACGGTGCTGCGCGCGCCGATCGACGGCACCATCGGCAACCGCCGCGCCCGCACCGGCGCCTACGCAACGCCCGGCAACCAGCTGCTCGCGATCGTGCCGGCGCACGGACTGTGGATCGATGCGAATTTCAAGGAAGACCAGCTGGCGCGCTTCAAGCCTGGCCAGCGGGCCGCGATCCGGGCGGACGTGTTGCCGGGCCGCGAATTCCACGGCCAGGTGATCAGCCTGGCGCCGGCCACCGGGGCGCAATTCAGCGTGCTGCCGCCGGAGAACGCCACCGGCAATTTCACCAAGATCGTCCAGCGCGTGCCGGTGCGCATCGCGCTCGACGAGGCGGATGCGCAACTGGGCGTGCTGCGCCCGGGCCTGTCGGTGACCGCGTCGGTCGACCTGCGCGACTGAGCGGGCTGCCAGCATGAGCGCCACTGCCGCACCGGCGAGGCCGGCCGCCCTGCCCGCGAATCCGTCCGGCCCCGTCGATCCCACCGCCCACCTGACGCATGGCCAGAAGATCCTGGCGTTCGCCACCATGTGCGTCGGCATGTTCGTCGCGCTGCTGGACATCCAGATCGTGTCGGCGTCGCTGCGCGACATCGGCGGCGGCCTGTCCGCCGGTGCCGACGAGACAGTATGGGTGCAGACCAGCTACCTGATCGCCGAGATCATCGTCATCCCGCTGTCCGGCTGGCTGGCGCGGGTGCTGTCCACGCGCTGGCTGTTCGCCGCGTCGGCGGCCGGTTTCACCGTGGCCAGCATGCTGTGCGGGCTGGCGTGGAATATCGAAAGCATGATCGCCTTCCGCGCGCTGCAGGGTTTCCTGGGCGGCTCGATGATCCCGCTGGTGTTCATGACGGCGTTCGTCTTCTTCGCCGGCAAGCAGCGCGTGATCGCCGCGGCCACCGTCGGCGGCCTGGCCTCGCTGGCGCCGACGCTGGGGCCGACCATCGGCGGCTGGATCACCGATCACTTCAGCTGGCACTGGCTGTTCTTCGTCAACCTGGTGCCCGGGCTGTTCGTCACGTTTGTCGTGCCGGCGCTGGTACGCATCGACAGGCCGAACCTCGCGCTGCTGCGCGGTGCCGACTACCTGGGCATGGCGTTGCTGGCGATGGCACTGGGCTGCCTCGAATACACGCTGGAAGAAGGCCCGCGGCTGGACTGGTTCGGCGACCAGGTCATCGTGGCCACCGCGTGGATCTCGGGCCTGGCCGGCATCGCCTTCATCTGGCGCAGCCTGACGCACCCGCAGCCGGTGGTGGATCTGACCGCGCTGCGCGACCGCAATTTCGCGCTGGGCTGCTTCTTTTCGTTCGTCACCGGCATCGGCATCTTCGCGACGATCTACCTGACGCCATTGTTCCTCGGCCGCGTGCGCGGCTTTTCCGCGCTGCAGATCGGCCTGGCAGTGTTTTCCACTGGCGTGTTCCAGCTGATGTCGATTCCCCTGTACTCCTACCTGGCCAACCGCGTGGACCTGCGCTGGCTGATGATGTTCGGGCTGGCCTGCTTCGCGCTGTCGATGTATGAATTCGCGCCGATCACGCACGACTGGGGCGCCGCGCAGCTGATGCTGCCGCAGGCGCTGCGCGGCATGGGCCAGCAGTTCGCGGTGGCGCCGACGGTGACGCTGACGCTGGGCGGCCTGGCGCCGGAGCGGCTGAAATTCGCGTCCGGGCTGTTCAACCTGATGCGCAACCTGGGCGGCGCGCTGGGCATCGCCGGCTGTGCGACGATCCTGAACGACCGCACCAACTACCACTTTCACCGCCTGGCCGATCACCTCAACACGGGCAACGAGACGATGAACGGGATGCTGGCCGGCGTGGCCGGCAACCTGGCGGCCTACGGGCTCGATCCGGCCACCGCGCAGGCCGGCGCGCTGCGCCAGCTGTGGACGCTGACGATGCGCGAGGCGCAGACGCTGACGTTCGGCGACGTGTTCCTCGTCATCATGGTGTGCTTCATCTTGACGACGGCGATGGTGCCGCTGATGCGCAAGGTGCAGCCGCCGAAGGCGCCGTCGGCCGATGCGCATTGAGCCGCCCGGACAAGTTCTAGCGCCGCGCGGGCATGGCCGGCGGCACAGCGGCTCGCTAAAGTGGAGACATACTTCAATCAGGGAGTCGAAACATGGAAAACATCACCGTCTATACCAGCCCCAGCTGCCCTTACTGCGTGATGGCCAAGCGCCTGCTGGCCTCGCGCGAACTGGCCTACGAAGAAGTGGATATCAGCGCGGAGCCTGCCCGGCTGCAGGAAATGCTGACCCGTTCCGGCCGGCGCACCGTGCCGCAGATCTTCATCGGCGAACGGCATGTGGGTGGCTACGACGACCTGGTGCGCTTCGACCGGCAGGGGCAGCTGGACGGCTGATGCCCGCGTCCGCCGGCACGTAAAAAAAGGCGCCGTCGGCGCCTTTTTTTGTTGTCGCTGTGCGTTACGCGTTGCCCTTGTCGTAAGCAGCCACGCCATCCAGGATTTCCTGTTTTGCCGATTCCGGGCCTTCCCAGCCGTCGACCTTGACCCACTTGCCCGGCTCCAGGTCCTTGTAGTGTTCGAAGAAGTGCTGGATCTGCTGCAGGCGCAGGTCCTGCAGGTCTTCCGGCTTCTGCCAGTGCTTGTAGATCGGCAGCACCTTATCGACCGGCACGGCCAGCACTTTCGCGTCGATGCCGGACTCGTCCGTCATCTTCAGCACGCCGATGGCGCGGCAACGCACCACCACGCCGGGGATCAGCGGGAACGGCGTGATGACCAGCACGTCCACCGGGTCGCCGTCCTGCGACAGCGTGTTCGGCACGTAGCCGTAGTTGCACGGGTAGTGCATCGCTGTGCCCATGAAGCGGTCGACGAAGATCGCGCCGGATTCCTTGTCCACTTCGTACTTGATCGGGTCGGCGTTCATCGGGATTTCAATGATGACGTTGAAATCGTTCGGCACGTCGCGGCCGGCGGACACTTTATTCAGGCTCATGTTTTTCCTCGGTAATTCAGCTTGGTAGTTGCTTGGTCATGCAGTTAACCGCGTAATTATAACCAAGCGATAAGGAGTTGTGCGCCCCAGAGCAAGCCGGGGTCAAGGCCTCGTCACAGCATCGTCGCCAGCGCGCACTGCCGGTAATGGCTGGCGGCCTGCTCCGGCTGCTGCAGCGCTTCGTGCAGCTGGGCCAGTTTCAGGTGCGCCTCGCGCACCATCGCCGGCTCGCCCGCATCGGACAGCGCCTGCTCCAGGTAGCGCTGCGCCTTGCCCCACAGCTTCTGCTTCAGGCACAGCGAACCCAGCGTCAGCGCCAGTTCCGCATCGGCGGGACGCTCCAGCAGCCACGCCTCGCAATGCTCGATCTGCGCCAGCAGCGCGGCCGAGCCGGCGGGGGCGGCCGCATCGCGGTAGGCGCGCACCACGCGCTCGTCCCAGTTCGCCGCCAGCGACTCCTCGGCCACCAGGCGCGCTTCGTCGTGCAGGCCGCGGCCGTTGAGGGCCGTGGCGGCGCGGCAGGCCACATACGGCTTCACGCGGTCGTTCGATGGAATGGTGGACCAGACGCGCATGATCGACTCGGCATCGTGCGCCTTGTCCGACAGCAGGTCTTCATAGGCCAGCTCGCGCAGGCGGGCCGACAGCGCCGGATGCAGCGCGCGGTGCTTGTCCAGCGAGCGGACGAGGCGCAGCACTTCCGGCCAGTTCTTGGCCTGCTGCTCGGCCTTCAGCGACCATTGCAATGCGTGGATGTGGCGCGTGCCGTCCGCATTCAGTTCGCGCACGGCGGCCAGCGCCGCTTCCGGCTGGTGGTCGTCGACCAGCAGTTCCGTCATCGTCATCAGGCGGGCCGTCTTCATCGCCGGATCCTCCACGATGCGTGCCACCCACTGGTCGCGGCGCGCCGTCTGGCGCATGCGGTGGGCGGCGCGGGCGCCGATCAGCGCGGCCACGCCGGCGTTTTCCGGCAGGTCGGCGGCGCGCAGCGCGGCTTTTTCCGCATGGCCGAAGCGGCCTTCGAACAGTGCCTTCAACGCATCGCGCAGGCCCTTGTTGCCGTCCCGCTCGCGCTTGCGCTGGCGGTACTCGGCCACGCGGGCCGGCATGCGCATCGTCGCGCGGGCGGCGCGCACCAGCGCATACAGCAGCACGAACAGCAGCACCTGCAGCACGACGAAGAAATTGAGCGACAGGTCCACGCGGTACGGCGGATAGAACAGCACCACGTTGCCGGGGTTGTAGCGGGCCGTCACGGCGATGCTGATGGCGGCCGCCATCAGCGCTAATAACCAGAGGAAGATGCGCATGTCAGGGCTTCGCCTTGTAGTTGCGCACGGCGTTCAGGCTGTCCGACAGCGTCGGCATCTCGATCGCCAGGTTGCTGCCCTGGACCTGGCGCAGCAGCGTCTGCACCGTCATCGTCTGGCGGGCGCGCGTGTCGAAATAGCGCGCCACCATTTCCTGCGCGGCCAGCAGGTCGGTACGGAAGGCCGCCTCGTTACGCGACAACAGCGCCATGCGCGCGTTCAGCAGGCGCAATTTCAGGTTCTCGCGCAGGAAATACGCGTGTTCCGGCGCGAGCAGCGTCGCTTCCGGGTTTTCCACGCTGCGCACGCGGATCAGCTGGCGCACGTCGGTCCACATCTCGCTGCTCCAGCCATTCCACACGCCCTGCAGGCGGGTCACCCACGTCTCCTGCGGCACCACCGGCTCCACCTGCGGCGCCTTGCTGGCGTGCTTGCGCACGGCCTTCTTCTCGGGGCCGGAAGGCAGCGTCGGCGTGGCGTCGGACAGCATCGGCAGCGAATCGACCTGCGCGATCACGTTGTCGAGGCGGACGGCCAGGCCGGACGAATCCACGTTCGGCAGCGCCTTCAGCTTTTCCGTGTCGCGCGCGATGGCGCGGCGGATCGAGATGAACTGCGGCTTGTCGGAGCGGGACAGGTTGCGGTCCGCATTCTGCAGCGCGATCAGCGCGCCCGGCACGTTACCGGCCAGCTGCAGCTGCTGGCTGGCGGTGGACAGCACCTGCTCGATCTCGGCCAGCGCCCACTCGTCGCGGTTGCGGGACATGTCGTTGTACATCTGCTCCAGCGCCAGCTGCTGCGCCTGGGCCTCCTGCTGGCGGTTTTCCAGCACCCCCACCTTGACCTGCAGTTCGCGGCTCGATTCGCTGATCGTCTTCACCAGCTGGCTGGTTTCGCTGTTCAGCGCATCGGCCTTCTGCAGCCGCATCGCGACTTCCTCGCGCAGCTTGCGCGTCTGCCGGTGCGAATTGAATGCCTGCACGGCCAGCAGCACGGCCAGCACGATGACGGCGATCGTCAGCGGCCGCAGCGTCCTGCGCCCGGCGGGCGGCAGCGGGCCGGCCGGCTCGGCGGGGATCGGCGACGGGTTCGGCGTGGCCTGGGGGGCGGGGCCGCCTTGCGGCGCGGCCGGGTCTGGTAAGGTAGGCAGTTCGTTCATGGGCGTGATTGTAACGCGGCGAGCAGGCGCTCGTCGCCTGATCCTGTCAGCGTCACCCGGGCGAAGCCCAGCCCGGCGGCCGTGGCGGCGATGCGGGCGTGCGGAACGATCAGATGCTGTTGTTGCATCTTTGCCACAGCAGTCGCGTCGCCCAGCCCGGGCAGCAGGCCGACCAGGCCGCGCAGCGCCTCGGAACTGGTGATCACCCAGTCGTTCGGGTGCACCAGCAGCGCGCGCAGGCGGGCCGCCAGTTCGGGCGTCAGCGCGGGGACGCCGCGACGGTATGCGGCCACCGTGGCGACGATGGCACCGGCCGCGCGCAACCCGTCGCCCATCAGCTCGCGGCCCGCCTCGACGCGCACGATCAGCACGTGACGGCCGCGCAGGGCGGCCAGGTCCAGCGTCTGCAGCAGGTGCTCGGAATCGCTGTGTTCCGTGTCGTCGGGACTGACGATCGTGTAGCGGTCGGCGGTGATGCCGTGCGCGGCCAGCGTAACGCGGCTGCCCTCGCCCACCACGGCCAGCGTCACGCCGGCCGGCCAGGTATCGATATGCGCAAAGGCGGCATCGATGGCGTTGGGCGACACGAAGGCCACCAGCGCGAATTCATGCAGCCGGGCCAGCATGGCGCGCAGCGGCGCGGGGTCCGGCAGCGGCGTGATGTCCAGCAGCGGCAGCACCTCGACGGTGCGGCCGGTGGCCGCGACCCGCTCCGCCAGCGGCACGGCTTGCGCAAACGGTCGCGTGATGACGACGGTGCCGGGCATCCTCAGTCGTCGCCGGCGCCCGCCTCGGCCAGGCAGGAGGCGAGGATGGCGACGGCATCCTGCGCGCGCAGCTTGTCCGCCACCTGGTCGCCCAGCTGCGTGGCATCGGTGGCCGGGCCGTGCACTTCGGCGCTGGCGACGCGCTTGCCGTCCGGCGTGGCGACCATTGCGCGCAGGTGCATCTGGCCATCTTCGGTGGTGGCGTACGCCGCCAGCGGCACCTGGCAGCTGCCGCCGAACACTTTCGACACGCGGCGCTCGGCCGTCACCGCCTGGGCGGTTGGCACGTGGTTCAGTGGCGCCAGCAGCGCGATCATGTCGACGCCGTCGTTACGGTCAGCTATCTCGATGGCCATCGCGCCCTGCCCCGCGGCCGGCAGGCTGGACGCAGGATCGAGCAGCGCGCGGATGCGTTCCGCCAGGCCGAGGCGGTTCAGGCCGGCGGCAGCCAGGATGATGGCGGCGTAATCGCCACGATCCAGCTTGCCCAGGCGGGTATCCAGGTTGCCGCGCAGCGGCTTGATGACGAGGTGCGGATAACGCGCGGCGATCAGCGACTGGCGGCGCAGGCTGCTGGTGCCGACGACGGCGCCGGCCGGCAGTTCGTCCAGCGACGCGTAGTCGTTCGACACGAAGGCATCGCGCGGATCTTCGCGTTCCAGCACGGCGGCCAGCGCAAAGCCTTCCGGCAGTTCCATCGGCACGTCCTTCAGCGAGTGGACAGCCAGGTCGGCGCGGCCTTCGGCCATCGCCACTTCCAGCTCCTTGACGAACAGACCCTTGCCGCCCACCTTGGACAGCGTGCGGTCGAGGATCTGGTCGCCGCGCGTGGTCATGCCGAGAATTTCAACGCAACACTGCGGATATAATAATGACAAGCGCGCGCGCACGTGTTCGGCCTGCCACATGGCGAGGCGGCTTTCGCGCGATGCGATCACCAGCCTGGATGGGATGTTCTGTACCGGTTCAGGAGTATTCAAAATCGTTTTCTTTCGCTGTTGCCGACGCCGACCGGCGTGTGCCAGCGGCCTGCGTTCTTGGAATCATAAATTCTAGCACGCGTGTTTTTTCCAGGTACGCCAAGCGGCCCGCCCACGGCCATTCATTGACTTCTCTTTTGCAGCGATCGACCATGGTAAATAAAGCAAGTGCAACCGAAGACCAGAGCGGCACCGACAAGGACGCACCACTGAAGGAAGACATCCGCCTGCTGGGCCGCCTGCTCGGCGACGTGCTCCGCGAACAGGAAGGCGAAGACGTGTTCGCCGTCGTCGAGACGATCCGCCGGACCGCCGTGCGCTTCCGCCGCGAGGCCGATGCCGGCGCGGCCAAGGAACTGGACGGCATGCTGAAGATCCTCACCAAGGAGCAGACGATCTCCGTGGTGCGCGCGTTCTCCTATTTCTCGCACCTGGCGAACATCGCCGAGGACCAGCATCACATCCGCCGCCGCCGCGCCCACCTGCTGGCCGGCTCGGCGCCGCGGCGCGGCAGCATCCGCCATGCGCTGGCCAGGCTGCACGAGTCGGGCGTCGACCAGCCCACCGTCACCGAATTCTTCCGCGAGGCGCTGATCTCGCCGGTGCTGACGGCCCACCCCACCGAAGTGCAGCGCAAATCGATCCTCGATGCGGAACACGATATCGCCCGGCTGCTGGCCGAACGCGACGGCCCGCTGACGCCGAAGGAACAGGCGGCCAACCTGCACATGTTGCACGTGAAGATCGCCACGCTGTGGCAGACGCGCATGCTGCGCTACACCAAGCTGACGGTGGCGGACGAGATCGAGAACGCGCTGTCCTATTACCGCATCACCTTCCTGCGCGAAGTGCCCGGCCTGTACGACGACATCGAGGACGACATCGCGCAGCAGTACGGCGGCACGGCGCCGCACATCGACGCACCCTACCTGCAGATGGGCAGCTGGATCGGCGGCGATCGCGACGGCAACCCGAACGTCAATGCGGGCACGATGCAGCACGCGCTGCAGCGCCAGGCCACGACGATCATAGACTTCTACCTGGACGAGGCGCATGCGCTGGGTGCCGAGCTGTCCGTATCGACGCTGATGGTCGCGTGCAGCCCGGCGCTGCAGGCGCTGGCCGACGCATCGCCCGACCAGTCGGACCACCGCGCCGACGAGCCTTACCGCCGCGCGCTGATCGGCATCTACGCGCGGCTGGCCAGCACGGCGCGCGGCCTCGGCGCCGGCAATATCCTGCGCAAGGAAGTGGGCCATGCCGAACCGTATGAAGACGCGGCCGCGTTCTGCGCCGACCTGCAGGTGCTGATCGATTCGCTGGACGCCAACCACGGCGGCATGCTGGCGCGCCCGCGCCTGACCACGCTCAAGCGGGCGGCGGACATCTTCGGCTTCCACCTGGCGTCGCTGGACATGCGCCAGAGCTCCGACGTGCACGAGCGCGTGCTGGCCGAGCTGTTCGCCCGCGCCGGCGCCGAGGCCGATTACGCGGCGCTGGATGAAGATGCCAAGGTCGCGCTGCTGCTGGAAGAACTGGCGCAACCGCGGCTGCTGTATTCGCCCTACATCGACTACACGGAAGAGACGCAGGGCGAGCTGTCGATCTTCCGCGCCGCCCGCGACATCCGCGCCCGCTACGGCGAGCGGGCCATCCGCAACTACATCATCTCGCACACGGAAACCGTGTCCGACCTGCTGGAAGTGCTGGTGCTGCAGCAGGAGACGGGGCTGCTGCGCCGCTCCGCCGACGGCGAAACGACAGCGGACCTGATGGTGATCCCGCTGTTCGAGACGATTCCCGACCTGCAGCGCGCCGCCGGCATCATGGAAGCGGTGATGGCGCTGCCGCTGGTCGAACAGCTGATCGAAAAACGGGGCCGCATCCAGGAAGTGATGCTGGGCTATTCGGACTCGAACAAGGACGGCGGCTTCCTGACGTCCACGTGGGAGCTGTACAAGGCGGAGATCGCGCTGATCGACGTGTTCGGCAAGGCCAACGTCAAGCTGCGGCTGTTCCACGGCCGCGGCGGCACGGTGGGCCGCGGCGGCGGGCCAAGCTACGAAGCGATTCTGGCGCAGCCGAAAGGCACCGTCAACGGCCAGATCCGGCTGACGGAACAGGGCGAGATCATCGCGTCGAAATTCTCGAATGCGGAGATCGGCCGCCGCAACGTGGAACTGCTGGTGGCGGCGACGCTGGAGGCGAGCCTGATGCCCCCTGCCGCGCATCCCGAGCAGCACGAGCAGCTGGCCGGTTTCGAAGCGGTGATGGTGGAGCTGTCCGACCGTGCCTATAAAGCGTATCGCAACCTCGTGTACGAAACGCCCGGTTTCACGGACTACTTCTTTGCCGCCACGCCGATCGCCGAGATCGCGGAGCTGAACATCGGTTCGCGGCCCGCGTCGCGCAAGTCGACCAAGCGCATCGAAGACCTACGCGCCATTCCTTGGGGCTTCTCGTGGGGTCAGTGCCGGCTGCTGCTGCCGGGCTGGTACGGCTTCGGCAGCGCCGTCGCCGGCTGGCTGGCCGATGGCGACCGCGAACAGCGGCTGACGCAGCTGCGCGACATGTCGGACCACTGGCCGTTCTTCGCCACGCTGCTGTCGAACATGGACATGGTGCTGGCCAAGACGGACCTGGCCATCGCGTCGCGCTACGCCGAACTGGTGGCCGATAAAGAACTGCGCGAGCGGATCTTCAAGCGCATCTGCGACGAGTACCGCGAAACGCTGGGCTGCCTGGAAACCATCACCGGCGCCACCGAGCGGCTGGCCAGCAATCCGCTGCTGGCCCGCTCGATCCAGAACCGCTTCGCCTACCTCGATCCGCTGAACCACCTGCAGGTGGAGCTGATCAAGCGGCGCCGCACGCTGGCCGCCGATGCCGACAAGGCCGATCCGCGCGTGCACCGGGGGATTCATTTGTCGATCAACGGCGTGGCGGCGGGGTTGCGCAATACCGGCTGATTGGGGACTGTCCCCGAACGGGGACCGTCCCCTCTTCTGCCTTTGACTTCCACGCCGCCTGGTCAGCCCCAAGTTAGCACTTGGGGCTTTTCAAATGCGCGGGCTTTGGCGAAATTGCCCATTTTCACGCTTCACCTCCCCGATTGCGCATTTCATCGCAATCCCTTCCCCTCCCCCGTCTGCACGGCTTACCATCGCGTCACCAACAATCACTCCTACAAAGGTCCCTGCCATGCGCCGTCTGCTCCTGCTCTGCTCCTTCGCCCTCGCCACCGCAGCCGCCCACGGCGCCGAAGAAACGCGCCAGCTGGCGCCGTTCCGCGCGATCGCCATTTCCGGACCGGTCAACATGGAAGTGCATGCCGGCCAGGCGCAGTCGGTGAAGCTCGCCGGCCGGCCCGAGTTCATCGGCAAGATCGTCATGAGCGTGAAAGGCGAGGAGCTGAGGATCGAGTATTCGGGCACGAAGAACATGACGATGAAGGATGGCGACAAGATCGTCGTCACCGTGCCGTCACTGGTCAAATGCGTGGTCGAAGGGGCCGGCCAGATCGTCATCGACAACATCAAGGAAGAACGCGTGGACCTGCAGTTCCAGGGCGCCGGCCGGATGGAGGCGAAAGGCACGGCGAAATGGTTGCGCGTGAAGGCGCAGGGCGTGGGCGAAGTGGATACGAAGGCGCTGAAGGCGGAACGGGCCGACGTGAACTTCGAAGGCATCGGCAGCGTCAGCGTGCATGCCAGCGGCACGCTCAACGCCGTCGTGCGGGGCATGGGCAACCTGACTTACTACGGTCACCCGAAAGTGCTGAACAAGTCGGCCACCGGCATCGGTGACATCCAGGCCGGCGACTGAAGCTTAGACTGGAAAAAAAAAACCGGTGACAGGCTCCATTTAAAAGGAAATATTTCCCAGAAAATGGAGCCTGTCACCGGTTTTTCGTCTGGCGTCACTGTTCTATGTGCGACGGGCGCGCAGGGCGCTGCGCCAGGCGGCGATTTCGCAGCCGACGCCGGCGATGAAGAGCAGCGCGGAACCGGCGGAAGAGCCGCTCGCATAGAGCGCGATGGCGGCGACGAACAGCAGGGCGGATGGCACGTAGCGCATGGCGGACTCCTTGTAATGGAAGCTGCATGCTGCCACCATTCAGCACACGATACAAGCCCGGCAAAACTTAAGAACGCTGCGGCACCTGCAGCCACGTATGCCGCAGCACGCCATTTCTCTCGAATCCCAGCGCTTCGTACAGCGCGATCGCCCGCTCGTTCTTCGCCCCCACGTGCAGCATCGGCGTCACGCCCTGCTGCTGCATGCCGTGCATGATGTGCTGCACCAGCAGCTTCGCGTAGCCCCGCCCCGTGTAATCGGGATGCGTGCAGACGGCGCTGACTTCGCGCAGGTCGCCCAGGTCCATTCGCTCGCCCGACAATGCCACCAGCTTGCCGCCATCATGGATGCCCACGTAGCGGCCCATGATGCCTGTGCGGGCGCGGAAGTAGCCGGGGAACGCCAGCGCCGTGAGCTCCTGCATCGCCGGATCAAGCGCATCGAGCTCCACCACCCCGGCAGCCGACGGCTTGGCGACGGCACCGCCACGGTAGACCATCTGCAGCACGCCACCGAGTTCCGTCATCGTCCAGCCATCCGGCACGGCGGGAATCGCGCCGAGGAAGTACGCGTCTTCCGTCAGATATTCGAGATCGGTGGCGCGCACGAACATGCCGTCTTCCGGCACCGCGCAGAACGGCGCCACGTCGGGCGCATACCGTCGCATGTCGCCCACCACCTGCGCCAGGTGCTGCTGCGCGCCGGTCAATGCAGACCAGAGTGGATTACTCAGTCTTTCCATCTTCTGCCCTTATCATCGTCTATACTGCCCGCTTTTTCAGAGATCACACCATGAGCGCCCTGCCACCCTGCCCGCAATGCCAGTCCGAGTTCACCTACGAGGATGGCACGAATCTCGTCTGCCCGGAATGCGCCCATGAATGGTCGCCCGCGGCCGAAGGCGCCGCCGACAAGGTGCGCGAATACCGCGATGCGTCCGGCAACCTGCTGCAGGACGGCGACACGGTCACCGTCATCAAGGACCTGAAACCGAAGGGCTCCGGCGGCGTCATCAAGCAGGGCACCAAGGTGAAGAACATCCGCCTCGTCGACAGCGACCACGACATCGACTGCAAGATCGACGGCTTCGGCGCGATGAGCCTGAAAACGGAGTTCGTCCGCAAGGTGTAAGCGGCGGCGGGCTCCCTGTGTGTACACTCACGGTCACACACAACAAAGGAGACCCGACGCATGACGCCTCATCACACTTCCCTCGCGCTCGGCGCGGCCCTGCTGGCACTGGCCCATTATAGTGCCGCAGCGGCCGCCGCCTGCGGCAAGGCCCCTTCGGGCGAACTGACGGCGCAGCGCATCGCCGCCGTCACGTCATCGCACAAGGGACCGCAATTGTTCGAAGGCCCCGTGTGGACAGGCGACGCGCTGTACTTCTCCGATTTTGCGACCGCCGCGCCGTTCCCGTCCCGCATCCGCAAGCTGGCCGCCGACGACACGGTCAGCATCGCCATCGACAACAGCGGCAGCAACGGCCTTGCCGTCGACGGCAAGGGCCAGCTGGTCGTGGCCAGCCACAAGGACAAGGCGCTGATGCGCTACGCCATCGACGGCGGCAAGCGCACGGCCATCGCCGCTAAATATGCGGGCAACGTGTTCGACTCGCCGAACGACATCGCCATCGCCACCGACGGCACAACCTATTTCACCGATCCGGATTACCAGCAGGCGGCAGCGCCCGGCGGCCAGCCCGTCACGGGCATCTACCGCGTCGGCACGGACGGCAAGGTGACGCTGGTGGACGGCACGCGCAAGAACCCGAACGGCATCACGCTGTCGCTGAAGGAGGATGTGCTGTACGTGAACGCGGGCGACAACGAGGTGCGTTCCTATCCGATCGTCGGCGGCGTGCCGCAGAAGCCGTCCGTGCTGGCGAAGATCGACGGCGGCGACGGCATGACGCTCGACTGCCACGGCAACCTGTACGTCACCGAACATGGTGCGAAGCGCGTACGCGTGTTCACGCCGCAGGGCAAGGTGCTCGCCACGATCCGCGTCGATGCGAACGTCACCAACGTCGCTTTCGGCGGCGCCGACGGCAAGACACTTTTCATCACCGGCGCGGGCGCCGTGTGGCGCATCGCGCTCGATGTGACCGGGCGGCCTTACTGATCAGGCCCGCAGCGCAATCCGCCGTTTTTCCCGCGCCGACTGGTAGATCGCCTCGATGATGCGCATGTCGCGCAACCCCTCTTCGCCGGCCACGATGGGCTGGCGGTCGCTGACGACGCACCGCGCCATGTGATCGAGCTGGCCGGCCCACTGCGTCGCACCGGGTCCCGGCGGCGGCGCGGTGATCTCCGTTTCGCGGCCGCGGCCGACCCACAGCCGGTTGCCGCTGTAGCTGGTGCCGGGCTCCAGCTCGATGCGGCCTTTATCGCCCATCAGCAGGATGTGGTTCTGGTTCGCGCTGTACATCGACATGCACGAGCCAATCACACCGGACGGGAACTCCAGCTCGAACTGGATCATGTCCTCGACCTCGCGGAAGCGCACGTCCTTGCGGTCCGTCTGCTCGTGGGCATACACGGCCACCGGTTCCTCGCCCGTCATGTAGCGCGCCGCCTGCAGCGCGTAGATGCCGATGTCCATCAGCGAACCACCGCCGGACATCGCCTTCTTCAGCCGCCACGACCCGTCCCGCTGCACGAAGCCGTGCTCGGAACGGAAGTAACGCAGCTGGCCGATCTCGCCGGCGCGCGCGCGGCGCACGGCCTCCAGGTTGAAGGCCTCGAAATGGCAGCGGTAGCCGATCATCAGCTTCCTGCCTGCGGCCTTGCAGGCAGCGATCATCTTCTCGCATTCGGCCGACGACACGGCCATCGGCTTTTCGCACAGCACATGCTTGCCCGCCTTCGCCGCGCGGATCGTGTACTCGGCGTGCATCGATACGGGCAGGCAGACGTAGACCACGTCGATGTCCGGGTTGTCGCGGATGCTGTCGTAGTTCTCGTAGTTGTAGATGCCCTTTTCAGGCACGCCGTATTCCGCCGCCACGCGCCTGGCCTTGTCCGGATCGCCGCTGACCAGCGCCACCAGTTTGCTGTGCTGGCAGTTTTTGAACTGCGGGATGATGATGCCGAGCCCATAGCCGCCGAGGCCCACGATGGCGTAACCAATCTTCTTGTCGCCCGGCTGCGCGAGGGCCGGGGAGCCTACCGCGGTGGCGGCAAGGGCGCCGCCGGCGGCAAGGACGAAACCACGTCGGTGTTGATCGATCATTGCGAAGGACTCCTGGTCAGGTGGTCGGGATGTCGATGGTAGCGCAAGCATTGTATTACAGACATCGCAGGGGACCGTCCCCTCGGTTGGTTTTGACGTGAGCGGATCTCTGGCAAACGACAACCCCGGGGACAGCCGGAGCGCCGGACCGCCCTTGCAGGGACAGTCCCCAGCGCAAAAAAAAGGAAGCCGCGCGGGCTTCCTCTTCTTCCAATCCACAGACAGGCTCAGTTCTGCAGCATCAGTTCTGGGTCAGGAACGTCTTCAGCTTGTCCGACCGGCTCGGCTGGCGCAGCTTGCTCATCGCCTTCGCCTCGATCTGGCGGATCCGTTCGCGGGTCACGTCGAACTGCTTGCCCACTTCTTCCAGCGTGTGGTCGTTCGACATCTCCACGCCGTAACGCATGCGCAGCACCTTTGCTTCGCGCGGCGTCAGCGAGTCCAGCACTTCCTTGATCACGTTGCGCATCGACGCATGCAGCGCGGCGTCCAGCGGGGCCAGCGTGGTGTTGTCCTCGATGAAGTCGCCCAGCTGCGAATCGCCGTCCTCGCCCATCGGCGTTTCCATCGAAATCGGCTCCTTGGCGATCTTCATGATCTCGCGCACCTTCGATTCCGGCATCTCCATCTTGACCGCCAGCGTGGCCATGTCCGGTTCGCTGCCCGTTTCCTGCATGATCTGGCGGCTGATGCGGTTCATCTTGTTGATCGTCTCGATCATGTGCACCGGCACGCGGATCGTGCGGGCCATGTCGGCGATCGAACGCGTGATGGCCTGGCGGATCCACCACGTGGCGTACGTGGAGAACTTGTAGCCGCGACGATACTCGAACTTGTCGACCGCCTTCAGCAGGCCGATATTGCCTTCCTGGATCAGGTCGAGGAACTGCAGGCCGCGGTTGGTGTACTTCTTCGCGATCGAGATCACCAGGCGCAGGTTGGCCACCGTCATTTCGCGCTTGGCGTGACGGGCACGCTTCTCGCCGGCCGCCATCTGCTTGTTGATCTTGCGCAGGTCGGCCAGCGGCAGCGCCACGCGTTCCTGCAGGTCGATCATCTTGGTCTGCAGTTCCTTGATGGCGGGGACGTTACGGCCCAGCACCGTGCTGTAAGGATGGCGGGCATCGACTTCGCCGTCCACCCAGTCCAGGTCCGTCTCGCTGCCCGGGAACACCTTGATGAAGTGGGCGCGCGGCATGCCGCAGCGGTTCACGCAGATCTCCAGCACGGCGCGTTCGATGCCGCGCACCTGTTCCATCTGGCCGCGCAGCGTATCGCACAGCTTTTCCACCACCTTGGCGGTGAAGCGGATGCCCAGCAGCTCGGCGGAGATGATCGTCTGCGCCTTCTGGTACGCGGTCGAGCCGTAGGCCGACTTGCGCATCTTGTCGAACTGCGCGGAGATGACGGCGAAGCGCTCCAGCGCATCGACCTTCAGCTGCACCAGCTGTTCGCTGGAGAAGCCGGCCGCGCCGCCATTGGCGTCGCCCTCTTCTTCCTCTTCGATCTCGTCTTCTTCTTCGTCATCGTCGGACGAAGACGGGGCAGCTGGCGCGGCCGGTGCCGGTGCCGATTTCTCGTCCGGATCGACGAAGCCGTCGACCACGTCGTCGACCTTCAGCTCGTCGCTGTCGATCTTCTCGGCCAGCGCGACGATCTCGGCGATCGTCGTCGGGCACTGGGAGATCGCCTGGATCATGTCGCGCAGGCCTTCCTCGATGCGCTTGGCGATCTCGATCTCGCCTTCGCGCGTCAGCAGCGCCACGGCACCCATCTCGCGCATGTACATGCGCACCGGGTCCGTCGTGCGGCCGAAGTCGGAATCCACCGTGGACAGCGCCGTCGCGGCAGCCGCTTCCACTTCGTCGTCGGACGTGGCGTTTGGCACGTTATCGGACAGCAGCAGCGCTTCCGCATCCGGCGCGCGCTCGTAGACGGCGATGCCCATGTCGTTGAACGTGGCGATGATGCCTTCGATCGCTTCCGGATCGATGATGTTCTCGGGCAGCTGGTCGTTGATCTCGGCATACGTCAGGAAGCCGCGGTCCTTGCCCATATTGATCAGGTTGCGGAACTGCTGGCGGCGTTTTTCCACGTCGTCGCCGGTCATGGTCGCATCGCCGCCGAACGGGTCCAGGCCCTTGGCCTTGCGCTCGCGCGCTTTCGACGCAGCCTTCAGTTCGGCGCGCTCGACGGCGTTCAGTGCCGCCACTTCGTCGTTCTCGGGCGTGAACTCGCTCGGCTTGCGGCCGCGACGGCCGGGCACCTTCACGGACGGCAGCAGGTAGCCGGACGTGTCGATCGAGGCCAGCGTGGCCGCATCGGTCACCTGGCTGACGGCGGCCGGCGCGGTCGGTGCGGCAGCAGCCGGATCGACCTTGGCCTTGCGCACGCGCACCACCGGCGCTTTCGGCGCAGCGTCATCGGCCGCAACAGCAGCCTTGCGCACCGTTTTCTTCGGCTCGTCGGCAACAGCCACGTCGGCAACCTCGGGAACGGCCACGGCCGCCACGTCGGAGTCCGCTTCGGCCGCTTGCAGCGCGGCCAGACGGGAGGTCTTCTTCTTCACGACGGTGACTTTGCCGGCGGCCTCTTGCGCGTTGTCGATCACATAGGATAAGGTGGTCTTGGTCACCGCCAGTGGCGCGGCTTCGGCACGCGGCTTCTTGGCGGACAGCGTTAAGGTCTTCGGCGGTTTCGTCGTCATCAAATTTCTCTCTGTGCCTGGCGGGGGCACGGCGCAATTGAACAATCCGGCGCGGCCTGCTACGAGGCCCCGCTGGTGCGTATGTGGGGATCATCCGGAATGAAAAAAGCCCGTCGTACGGGCCCTGGATTCCGTTGTATATTCAGTGCGAACAGAAGAGAGGGCTCGGCCCTGTGGCGCGTGGCGCCGGCATGCGGATAAACCCTGACAAAGGGGACCGCGTACAACTCCTTACCAAACTGAATCTGCACCGCCCTGCTTTTGGTGCGTCGATCATTATACACGCTTTGTCACGCCCTGGCACGCCCGCTGCCGGCAATCTCCCTTAGGTTAGCCTTAGGCCCGCCGGCCGGACAGCCGTTGTTTGCACCGTGTCATGACGAAAAATGCAACGCGTGCCTTGGCCACGCATGGTATGCTGACGCCTCTTGCTTAAACTGTGAAGTCGATGAATACCAGCCTTACCCCCGAGACGAGCGCCGCCGAATCCACCACCCCTGCCGCAGTGACTGATGCTGTAGCCGCCGAGTCCTCCACCGAAGACAAGGCAGCCGCCAGCGCTGCACCTGCCGCGCCGGCACCGAGCGCCCGTTCGCTGTTGAAGCAGTTGCAACAGCAATTTCCGCCGTTCCGCGATTGCCTGCCGCTGTCGATCGGCATCGACAAGCAGATCCTCGCGCAACTGCCGGACATCGACCGCAAGCTGATGCGTGCCGCACTGGGCATCCACACGGGTTCGCAGCGCTACCTGCGCACGATGGAAAAAGCCACCGTCCGCTACAACCTCGACGGCAGCGCCGGCGCCGAAGTCACCGACGTGCACCGCAAGCACGCCAAGGACACGCTGCTGGAACGCTTCCGCAAGGAAGCGGAGCGCAAGAAAGCCGAACGCGAAGCGCAGGCCGCCGAAGAAGCGACCCAGCGCCGCCAGGAAAAGCTGGAACAGCTGACGGCGAAATTCTCCCGCAAAGGCTGATGGACCGGGGTGCAACGGCGGCGGCCGAAGCCGATCTGCCGCCCTACCCGGGTATCGCGCTGGCCGACGTGCACCTCGTACGGACGGCGGCACAGGCCCAGGCGGCCCAGGCCGCACTGCTGGCCCACGCGGCCATCGGCTTCGACACCGAATCGAAACCCACCTTCGTCAAGGGCCAGAGCTCGGACGGGCCGCACCTCGTGCAGTTCGCCACCGACGAGGCGGCGTGGCTGTTCCCTGTCGGGCCCGACATCGCGGCGCTGCTGCCCGCGCTGAAAGCCATCCTCGAAGCGGAGCACGTGCTGAAGGTGGGCTTCGGCCTGTCCGACGACGTCAAGCGCGTGCGCGCCAAGCTGGGCATCGAGCCGGCCCGCATCGTCGACCTGTCCGTGGCGCTGCGCGTGCCCGGCCAGAAGCACGACCTGGGCGCGAAAAGCGCGGTGGCCAAATACTTCGGCCAGAAGCTGCACAAGTCGAAGAAGATCTCCACCACCAACTGGGCCGCGCCGCGCCTGGCCGACAAGCAGCTGCTGTACGCGGCGGACGATGCGCAGGTGGCATTGCGCGTCTATCACCACTGGCTTGCACAGGGCAATGTGCTGCCGCCGCCGAAGGCGCCCCGTCCGCCGCGCCGGCCACGCACCGCGGGCGCCGTCACTCCCTCGGAAGGCTGAGGCCGGTAACTCTGTTCTTCGTTCCCGGACGGGCGTATGCTTGAGCCGCCACGTCCCGGAGACAAGAACGGTATGCCCAAGTCGATACTGCTGTTTTCAGCCGCCCTGCTCGCCCTCCAGTCAGCCCACGCTGCGCCGCCCGACACGCTCGAGCAAAGGCTGGCGCCGTGCATTGCCTGCCATCAGCCGCGCGAACGCAACGACGCCTTCTTTCCCCGCATCGCCGGCAAGCCGGAAGGCTATCTGTACAACCAGCTGCTGAACTTCCGCGACGGCCGCCGCCAGTTCCCGCTGATGACGTATATGGTGGGCCCGCTGTCCGACGCCTACCTGCGCGAGATCGCGCAATTCTTCTCCAGCCAGCACCCGGCCTATCTGCCCGCCGCCCCCGTGAATGCCTCGCCGGCGATGCTGGAACGGGGCCGCGTGCTGGTGCAGCAGGGCGATGCGGGCCGCAAGATCCCCGCCTGCGTGGCCTGTCATGGCCAGCAGCTGACAGGCGTGGCGCCGGCCATTCCCGGCCTGGTCGGCCTGCCGCGCGACTACATCAACGCGCAGTTCGGCGCCTGGCGCAACAAGGTGCGCCGCGCCCAAGCCCCGGACTGCATGGGCGACATCGCCGCAAGGCTGACCGATGCGGACGTGGCGGCCGTCTCCGGCTGGCTGGCCAGTCAACAGGCGGACGACAACGCGCGGCCAGCGACGGCACCAACCGCGCCGCTGCCGCTGAAATGCGGCGGCGTGCCGGATCACGGCGGTGCGCCATGAAGCGCCCAATGAAGCCCCACCGTCTGCGCTGGGCCCTGGCCATCCTGCTTGTGCTGGTGGCGATCGTCGCCTGGCTGCTGTGGCCGCGCCACGATGCCGGCCCACCTGCCAGCGCCGCGTTTGCCGCGCTGCCGGCAGCGGAAAAAATCGCCCGCGGCGCCTACCTGGCCCGCGCCGGCGACTGCATGGCGTGCCACACGGTGCGCGGCGGTGCCCAGTATGCCGGCGGCCGCACGCTGGAAACGCCGTTCGGCGCGGTGATCTCGCCGAACCTCACTCAGGATGCCGAAACGGGCATCGGCGCATGGAGCGCGGATGATTTCTGGAACGCGCTGCACAACGGCCGTTCGCGCGACGGCCGGCTGCTGTACCCAGCCTTCCCCTACCCGAACTACACGGCCGTCACGCGCGACGATGCCGATGCCTTGTACGCCTACTTCCGCACGATCCCCGCCGTCCGCCAGCCGAACGCGCCGCACAGGCTGCGCTTTCCGTACGACCGGCAGGTGGCGCTGGCCGCCTGGCGCGCGCTGTATTTCAGCCCCGGTGTGTACCGGGAAGAGAAGGCCCAGTCGGCCGAATGGAACCGCGGCGCCTACCTGGTGCAGGGCCTGGGACATTGCAGCGCGTGCCACAGCGCCCGCAACGCGCTGGGCGGCAGCGGCGACGAGCTGTCCGGCGGCCTGGTGCCCGTGCTGGGCTGGTATGCGCCGTCGCTGACGAGCGATGGGGAAGCAGGCCTGGGCGACTGGCCTGTGCAGGACATCGCCCGCCTGCTACACACGGGCGTGGCGCCCCGCTCGACCGTGTTCGGGCCGATGGCCGAGGTGGTGCGCGAAAGCCTGCAGCACCTGTCAGAAGGGGACGTGCAGGCAATGGCGGTCTATCTGAAATCGCTGCCGTCGACGAAGAATGGCGGTGCGCCGTATGAACGGTCGAAGGAGGCGCAGGCGGTGGCCTTCATCGCGGCCGGCGCGAAGCTGTACGAGCAGCATTGCGCCGACTGCCATGGCAAGGGCGGCGAAGGGGCCCCGCCCCACTATCCGCCGCTGGCCGGCAACCGGGCGCTGACGATGGCCGATGCGGCCAACCCGATCCGCATCGTGCTGAACGGCGGCTTTCCGCCCGCCACGCATGGCAATCCCCGGCCGTACGGCATGCCGCCGTTCAGCCATGTGTTGAGCGATGTGGAAGTGGCGCAGGTGGTCTCTTACCTGCGCAGCGCGTGGCAGAACAATGCGCCGCCGGTCGGCAGCACGGCGGTCAACCGGTACCGGGCCGTGCCGCTGGACTGACGGTCAGCGGGGATATTCGAAGCCGGTGCGGATATCCATCGCCACCGGCCGCCCCTTGACGCGCACGGTGAGCCGCTGCGGCGGCTCGTCGCCGGCCAGCGCACCCGGCTTGACGAGCAGGCCTTCGCCCTTGCGCACCAGCGCGTCGCAGCGCTCGTAGACGTTCTTGACCTGCGTATCGGCCAGCAGCGCCTGCACGATCGGCACCTTCCAGTGCTCCACGCCGGCCGCCTGGAACTGGCAGATCAACCAGCCATCGGCGCCGCCATACGCGTGCACCAGCAGGCCGGGCAGGCCATCCTTCTCGGCGTCGATCAGCAGCACCAGCTCTTCCGGATGGGCCGCGCGCACCGCCGGCAGCCGCTTCTCGACGGCGGCGCGCACGCGCCGCTTCATCATCGCGTGGTCGATCGGCTCGTCCTCGCGCAGCGTCCAGATGCGCGCGGCGATCTGCGACCTGGCGTTGTAGGCGGCGCGGGCGAGAAACTGGCGCGACGACGTCTGCACGATGGCCGTACTGCCGGGCTTGTTGCGCTCCTGCGGCTTGCCGTCCACTTTGTCGATGGCGGACGGGTAGATCCACGGGTCGCCGGCCAGCAGCGCCTTTTCCTTGCCCTGCTTGATGGTGATGATCAGCATTGTGCTACTCCTGTTGCGAGGGGCGCATCATACCTTAGTCGCTGCCGCGCACCCCGGCCCGGCGCCGCCTGGCGCATTCTGTCCCGCTTTCCCTGCAATTCGTCGCACGCTTGCTGCCGCGCAGGGAGCGTGCATTTACGATGGGATCACTGAACAACGGAGACCATCATGTCCAAACTCTTCCGCACCACTGTCGTTGCCGCCGCCCTCCTCGCCGCCGGCCTGGCCACCGTCCAATCGACCGCATCGCCGTTGTCCTGGCTCGGCGGCGAACGCATCCAGGGCAGCGGCAGCGTCGTCAAGCAGGTCCGCGAAGTGGGCACCTTCAACGGCATCGGCCTGTCCACCGGCGGCAAGGTCGAAGTCAGGCTGGGCAGCACGGACTCGGTGACGGTGCAAGCCGACGACAACGTGCTGCCGCTGATCGAGACGGTGGTGGAAAACGGCCTGCTGAAGATCCGGCCGCTGCACAAGAACCAGCAGCTCGACACGCGCAACCTGAAAGTCTTCGTGCAGGCGCGCGACGTGCAGCGCATCGCCGTCGGCGGTTCCGGTTCGGTGGATGCCGAAGGCCTGCACGGCCCGAAACTGCAGATGGACGTGGGCGGCTCCGGCTCGATCAGCCTGCGCGACGTGGATGCCGACGGCGTCACCGTGGCGCTGGGCGGCAGCGGCAACCTGAAGGCGTCCGGCAAGGCCGAACGGCTGACGGTCTCGATCGGCGGCTCCGGTACCGTGGACGTCGCCAAGCTGGCCACGCGCACCGCCTCCGTCAGCATCGGCGGCTCCGGCCAGGCCACAGTGTGGGCCAAACAGTCGCTGAGCGCCAGCGTGGCCGGCTCCGGCGACGTGGCCTACTACGGCGATCCGCAGCTGAACCGCACCGTGATGGGCTCCGGCACCGTCAAGCGGTTGGGCGGCGCGCCGTAAGCCGCGCCTGTCATTCCTTTGCCGGTCCCGGCAGGTGCTCACCCGCCGGGGCTGTCATCTCACGGAAGTTCAGTTGCGCGGCGGAGTGTACGTCAGCGGCTTGACCGGCACCTGCACTTCCACGTTCTCGCGCTTGCCGCCCTTCTGCTCGATGACGAGCGTCAGCGGCACCGTGTCGCCTTCCTTCAGCTGGTTCTTCAGCCCCATCAGCATCACGTGATAGCCGCCCGGCGCCAGGTTCACCGGCTTGCCGGCCGGCAGGTCGATGCCCGCCACGCGGTTCATCTGCATGCGGTTGTCCGCCATCTTCATCTCGTGCAGTTCCGCCGTGGCGACGGGCGTGCGGACGTCGACCAGCCGCGCATCCGTCTTCGATTCGATCTGCAGGAAGGCGCCGGACGCTTTCGCGGCCGGCACCGTGCCGCGTGCCCACGCGTCCTTGACGGTGACCTGGGCCTGGGCGGCGGTGGCGAAGCTGGCCGCCAGCAAGGCGGCAACGAGGGTGATTTTCATGGCTGTCCCGAAAAGTGGAAAGAAGGCGCAGGCGATTATAGCCCCCGCTGCACGGCGCCGCTTTCCCCGCTAAGATGGCGGGCTGTTTTTCGATGATGTGAATCAGGAGATCCGAATGTCCGCTACTTTCGCCGCCGCGCTGGATGATGTGCTCGCGCGCTCGCTGGCCCGAGAGCGCATCGTCGGCGCCGTGGTGCTGGTGGCGCGCGACGGCGAGATCGTCTACCGCCGCGCCGCCGGCCTGGCGGACCGCGAGGCTGGCCTGCCGATGCGCGAAGACGCGATCTTCCGCATCGCCTCGTTCACCAAGCCGCTGGTGGCCACCACCGCGCTGAAGCTGGCCGCCGACGACACGATCGACCTGGCCGCGCCCATCGCCACGTGGCTGCCCGACTTCCGCCCCCGCCTGCCGGACGGCACCGCGCCGGACATCGCGCTGCACCACCTGCTGACGCACACGGCCGGCCTGTCCTATGGCTTCCTGGAAGCGCCGGGCGGCCCTTACGAGCGGGCCGGCGTGTCCGATGGCCTCGACCAGCCGGGCCTGGCGCTGCAGGACAACCTGGCCCGCATCGCCTCGGTGCCGCTGGCCTATGCGCCGGGCACGGCCTGGCGCTATTCGATGGCGACGGACGTGCTGGGCGCCGTGCTGGAGGCGGCCACCGGCATGCCCCTGCCGCAGCTCGTGCAGCGCGAAGTGACGGGCCAGCTGCGCATGCGCGATACCGCCTTCGCGGTGCTGGACGAAACGCGCCTCGCCGTGCCCTATGCCGATGCGCGGCCGGCGCCGCTGCGGATGGGCGATGCGGCGGCCGTCAAGTTCATCGAGGGTTACGCGCATTTCGCGCCGGGGCGGATCTTCGACCCGGCATCGTATCCGTCCGGCGGTTCCGGCATGGCCGGCACGGCGGACGATTTCATGCGGTTTTTATTGAGCCTGCGCACGTCGCACCGGGGCGTGCTGCAGGCGGCGCAGGTCGACCGCACCGGCGTCCAGGCGCAGACGCAGGGCCCCGGCTGGGGCTTCGGCTACCTGGGCGCCGTGCTGGGCGATCCGCGGCTGGCGCACTCGCCGCAGTCGCCCGGCACGCTGCAGTGGGGCGGTGCGTACGGCCACCAGTGGTTCTACGATCCGGCGGCCGATATCGCGCTGGTGCTGATGACCAACACGACGTTCGAGGGCATGGCGGGCGCGTTGCCGCGGGATGTGAGGAATGCAATCTACCGGGGCTGATGCCCGGCCTACCGCTCCGACTTCCAGGTTTCCCGATCCACCTGTACCGTCTCGTTACCGTCGGTCAGCCAGATCTGGCCATCCTGGATCGTGCACTGCAGCTGCATGTTCCGCTGCGCCATTTTCTCCAGCGCGGCCGTCGCTTCGGACGCCAGGTTCACCACCGTCAGGTTCTTGGCGCGGTCGACCTTGTTGGCGATGCCCTTCCACCAGATCGGGCTGGCGGTGCTGTAGCTGTACACGTAGACGTGCTCGGCGCGGCCGGCGCCCTTCAGAATGCGGCGCTCTTCCGGCTGGCCGATCTCGATCCACAGCTCGATCGCGTCCGTCAGGTCCTTCTGCCACAGGTCCGGTTCCTCGACGTCGAACATGCCCTTGGTGAACGTCAGCGTGTCGCTGGCGTGGATCGCGAAGGCCAGCACGCGCACCATCATGCGCTCGTCCGTTTCGGACGGGTGGCGCGCCAGCGTCAGCAGGTGGGTGCCGTAGTAATTGCGGTCCATGTCGGCGATCGACAGTTCCGCCTTGTAGATTGTTGCCTTGAGTGCCATTGAATCGATCTAAACGGTTTATTTGAAAATGACGGTACGGTGACCGTTCTGCAGGATGCGGTGTTCGACGAACCATTTGACGGCCCGCGCCAGCACCACGCATTCGACGTCGCGGCCGATCGCGGACAGCGTGTCGCCATCCATCGCGTGGTCGACGCGCTCGACGTCCTGTTCGATGATCGGGCCTTCGTCCAGGTCGCCCGTGACGAAGTGGGCGGTGGCGCCGATCAGCTTCACGCCGCGCTGGTGCGCCTGCGCATACGGTTTCGCGCCCTTGAAGCTGGGCAGGAAGGAATGGTGGATATTGATCGCCCGGCCCTTCAGCTGCGCGCACAGGGCCGGCGACAGGATCTGCATGTAGCGGGCCAGCACCACCAGGTCGATCCGGTGGGTGTCCAGCAGCTCGACGATGCGCGCCTCCTGCGCCAGCTTGGCCGCTTCCGGCGCGCCGGCCGCCAGCGGCAGGTGGTGGAACGGAATATTGTAGCTGGCCGCCAGCTGGTAGAAGTCCATGTGGTTCGACACGATGGCCGGGATCTCCACCGGCAGCAGGCCGCTCTTGTAGCGGAACAGCAGGTCGTTCAGGCAATGGCCGATCTTCGACACCATCAGCAGCACGCGCGGCTTGGCGTGCGCATCGTGCAGCGTCCATTCCAGCCGCAGCATATCGCCCAGTTCCGCGAAGTCGGCGCGCAGCACCTCGTCCGTGACCGCGCCGTCTTCCGCGGCGAAATGCACGCGCATGAAGAAGCGCTGGGTTTCCTGGTCGCCGAACTGCGCGGAGTCGAGGATGTTGCAGCCATGCCCGGCAAGAAAGCCGGACACGCGGTGCACGATGCCGCGCTGGTCGGGGCAGGAAAGCGTCAGGATGTATTCGGGATGCATTGCGCGGGAAATCATGGCCGGAAATGGTCAGCGGAAAGGGGGACTGAGCCGGCTATTGTCGCACGAACGGACGGGCCGACCAAGGCCGCCAGGGCGCCGGCAGCCGTTGCGCAGCGGCACGCGGCGCCGGCGCTGCGGATTCCTGGCGATCGCCGGAACTTAAGCCGGCTCACCTTCTCTAACCAGACGAAGCGGCCGACCTTGCCGCGTCAGGGCCCGGGCCCTTCGCCCGGATCGAGCATTCTTCGCAGAGAGAGGTGAAAAATGGCTACAAATCAGGGTTCCCAGGCAGGTGAGCAGCAAGGCAGAGGCAGCAGCCAGCGGTCCGACAACCAGAGCAGTCAGAAAAGCACCAGCAAACGTGGGTTCGCCGCGATGGATGAAGCAACACAACGCCAGATCGCCAGCAAAGGCGGCCAGGCGGCCCACCAGAAAGGGACTGCGCATGAATTCGATTCCGAAGAAGCCCGCCGCGCCGGGCAGAAAGGCGGCGAGGCCGTGAGCCGCGACCGTGAACACATGGCGGAAATCGGGCGCAAGGGCGGCGAAAGCCGGCAATCGGCCAACCGGATGGCGCGCCAGGGCGCCACCAAGGAAGAGAAGCGTTGAACGTCGCGGGCCGGGCTTTCCTCCCTGCCGAAAGGGAGAACCCGGCCCCGCCCTCCGGACGGGGCCGTACCGGTCCGGCACGCCCTGTCGCCGCGATCGCCAACAAACCGAGCCATACGGCAACTGCCTCCGTTGCCCTGTCACGCTGCCGGCGCGGCGCCGCCGCGAACCATGCTCAGCCGCACCGTTGGCGCACGCGTTTGAATTGTCTGCGCTACAATCGACTTCAGTTCCCCGACATTCCCATGAAGAGGCAGACATGAACGACAAAGCACAACTCGACGCACTGAAAACCCCAACCGACCTGGGCAACAAAGCCCGCCAGGACGTGGCCCAAGGCCTCAATGCCCTGCTGGCCGATACGTTCGCGCTGTATATCAAGTGCAAGAATTTCCACTGGCACGTGACGGGTCCGCACTTCCGCTCCTACCACCTGCTGCTGGACGAACAGGCCACGGCGATCTACACGATGCTGGACCCGATCGCCGAGCGCGTCCGCAAGCTGGGCGGCAGCACGATCCGGTCGATTGGCCATATCGCCAAGCTGCAGCGCATCCAGGACAACGATGCGCCGTTCGTCGAAGCGACCGCCATGCTGGACGAGCTGCGTGCCGACAACCAGGCGCTGGTGAAATCCATGCGCGAAGTGCACGATGTGTGCGACAAGGATAACGACATCGCCACCGCCAGCCTGCTGGAAAACTGGATCGACGAAGCAGAGCAGCGTATCTGGTTCCTGTTCGAATCGACCCGCACTTCGTAAGCCGCTTTACCCCACCCTGCCGACGATGACGCTGGACGCCTTGAACAGCGCCGTCGCCGGCATGCCCTCGGCCAGCGCCAGCGCCTGCTCGC